>DASXFH010000269.1:0-24738 GCA_036489655.1 Acidobacteriaceae bacterium | reverse complement strand
GCCATTATGCTGCTGGTGAGCCCGGGATTCCTGTTTGGCTGGGCCAAGCCCACGCCGGTGACGCCGCGCAATTTTAAGAACATCACCCGCGACGATATCCTGACCACGCTTGCCGGGCCAGCCAGCAACGTTCTGGCGGCTCTGGGCGCGACGATCATGCTGCTGATCATTTCGCGGGTGAGCAGCCAGGGCGCGAAGATTGTGCATTTTGTAGCGGCTTCGGGCAGCCTGAGCATTCTCGCCGCCCCCGGCTCTCTGCTCATTCCGCTGGTGGGGCTGCTGTATCTGACGATCATCCTCAACCTGATTCTCGCGGCTTTTAACCTGATCCCGTTACCGCCGCTGGACGGCTCGCACATTTTTCGCCACATGCTGCCGTACAAGGCGCTGCGACTCTACGATTCGATTGGACTGCTGGGCCTTTTCGTTCTGTTTATCTGGGGCGGGCCGGTGATCGGGTTCATGATCAGCCCGGCATTGACGTTTCTGCGCGGAGTCCTGCTCGGATTCTAAAGAACCTCTGAAGTCCTCTGCGCTCCACGGCCCATGCGGTTAACCCGGGTGGTGGAGGAACAGGGCGAGCGGCCGTTTGTCGCTGCGCAATACGACAGGACGATTCCGTTATGATGTCCTTCGGTAGCCCATCCCCCGAAATCCAAAGGCCGAGTATCTCCGCAGGGTTTGCAATGCGGCGGTTCCTGTTTGAACCGTAGCCGGTTCCGGCAGCGCTGCGATTTGGTTACTCGGGTTGCCCGGAACTCATCGGCTTGAATTTGCCGGAAACCGGCGGTCGTGCAAGAGGCTTCGATGAACCTGAAGGAGTTTCGCGAGCGCTACGAATACGATGCACAGGGGGACCTGGTGGGCGCAGGCGGCTTCGGCCGCGTCTACAAGGCCCGCGACATCGTGCTGGATCGCACGGTCGCGCTCAAGATCTTCTCCCGGGATGTGCCGCAGCAGTACGACCTGATCAGCGAAATTAAGAGGGCGATCGATCTCAACCATCCGAACATCTGCCGGTATCGTGGCGCGGAGGTGCTCAAAGGCACAAACGCGCTCGGCGAAGCGCAGGAGATTCAGGTTGGGATCATGGAGTTCATCGAGGGAGGCACGATCAGTCACTTCCTGAGAGAGAATCCGCAGTATCGGCAGAAGCTGTTGACGGATGTGTTGCGAGGGTTAAGCTACCTCCACCAGCGTCATCCCCCCATCATTCACCGGGATCTCAAACCATCCAATGTCCTGGTTGGCCGGGATGACGGAGTTCCAGTCGCCAGGATTACAGACTTCGGAATCTCGAAATCCTCGGGAGTATCGGGTGCCGGAGCTTCGACGATGGCGGTTGGAACCTGCGCCTACATGGCTCCGGAGCAGTTCAATCCTGTGCGCTTCGGGGTCAACGGCAAGATCCAGTGCAATCTCGATCTGTGGAGCTTCGGCGTCATGACGATCGAGCTGCTCACTGGCGCGTTGCCCTTCGGGGCAGATGATCCCGAGGCCAGCACCGGACAGATCATCGAATCGATCACGCGTGGCCTGTCCCCGGGTGCGATGTCCGGCATCGGAGAGCCCTATCGCAGCGTTCTCTCGCGCTGCATGATGCAGGATGCGCGCCAGCGCGCCGAAAGCGCGGACGAACTGATCTCGCTGATGAATGCAGGGACGGAGGCTCCGGTCGTGCTGGCTCCCAGGCCGGTCAAACCCATCAGGACACCTGCCTTAACTGAGAAAATCGAGTTCGCGCGACCGCGTGCGGAAACGCAGTTCGAACTGAAACCGCGTCAGCCGAGTCAAGAAGTTCCTGAGAAGCATAAGGATGCTGAAAAGGCTGGGATTCGGCCCTGGCGGGCGCTTTCATTATGGCTGCTTACCCTCGCCTTGTATGGATTAGGAGTCTGGCTGTTTGTCCATGCCGCGATTGGATTCGTAGCTTCCCGCCCCAAGCCGACTCCGCCGCCAGTGCAGGTCGAGATTCCAAGGCCCGCTTCGGGTGGATTCTTTATGACCGCTTATCCGCTGAATCGACCCGATCTGAGCGAATCCGTCGCCTTCAACCCCTGGTCCCCCGGAAAATTCAGGGAATACGGGAGGTCGATCCTTACCGGCCGCGATTTATTCAAAGGCGACGACGCAGGAGGCACTCCGGCTGCCGTCATTAACGATGCCGGCGCTCATCGTTGGTGGCCGGGAGGCGACGCATTAGGAAGACTGGTTCGGGCAGGAGATCGAGACTGGATGATTGTTGGGATCGTTTCCGACCCGAAACCCGGAGGACAGCAAGCGAACCCGACCGGTGCCGCCGGGGCCGGAGGAATCGATCTTTTTGTTCCGGCCGCGCAGCTTCATCGACCGGCTCGCGCGGGCGCTGGAAATCTGCACGGCGCCGAAGCAGGAAGGCGGGAGCCAGAGCCGACGCTTCCGTCTTCCGGACCCACGCCCGACGGTCCAAACTAATCCAGCCGCCATCAGCCCGGCATTGACGTTTCTGCGTGGAGTCCTGCTCGGCTTCTAAGCGGCGCGATATAGTCGTGACGGAGATCGATCCATGCGACGCACGTACGTTTACACTCTCCTGCTCTTGGCTGCCGCGCTTCTTCCTTTGTCGGGGCATGCTGCGGCTACGGCTACGGCTCCGGCGCAGGCAGCTTCGTCTGTGCATCCGGCTCAGGGTCACTCGTTTCGCGCGGAAGGTGGGCAGTTTCTGCTGGATGGCAAGCCGTTCCGCATCGTGAGCGGGTCTATCCACTACGCCCGCGTACCCCGCGCGTACTGGCGTGACCGGCTGCGCATGGCGAAGGCGATGGGGCTGAACGCCGTCACGACGTATGTCTTCTGGAATGCGCATGAGCCGCATCCCGGGGTGTACGACTTCTCCGGAAACCTGGACGTTGCGGAGTTTATCCGCGAGGCGCAGCAGGAGGGGCTGTATGTGATCCTGCGGCCCGGGCCGTACGCCTGCGCGGAGTGGGAATGGGGCGGATACCCGGCGTGGCTGCTGAAGGATCCGAAGATGGTGGTCCGCTCGCGCAATCCTGCGTTTCTGGCGGCTGCCCACGCGTGGCTCCAGCGGCTGGGCAGGGAACTGGCTCCGCTGCAGATCGGCAATGGCGGGCCCATCATTGCCGTGCAGGTGGAAAACGAATACGGCAGCTATGGCGACGATCACGTCTACATGAACGACATCCGGCAGATGCTGGCCGATGCCGGGTTCACGAAGGCGCAGCTCTTCACCGCCGATGGGGCTGAGGAGGTTCCGCGGGGGAGCCTGCCTAGACTGCCTGCGGCCATCAACTTTGGTCCGGGGGAGGCGCAGAAATCGTTTGCGATTTTGAAAAAGCTTCGGCCCGAGGGGCCCTTCATGAACGCTGAATACTGGGACGGCTGGTTCGATCACTGGGGCGCGCAGCATGCCCACACCAGCACCGATCAGCAGGCTGCCGATCTGGACTGGATTCTGCGCCAGGGATACTCGATCAGCATTTACATGTTTCACGGCGGCACCAGCTTTGGCTGGATGAACGGGGCCAACTCCAACGGCAAGAACTATGAGCCGGACGTGACCAGCTACGACTACGACGCAGCGCTCGATGAGAGCGGGCACCCCACGCCCAAGTACTACCGCTTCCGCACCATCATTGCGCGCGATACCGGCATCACGCCGCCGCCGGTTCCGACCGCGCCGCCCGCCACGACGATTCCGGCGTTTCATCTCACAAAGGGCGCCTCGCTGTGGGAGAACCTGCCCGCTCCTGTGCACTCCGATCAGCCGTTGACGATGGAGGAAATGAACCAGGCGTACGGCTACGTTCTCTACCGCACCACCATTACCGGTCCCGTGAGCGGCCTGCTGACCGTTGGCGCGCTTCA
Organism: Acidobacteriaceae bacterium; assembly: GCA_036489655.1. Lineage (GTDB taxonomy): Bacteria > Acidobacteriota > Terriglobia > Terriglobales > Acidobacteriaceae > Palsa-343. Next base: position 20,871 of record DASXFH010000269.1, on the reverse strand, counting down.
CGACTATGCCCAGGTGTACGTGGATGGGAAGCTCGCCGGTACGATCGACCGGCGCCTGGACCAGACTTCACTGCCCCTGAAAATTGGCTCGGCCCGCGCCCGGCTCGACATTCTGCTGGAGAACACCGGGCGCGTGAACTTCGGTCCCGCGCTGCCCACCGAGCGCGTCGGCCTTCTCGGTGGTGTGCGCCTCGCCGGCAAACCGTTGACGGGCTGGGAAAACTTCTCCCTGCCCATGCTCGATCCCGGCAAAATGGCCTATAGCGATCAGCCCTGTTCAGGAGCGTGCTTCTATCGGGCGAGCTTTACCGTCGACCACTCCGAGGACACGTTCCTCGACACCGGCGCACTGGGCAAGGGCATGGTGTGGGTCAACGGCCGCCCGCTGGGGCGCTTCTGGCGCGTAGGACCGCAGAAGGCGCTGTACCTGCCCGGACCCTGGCTGCATCCGGGGACGAATGAGGTCGTGGTCTTCGATCTGGAGGGCCAGGCGGGGCGGAGCCTGCGGGGCCTGGATCATCCGGTTCTCGACGCGCCCATCGAACCGGGGTCGTGAGCACCAAAGTAAAAGGGAGGAGCCTGGGCTCCTCCCTTTTACTTTCCTGACAGGCCAGATCCTAAGGCCGCCACCAGGGGTGACGTTTCTTCGTCTGAGGCTTCGCCGATCCGAGCGGACGTCCCATGCGGTAGACCAGACCTACGGACAGGGCAAACTGCTCTTTGACCTGGACACCGCTGAAGTTTGTCAGCGTGGCGTCCGGCGCGATGCGGAAGACCAGCCGCGGCGAGCGGTTCAGGTCAATCGAGCCGCCGAACGCTCCGGCCCAGGTCCACTGGTTCGGGAAGAAACCCACACTCTCCGGCGGAACCCCGTTCAGCCCGCCCGTGAAGTAACCGTAGGCGCCGCCCATAAAGGCGTGCAGCATCATGGAGGCGTGTTCGTTGCTAAGCGCGCGGAACTCCGGCCCGCCGAGGAACATGTGCTCGCTGACAAACGGTCCGGTGATGGGTCCTGCGTTGGGACCGGACCCCGTGCAGCCGCCGCAGTTTGGCGTGGTGCCGCTGGTACCGTAGTAGCCGCGCACGTTCACGCCGGCGCCCCAGCGTGGGCTGAACTCGCGGATGGCCCGCGCGTCAAAGCCGCCGAGGTTGGCCCCCTGCAGCAGGCTCGGTCCGGCGTCGAAGTGCGAGTACGCGAAACCGCCGTAGATTTCCCAAGGGAAGTTGTACCGCACCTCGGACAGGGGCGCCGGCGGAGGAAGCTGTGGATTCGGCGGCGGGCTCTGCACCTGTCCCTGCGCCGCCACGCCTGCCAGACCCATCACGGCGGCTATCGCCGCCACAGCCAAACGCACACTCCACGTCCTCGTCAACCGACAAATCCTCCAGCGCAACCGCAGGGAACTCTGCAAACTGTGTCGCAAAGTTCAAAGATACATGGGTGGAGCGCATTCTGTCCCGGTCCGGCTCCTGTAGTCTGACGAGTATGTCTCGCCCCCACCCACTCTCGGAACAGACCTTCGACTCGCTGGACGCCATGATGCAGGCCTGGGCCGCAGAGGCGGTGCGGATCGCCGCAGAAGACCACGGCATGGAACTGGACTTTTCCCCCGAGTCGATCGCCCGTCTGGAGACCGTGATCGCCGCGCGGAGCCCGGTTCCGGCGGACCAGCAGGACGATGCCACCCGGCTGTGGGGCGGCTACTTCGGCGAGATTTTTCGACGGCGTTACGAGGCCGGCTGGATCATGGCCGTCTATCCGGGGCAACTCAACTCCGGACGCTCCGATGCCGGGACGGAAATGGCGATGCCGGCCCTCGATATCCGGGGCTCCCAGGTTTACCCGCTGCTGAAGGTCTTTCGCCGCATCACGACAGGACCGGCAGAAGACCTGGGCGCGTTTTATGCGAAGGTGTCGGCGGCGCTGGACGCGAACTCGCAAAAGAGGGCGTAGCGCGCCTTACTCGCCACTCGCCCGGCAGGCTTCGCACAGGCAATGCCGCCGCAAATATTCCCACGAGTAGATCCCGCTGGCGTGGCCGTCGTTCCATTTGAAACTGATGGCATAGTTGCCGGTGGGAGCCGATGAGACTGGACGGGGCGGCTCGTGGTACATGGGCAACAGTGTCGCAGGTTGCTTCTTCGGCTCGCCAGGCTCGCGGCCCTGGGCTTCGCGCTCCTCGTGGCAGGTGGCACAGGGGCAGGCGCTGCGCAGCCAGGCAAAGCTCCAGTGGCTGCGGTGCCCGTCGTTCCAAACGATATCGAGGCCCTCGCCGGTGGTCTGCTGCACGCGGACCTTTGCGGGCGTGACCGCCGCGCGCGGCAGCTCCGGTTCCGGGGCACGCTGCGCCTCATCCGCACCGACCAGGCGAATCCCTTCGTGACTCATACACTCCTGCTGGAGCTACCGGCGACAAGCTACCGGGTACAGGCCAGCGGCCGGCTCCTATGCCGACTGCAGGAACGCCACGGACTGCAAGCTCGTGACTTCAAACCGCTTCCGACACCGGATATTCGTGCAGGCGACCATATCGTCCTGGCGCACCATATACGACTGTGCTTTGGCGAATCGCGCGCGGTCCCGCTCGTCGGCATTTCTCGGCAGCTGGGCCTTGCGCGTGCGCACCAGCCACCGCACCTGGTACTCGCCCGGTTGTCCGCAGTGGGGACAGTTAAGGGTATGGGTACGCTGCTCGGATTTCTCGTTGAAAAAGTCGCGTTCTTCCATGGCCGTAATACTCCACAAAAAGTATTTCACATTGGAGCCGGAAGGAGATGCTAGTTTGTAGGTCAGCGGGGGCGGGGCTGGCGCCCCATGCGAGCGCCTGCGGGCCCCGGACGCTCTCTGCTATGCCCAAAAAGCGCGCAAAGAAGAAGACATTCTCCGCTGTGAAGGCGGTGAAAGCCAACGCTCGCGAGCGGGTGGGCCAGCCCAAACCCGAGCGCGTGATCGTGGACACGCCCCGGCAGGAAAAGCGCACGGAGAAGCATCCCAAACCGCTCGCCAAACTGCTCTCCGAGGAGGATTGACATGGCACGGGCCGCGGGGCTGGGAGGGGTTTTTCTCCGCGCCCGCGACCCGGAGGCGCTCTACGCCTGGTACGAAAAGCCTCTGGGCCTGCCCAAAGGCGAGGGCTGCTTCGCACTTCCCGCCGAGCGGCAGCGCGCCATGATTGTCCTGTCCTTCTTTCCGCAGTCGTCCAAATATTTCCCCGCCAGCCAGCCCACGATGCTCAATTTTCAGGTGGATGATCTGGACGCGGTGCTGGATAGTCTGATCCCCGCCGGGGTGCCCGTGGATCCCAAACGCGAGAGCTATGATTATGGCCGCTTCGGCTGGTTCACTGACCCGGAAGGCAATCGCGTCGAACTCTGGCAGCCGACGGAATAGTCCCCCAGGCCTGGATCGGAACGGAGAAGCTGGCCGCTAATCGCCGCTGCTGGGCAATCCGGCAGAGGAGTTCGCCGCAGAGGGCTTTCCCCCCCGCAGATACATCTTGTACTGGGTGTCGACGATGCCCAGGTTGCGGGCCAGCCCCAGCCGCGCCTCGTTCAGCTGCAGCACGCTGTTCACATACTGAGTCTGGGCGGCCGCCAAAGTCGACTGCGCCTCGGCCACCGGCAGACTGTCCGTCACCCCGGAGGTGAAGCGCTGCTGGGTCTGGTCCAAAGCCGTGCTCGCCAGATCCACGTTGCTCTTTGCCACCTGCACCGTCTCTTCGGCGGTCTCGAGGTCCAGAAGGCTGTCCCGCAGCTGCTGGTCGATTTTCCGCGTCAGGTCCTGCATCCGCGAGCGGATCTGCTGCAGCTGCGCCTCGGCGACATCGTTGTCGCCGCGAATTTTCCCTTCCTCGAAGATCGGGATGGAGAGCGTTCCCACGGCTGCGAAGGTGTCGTGATAGACCCCGCCGGAAATGCCGGTTACGCCGTAGTTCCCGCCGAAGGTCAGGGTGGGGAAGCGCTGGTGCGCGGTGGCCTTCCGCTCCAGCTCCGCGGCGCGCAGCTCCTGCTTCAGCATCTGGAAATCCTGACGGCTGGCGTACGCTTCGGTGCGCGCCGCATCGATGTTCATCGGCTGCAGCTCGGCATAGGGAGCGGAGTCGGTCAGCTGAATCTGCTGCTCCGGAGCCAGGCCGACCTCGCGATTCAGCGCAATCTTCACCTTCTCAAAATTGTCTTCGGAGGCAATCACCGTCTGCTGCTGGGCCTGGTACTGGACCCGTGCCCGCAGCTCGTCCAGGTTGGCTGCCGTGCCGGCCAGATGCTCCTGGTGCGCCTGGTTGAGGATGGTTTCATCGGTTTCGAGAAGAGCTCGCGCATAGCTCGCCTGGGCTCGCGCAGCCAGCGCCTGCAGGTAGGTGTTCCCCACATTCAGCACCACCAGGCCTCGCGACGACTGCGCGTTGTAGAAGGCCGCCTTTTGCGCCGCCTGGGCAGCCCGCCACACGTCGTATCCCGACCAGTTAAAGAGCGCCTGGGAGAAATTGATCTGGCCGACGGTCGTATCCACCTTCGTGACCAGGTGAAACGCGGACAGCGAGGTGCCGGGCGGCAAAAGGGGGGCGAACAGACCCACCGTGGAGGGGTGAAAGCCCTGGGCCTCCAGGTTGTACTCGTGCACGCCGGTCTCGCCATGGAGCGAGAGATTCGGCAGCAGGATGTTCGCCAACTCCAGCTTTTGGGCGTTGGCGGCCTTCTGCTGCGCCCGTGCCAGGGTGAGTGCCAGATTATTTTCGATGCCCATCCGGATGGCATCGTCCATCGACAAGTGCAGGACTTCAGTCGTTGCCGGGGCGGCCTGGACGCTGCCGGCATAGGGGTTCACCCGCGAGTTGGCGGGATTGCTCTGCGCCTGGGCTGCCAGGCCGGCGGCTACGGTGGCCAGCCCAACGCCAAAAACCAGCGTTCTTTTCATGCGCGCTTTCATCCGATTGCTTCTGTTTAGATCAGGATACCCTCGAACCGGGCTCAGAAATCTCGGATGCTGTTTTCGACAGGTAACCGTCCGCCTTCGAGGCAGAGGTCCTGGGTCGGGGACGGCTTGTGAGCCGAAGCAAGGGGCACATTTTCTGTCCTGGCCGGTCGCGCCGGGTCTTCTATGGCCGTTAATTCCTCGTGAATAACAACACCAGGCGCCAAACCGCGCCATTCCGGAAGCAACACCACAGTACCTGTCCACATCGAATTTTCAGGCAAGTTACGGGCTTTGTACGCACCCATCCCTTTCTCCTCTGCCGGCACGGGGCAGGGGAGGCAATTCCAGGGGTGAAATCAGGAGGCTCGTATGTTGACGCTGGAAGCCGGAACGCTTCCGGTGAAAATTCTCAGGATGCTACCCCGCTCGCCTGCAGTTCCGGCGGGGCCGCACGGTGCGCAAATGAGTGGAGAATCCATCCCCGGGATCCTGATGCTGCGGTGTTCTGCGCTGTCGCATCATGCGGTGCGTGCGGCGGCCCATCAGGCGGGTTTGCGTCTGGCAATTGACTTCGCGGAAAGCCGCCGCGAGTTCCTTGAGGAGTTGCGGCGTGGCGCCACAGATCTGGTGGTAGCCGGACCCGAGGGTCTGCCCGATCTGGAGCTGCGCGAAGTCATCAACCGAGCCCGGTCCGCACAACCGGCAATCCCGGTCATCCTTGCCGGCGGCCGAATGGCCCAGAGCGAGGCCATTCGCCTCCTCCGCAACGGAGCGACGGAAGTGCTGCTTGCCGGAGAGATGGAGCGCCTGCCCACGGCGCTGGCCCGAGCCCTGAAGGTCCGCCAGTCCGCGGAGGCCCAGTCTCGCGGCCAGGAAGAACTGGATCGGACCGCAGTGTTGTTGCGGGAGAATCAGAAGCTCATCACTATTGGTCGCCTCGCGGCCTCCATTGCTCACGAAATTAATAATCCACTGGAGTCGATCACCAATCTTCTTTATCTTTTGGGCGAGGAGCGCGAATTGTCCCCCTCGGCCCGCAGCTACCTGGCGCTGGCACAGAAAGAACTGGGACGTGTGGGTCAAATCAGCCGGCAGACCCTCAACTTCTCCCGGGAAACGACCGGCCCGGTCCGCGTCCACATCGACGAGCTGCTGGAAGAAGTCCTGTCGCTCTACAGCCGGCGGACGATGGAGAAGAATCTTCGCGTGGAGCGCCAATACGACTGTCCCGAAGAAGCCCTCGTCTATCCTGGCGAGATGCGTCAGGTTCTTTCCAATCTGGTCACCAACGCCGTCGAGGCCTCGTCGCCGAACGGCAGGCTGCGGGTTCGCGTTCGCTGCACCCGCAGCTGGAGCGACCACGGCGTTCGCGGCATCCGCATTTCCGTTGGAGACAACGGCAGCGGCATTCCCCGGAATGTGCAGCGGCGCTTAGGCCAGCCGTTTTTCACGACCAAGGGCCAGCGTGGTACCGGCCTCGGCCTCTGGGTGACCCGGTCGATTGTTGAGCGCTACGGCGGGGAGATACAGATGCGCTCCTCGGTGGATGCGGGTCGGCACGGGACTGTCTTCAGCATTTTCCTGCCCACGAATCTCCGCCCGAAGATGGTGGAGATCGGTTCCGCGCAGCCCGAGGTTCCCGGCACAGGCCGTTCCGACAGGCAGCAGACGGGGTCGGAAGTGGTTTCCATTCGCCGGCCCGCCATGCAGGATTCTGAGCGGCGTCGCGCGAACAGCCATTAACTCAGCTGTACCGCAGCCAGCGCAGCATCTCCGGAAGCGTGGCCCGCTTGCCGTACATCAGCACACCGATGCGGTAGATGCGCGCGGCCAGCCACACCATCCCCCATACCGAGGCGAACAGCAGCACAATCGAGAGGGCTACCTGCCACAGCGGCGGCATCTGGGAGCAGATGCGCATGTACATAATGATCGGCGTAAAGGGCGGGATCAGCGAAAGGACCACGGAGGCAGGCGCATTGGGATTGCCCAGCACGTAGGGCAGCAGCACGACACTGACGATCAGAGGAGAAATCAGAATGAAGCTGAACTGCTGTACCTCCTGCTCGCCGCTCACACTCGATCCCAGCGCCGCGGCCAGCCCGCTGTACAGGAAGAATCCTCCCAGAAAGAAAACGGCGAAGTAGGCGAGCTCGGCTCCGGTGATGCCCAGAGAGCCGAGGCCGTGGATGCCCTGGCTGGCGGCGATCGCCGAGCCGGCATAGAAGGCCAGCAACAGGCCCCAGATCGCCATCTGCGTGAGCCCTGTAGCCCCTACACCCAGGAGCTTGCCCATCATCAGAGAATCCGACGAGGTGGTCGACAGCAGCACCTCGAAGATCCGCGAGGTCTTCTCTTCCACCACCGATCGCGCAATGTTAATGCCATAGATCAATACCGAGCCGTAAAGCACGAGGATCAGGGCATAAGCGCCCAGAAAATTCTTCTCTGAGTCGGAATGGACGGCTGCGCCGTTCCTGATCTGCATGGTTTTCAGCGTGATGGGCTGCATCAGGTCGTTGAGCTGCCCGGGCTGCATCCCGCGGGCCAGCAGTTGCTGGCGGATCAGCGCCGAACGCACCGCGGACTCCATCTGCGATTTGGCAACAATATTGATCGAGCTTCCTGAAACCCAGATCGCCTCGGGCTGGGCTTCGCCGGGGAGATTTTCCAGCGTCAGATACCCGGCAATCTGGTGCGAAGCCAGTTCCTGGTCCGCGCTCCGCCGATCGGCACTCGTCGCCGGCGCGTACACCCGAATCGTCGAGGGAGGGAACTGGCTTTCCTGGAGGGCCGACCGCACCTGAGTCGCCAGATTGGCGTCCGCGGAGAGAATCGCCAGGCTCTGCACGCCTTCCAGCTTGTGGCCGCTCATCCCGCCCAGCCACGCCAGGCCGCCCATCCCTATGGGGACCAGCAGCGTGGTGATGCGGAAGACCTTGCTCTTCACTCTTTCCAGATACTCGCGCTTTGCGATCAGCAACGTTTGTCTAAGCATCGGCGCGGCCCCCGACGGTTTCGATGAAGATCTCTTCCAGTGAAGGCTCCACCAACTCGAACTTCGTTATCACCGCCGCAGCCGCGGCCGTGCGCAGCAGATCCTGAGCGTCCGCATGCGGCTTCAGCCGAATCTCTGCGTGCCCTGCGTAGCTTTTGTACTCCTCAATTGCCGGATGCTGCAGAAATCCGTCGTCTCCCTCATAGTGAACGATCACCCGGTTGCGTTCGTAGCGCGACTTCACCTCGCGCATCCCGCCGGAGAGCACCGCTTCGCCCCGATGGATCAGGCAAATGGAATCGCACAGCTTCTCCACCTGATCCATGCGATGGGTGGAGAAGAGGACGGCATTCCCCTGCTTCTTCAGTTCCAGCAGGGTGTCCTGCAACAGAGCCGAGTTCACTGGATCCAGCCCGGAGAACGGCTCGTCCATGATGATCAGCTCCGGATCGTGCAGCAGCGTGGAGATGAACTGAATCTTTTGCTGCATGCCTTTCGACAGCTCCTCGGTTCTCTTGTTGATCGAGTCGGAGATCTGCAGGCGTTCGCACCAGGACTTCGCCCGCCGTGCCGCTTCCAGAGCGCCCAGCCCCCGCAACTCGCCGAGGAAGACGAGCTGATCGATGATCTTCATCTTCTTATAGAGCCCGCGCTCCTCCGGCAGATACCCGACCCGCTGCAGCGCCTCGCCGGAAAACGGTTTGCCGAACAGGGAAACCTGGCCTGCATCCGGCATGGTGATGCCGATCATCATGCGGATTGTGGAGGTCTTGCCCGCGCCGTTGGGTCCTAACAGCCCAAACATGCTCCCCGCCTCAATCCGGAGAGAGAGATCCTTGACCGCTGGCTTCGCCTCATACGATTTCGACACGTGATTCAACTGGACAAGGGCTTCCATGCTTCGCGGGTGTCTCCAGACCGGGGAGGGACCAGGCCAGCATATCAGCACGCGTGCGGAGCCTCGCGCGGGCCCCATCTCGCCCGCCAAAACGGCTCCTCCACGGATTATCTCCATGGGGTTCCGCTATTCTGAACAAGCTGTCGTTACTCAGGAGAACCGCAGGCTTTGGAAAACGGGAAGAGTTCTCAGACCAACCGCATTCTGGTGACTGGCGCCGCCGGCTTCCTCGGATCGCATTTATGTGACGCGCTCATCGCCGAGGGCAACACGGTTGTTGGTGTCGACAATCTCTGCACCGGCCGCGTGCAGAATCTTGAACCGCTCAGCAGGGAACCGCGCTTTCAGCTGATCGAGCATGACATCTGTGATCCGTTCGACTTCGGGCCGGTGAGCCTTGTATTTAACTTCGCCTCACCGGCCAGCCCCGTCGATTACCTGCGTCTTGGCCCGGAAACACTCCGGGTGGGTTCCGAAGGCACCCGCAACGCCCTGGAGGTGGCCCGCAGGTACAACGCCGGATTCCTGCATGCCTCGACCTCCGAGTGCTATGGCGATCCCGAACAGCACCCGCAGCCGGAGACTTACTGGGGCAACGTCAACCCCGTCGGGCCGCGCTCTGTCTATGACGAGGCCAAGCGCTTCTCTGAGGCGCTGGTGATGGCCTGGCACCGCTACTACGGCGTGGACACCCGTCTGGTCCGCATCTTCAACACCTACGGACCGCGTCTGCAGGCCAGCGACGGCCGCGTCATCTCCAACCTGATGGCTCAGGCCCTGCATGGCGAGGATCTGACCATCTACGGTGACGGAAGCCAAACGCGCAGTTTCTGCTATGTTTCAGACGAAATCGAAGGCATCCTTCGCCTGGCGCGATCCGATGAGCACTTCCCGGTTAATATCGGCAATCCGGAGGAGTGGACGATTCTGCAATGCGCCCAGGAAATCCTTGCCGTGACGGCATCGGCCAGCGCCATCCGCTTCGAGCCGCTGCCCCAGGACGATCCCACCCAGCGCCGTCCGGACATCAGCAAGGCCAAAACCCTGCTGGGATGGGAACCGAAGGTCGATTTGCGATCGGGACTGCGGCTGGCTCTGGACTATTTCCGGGAATCGGTCGCGCGGGGCGAACGCGCCACCGTGGCCGGGGCTTCCCTGGGGCTGTCTACGGCGCCCTGACGGGCCGCGGGGCTTTCGCCGGCGCCCTGGGCTGGACGATAAATCCCTGATATATTAGGAAGCTGGGTCCGACGTGTGTTCTGGATTCGCCGGTTTCGAGCTGCTTTGGCGAGACCGATATTGAAAGGATTGCCGCAGAGTGTTGATGATTCGCCTGGCGCGTGTGGGTGCGCGCAAACAGCCCTATTATCGCGTGGTCGTGATTGAAAAGGACCGCGCCCGCAACGGACGTTCGGTGGAAGTGGTTGGTACGTACAATCCCCGAACGAATCCCGCTTCGGTTGACCTGAAACTGGAACGCATCGAGTACTGGAAAGGCAAAGGCGCCCAGCCTTCGGATCGGGTCGCGAAATTGCTGCGATCCGGTGCTTCGACGGCCGGTCAGCCACCGGTGTCCACCACTGGCGGCGGGACAGAGGCGGACGCCTCCGCGGCCTGAGTTCGATTGAATCACGGAGGAGTCACCTGCTCGCCTGCTCCAGATACCTCCCAAAGGTTACTTTTGCCATCTCCCGGGCCGCGGAACGCAGCGAATAGTTCTTTTTTCCGCTCCAAGCTTAGGGTAGTATCCGCGTAACCCCGGAAGATGAACGACGTGTGTCTTCCCAATGGGGGGCAGGATGAATCAGACAACAGACAGACCCGATGACATGCGGGAGTTGGTGACTGAAATTGCGCGAGCGTTGGTGGATGTTCCCGAGGCTGTAGTTGTTGAGGCCGTCGAACGAGAAGAGAGCACGGTGCTGCGGCTCCGCGTTGCCCCGACTGATGTTGGTAAGGTGATCGGGAAGCAGGGTCGCACGGCGCGCTCCGTGAGAACCATTTTGGGAGCTGTCAGCATGAAGCACCATCATCGGTACACTCTGGACATTCTCGAAGAGGACCATCAGGGGCATGGCTCCGACGAGGAGTAGCGGACCCGGTTCGGATGGATTCCCCCCGTCCAATCCCTTCTCGCGTCCCGTCGCGCGCCCCCGAAGGCCATGATTGGCCTCAGGGCGGCGGTGCGTCGGAACCCGGTGTGCCGGCTGCGCGATCTCCATGGACGCTACTGGCGCGACTGGTCCGTCCTCACGGACGGCGCGGCGAGTTAATCGCGGAGCTCCTCACCGACTTCCCGGAGCGCTTCCACCAGCGGCGGCGGCTCTATCTGATTCCGCCGGAGCGGGTCGGCACGCGTCCGCGCGAGATGGAGCTGGAGAACTTCTGGTTCCTGCGCAGCCGCATCATCCTCAAATTCCACGGTATCGACTCCATTAATGAGGCCGAAGCGATCCGCGGCTATACGGTCGCCATTCCGGCAGAACAGCGGGCGCCGCTTGAGGCCGGTACGGTGTATGCCGGGGACCTGATCGGCTGCCGGCTGATCGACCTGAATCAAGACAGCCTCGACGTCGGCGAGATCGTCGATCTGGATCGCGGCTCCTCCAATGCGGAGCTGCTGGTGGTGCATCGCCGCGGGGTGCGCGGAGCCGAGCGCGAGGTGCTGATCCCGCTGGTCCGGGAATACCTGATCCGCATGGATCCGGAACACGGGCGCGTGGAAATGCGCCTGCCCGACGGCCTGCTGAACATCAATGCCCCCATGAGCCGGGAGGAGCAGGAACAGAACCGCGGCGGAGATTAGCAGGGTTTCGCAGGGAAAACAAAAAGGGCCGCGGAGCGGCCCTTTTGTGTTGTCTGGAATCGGGCGTTAACGACGGCCCTTCTTCTTCGCCGTCTTCTTTGCCGCTTTTTTTGCCGATTTCTTCGTCGCTTTTTTCGCGGCCTTCTTTGCTGACTTTTTCGCCGGCGCCTTCTTTGCCGCCGTCTTCTTAGCCGCTTTTTTGCTGGCCTTCTTTGTCGCTTTTTTGGCCGACTTCTTCACCGCTTTTTTGACGGCCTTTTTTGCGGGAGCCTTTTTGGCGGCCTTCTTTGGGGCTGCCTTTTTTGCAGCGGCTTTCTTTGCCGGGGCCTTCTTTGCCGCCTTCTTTGGAGCTGCCTTCTTTGGAGCTGCCTTCTTCGGAGCGGCCTTCTTTGCCGGTTTCTTTGCGGGAGGAGCGGCGCGCGGGGCTGCCGGCTGCGGCGCGGCGGGTTCCTCTTCGTCCATATCGTCGTCGTCGGAAGAGATGCTTGTGGTGGTTATCTCTTCTTCTTCTTCCTCATCATCGCCGAAGCCGTTCTCAAGCTCTTCCATGTCATCGTCGGCTTCCGGCTCGAACTCTCCATCACCCATTGCATGAAGTCTGTAATCGTCCTGCATTTATGCCCTCCGGGCTCCGAGTCAGTTTGCACCGCTGTATGAGTATGCCAGAAAAACAGCAAAACCCTCGCGCGGCGGATTATAGCAATTGCGCGTGCGCGGTGGCGAATGACCTGTGCGGCTGCATGCCACAATAGGATGCGACGTCGCAACGCACCGAGGGCCATGCGGTTCGATCTGATCACCATCTTCCCCGAATTTTTCACGAGCATTCTCGAGCACGGGGTGCTGCGGCGGGCCCGTGCCGCCGGGCTGGTCGCGGTCGAGGTCACGGACCTGCGCGGCTTTGCCCACGACCGGCACCGGACCGTCGATGACCGGCCGTTTGGCGGGGGCGAGGGCATGGTGCTGAAGCCGGAGCCGCTGGCCGAAGCCGTTGAGTCGCTCGGGCTCGCGCCGAAGGAGAGCCGGGACCGGAGGCGGGAGCAGGTGATCCTGCTTTCCGCCCAGGGGGCCCGCTTTACCCAGGCCGTGGCCCGCGAGCTTGCCCAGGCGGAGCGGCTGGTGCTGCTCTGCGGCCGGTACGAAGGGGTGGACGAGCGGGTGAACGAGCTGCTGTGCGACCGCGAGCTGTCGGTCGGCGACTTTGTTCTGTCCGGCGGCGAGCTGGCGGCGGCGCTGGTGGTGGATGCGACCGCGCGTCTGCTGCCGGGCGTGCTGGGCAACGAGGCCTCGAGCGAGTACGAGAGCTTCGGTCCTGCGGAGGAGGAGGCCAGTCCTGACGCCGGCCCGCGTTCGACCCACGGCGCCGGCGGGCTGCTCGATTATCCCCACTACACCCGGCCGGGAGAGTTTCGGGGGGTGCCGGTTCCGGCGGTGCTGACCCAGGGGGATCATGCGGCGATCCGGCGCTGGCGGCGGGAGAGGGCGCTGGAAAAGACGTGGCGGAACCGGCCCGATCTGCTGGAGGGAGCGGTGTTGAGCGACGCCGACCGGCGGTACCTGCGCACGCTCGGGTGGCACGGGTAGCGGACATCGACGGGAGATTCTGCAATTTCGACCCATCATGAAATCGCATGCTTTCATGGCCTTGCATTCGGGGTGTTGAGCCCCATCAGCTCGTGTACCTGTGGGGCAAGCATTTCATGGAGCTCCCTGGCGGAAGTACCTGCCTGGAGCAGGGCGCGATGCTGTTTCCCCCAGACGGATGAACTTCTCGTTGAGGCGCTGCTGATGGAGCTGGCGGCGGCGGCGGACGAGGGTGTGGAGGAGGCGTCCTGCCGAGCGGTCGGAGAGGACGCCCTCGTCGAGGCCGTCCATGAGGTCGGCGAGGATCTCATCGAAATCGGACTCCGGGGACTGACGGATGGCGCCGTGGAAGCCGCGCCAGAAGGAGGAGTACCCGGAGCGGGGGAGAGGGGCCTGAGGATCGGACTGGGGCTGGGCGGCGCGGAGGGCGCGCTCTTCCAGAGCCTGGGCGGTGTGGTGGCGGCAGAGGGAGCGGTGGCGGCGGGCGGGGCAGCGGCAGGGGCGTCCGTCAGGAAAAACGTAGGAGCAGCGAAGCATAGGAATCTCCTAAAAGCAGGGCACAGGGCACGGGGCACAGGGCACGGGTTGAAGGTTGCAGGTGGTGGGTTGCGTCATCTGCCCCCCACTGTCCCCACATTGGGTAGCAAAGGAAAAGGCCGCCAAGGCGGCCTTTTTTTCTTTTTTTACCCTATAAGTTCAGAATACCAAGTCTGGAGCAGTTTTCTGCCAAATTGGGCTGTCCGTAAGTTATGTTGAATCAGCGTATTATCGGGGGTAACGTGACCTATGGGACTTGACGAGATTTCCACAAAGAGGCGGGGAATTGCGTTCTCGGGATCTGCTGCCTGGTGCGAGCCCTCGGATTCGTCCAGGGTCTGACATTCGGCGTTCGCTTACGGCGCGGCGATCCCGCGCGTGAGGCCTCACCTCTTGTTGTGTAATTCTCTCCCGTGACTGTGACATATTTCCCTGGCGGAGGGGGAACTATTTGCAGTAACGCGTCCTGCCCATGCCCGAAGTAACACCCTTTTCCATCCGACTCCCACAAAAGAGGGTTGTCTATGGCCGCTAAGTCCGTCATGATCCTCGCAGCTTAATACTCCATTTACTGCCTGGCTTTGAGCTCTGGACTCGGGTTCAAAGGATCGAAGGGAGCAGCCTGTGTGCTCACCGACGATTCACGATACGAGGTTGTCGGTTCCGTTCGGCGCACGTTGTCCGCGGTCAGATCAGCCCACCTGATGCACGCGCACGACCTGACTTCCTCGCCTGACGCAAGCTCAGCGGGCGGAGTCCCGACATAACCCTTCAGAAAGTCCCGATGATCCGGGCAAAATTCTTATTTGTAAGAGAGTCATTCAGCATGACCAGGTTTGCGTTCTTTGCGCTGCTCCTCTCGCTGGTGTCCGCCCCCGCGCTTCTGGCCGTCACCATTACCACTCCTGGCAATAACGCGCAGGTCGCCAGTCCGATTGCGTTAGTGGCCAACGCCGCGAGCTGCTCGGATCTGCCGGTGACGGCGATGGGCTACTCGCTGGACAGCAGCACGGACACCACCATCGTGGACAAGACGGATATCAGCGCGTCCGTCCCGGCTTCTGCCGGCAAGCACACCCTCCACGTGAAGGCGTGGAACACGAAGGGCGCGGTGTGCGTGGAGGACGTCGCGGTCGATGTGACGGCGGCGACAACGTCATCCGAACCGACTTCATCCGAACCGACGGCGACCGCTGCCAGCACTTCGGGCGAAGGGATTACGGTCGCGAGCCCTGCGAACGGGGCCTCGGTGAGCTCGCCGTTCAGCCTGACGGCGTCGGCCTCGAGCTGCCAGTCGAAAGCCATTACGAAGACGGGCTATTCGCTGGACAACAGCTCCACAACGATGGTGGACAGCTCGACGATTGGGGCCACGGTGAGCGCCGCCACGGGGAGCCATACGGTGCATGTGAAGGCCTGGGGCAGCGGGGGGGTGGTGTGCACCGTGGCCGTTGGCATTAAGGTCACCGGATCGTCGGAGGGCGCGACCACGAGCTCCGGAGGGATCACGGTCAGCAGCCCGGAGAACGGCTCGTCGGTATCGTCACCCTTCGCTCTGGTGGCCAGCGCGGGTACCTGCTCCGGACAAGCGATCAGCTCCGTCGGCTATTCGCTGGACAACAGCGCGAATACGACGATCGTGAATGGAACGTCGGTGAACACGCAGGTGACGGCGGCCAGCGGCGGACATACGCTGCACGTCAAATCCTGGGGCAAGTCGGGGGCAGCCTGCTCGGACAGCGTATCGATCACGGTCTCCGGAACGACGGCCACCACGACGGCGGTCGCTGCTCCTTCCAGCGCCACGGCGGTCAGCAGCCTGCAGACCCTGTCGGGGTGGTCGGCGCAGCACGATACCGGGATGAGCGGCAGCGCCAGCGGTTCAACGAGCGTGGTTACCTCGCCAACTCTCAGCGGGCACGCGCGGAAGTTTTCGACGAGCTGGTCCACCTCCGGGGGCGAACGTTTCGCGCTCGCATTTGGAGACGACCGCACATCGACGAACTTTTTGTACGACGGATGGGTCTACATCGCCAGTTCGAGCGGTTCGATCGCCAACATCGAGATGGATCTGAACCAGACGTTGCCCAGCGGCAGCACGGTGATCTTCGGGTTCCAGTGTGACGGATATAAGGGCAAGTGGGATTACTCAGAGAACACGGGAACGGCCACCAAACCGGTGGGTAAGTGGGTGAGCACGAGAGTGGCCTGCAATCCGGCGAGCTGGAGCCGCAATGCCTGGCACCATGTGCAGGTGCTGTACTCGCGCGCGGAGAGCGGCGGGGATATCACCTACAAGTCGGTGACGTTCGACGGAACCACGAGTGCCATTAACGCGACGGCCTTTGCGGCGCGGTCGATGGGGTGGGGCTCGTCGATTGTGACGAATTTCCAGGTTGACGGCCGCGGCTCGGGGTCGGCGACGGTGTACCTGGACAAGCTGATCGTCTCACGCTGGTAAGTGAGGCGGCCCGGCCGAGATTCCATCGGGCCGGGCCGTTTTTTTTGGGTTCAGGCGGTGGCGAGGGCTCTCTCCGCACCGGCCAGCGGCGGATTCCTCTGCCGCGACGCTGAAGAGGACGCCGGGGCGGGGCAGGACCCGAGCGGTAGCGTGATATCGTCACTGGTAATCCGATAACCCCTTCCTCAGGAGAGACAGCCGATGCGACCTGGGTTCCTACATCTGGCGGCGGCGGCCGTTCTGTTGGCCGGTACAGCGGTTTGGGCGCAGGCGAAGCCGGCAAAGGATGCGCGGCTGGCGGGCGCGTACAAGTTTCAGCGCGGCGGCTGGACGTATGTGCATTTGCAGGGAACTCCGGCACAGATCGGGTTCCAGCACGGGTACCTGCTCGCGCCGCAGATTGCCGATGCGCTGCACGTGTTCCAGGTGGAGGACGAGCATTCCACCCATCGCAACTGGGCGTTTTACCGGAATGCGGCGAAGACCATCTTCTGGCCGCACATCGAGCCGCAGTATCAGGCCGAGCTGAAGGGCATTGCCGAAGGCGCCCGGGCGCGCGGTGTGAAGGTGGATGTATGGGACATCGTGGCGGAAAACGGCACGATGGAGCTGAGCGAGTACTACGTTCCGTGGCTGAACAAGCAACAGCATGCGCTGAATGCTCCGGTGATTCATGCGCCGGGAAAGTGCAGCGCGTTCATCGCCACCGGCAGTTACACGAAAGACGGCAAGATCGTGATCGCGCACAACAACTGGTCGTCGTATGCGGAGGGCTCGCGGTGGACGATCATGTTCGACATCAGGCCGGAGCATGGGCACCGCATCCTGCAGGACGGGGTGCCGGGGATGATCACCAGCAACGACGATTTCGGGATCAACGATACGGGCATCATGATGACGGAGACGACGATCACCGGGTTTGAAGGCTGGAACAGCAAGGGGATTCCGGAGTTTGTGCGGTCGCGCAAGGCGCTGCAGTATGCGAACAGCATCGACGACTTTGTGGCCATGATGATCGAGGGCGACAACGGCGGCTATGCCAATGACTGGCTGGTTGGCGATCGCAAAACGGGCGAGATCGCGTATCTGGAGCTGGGGCTGGAGCACACGCCGGTGTGGCGAACGAAGAATGGGTACTACGTCAGCTCGAACTTTCCGCGGGATCCTTCGCTGATCAAGGACGAGACGGACGGGTTTAACACGCATGATCAGTCGTCGTCCATGAACGCTCGGCATGTGCGGTGGGAGCAGCTGATGAAGGAGTACAAGGGGCGGATCGACGTGCAGATGGCGGAGAAGTTCCTGGCGGATCACGAGGACGCTTACACGCATAAGGAGGGCGCCGACCAGCGCACGCTCTGCGGGCATGAGGATGTGGCGAAGGAGGGCGTGCCGCAATGGGACGACCCGCCGTACAACCCTGGCGGCGCGGTGCAGGGCAAGGTGACAGACAGCGACCTGGTGGGGCAAATGGCGCTGATCGCTCGTGCGGGGCATCCGTGCGGGGAGGATTTCCTGGCGAAGCCGTTTCTGGCGGCGCATCCGGAGTATGACTGGGAGACGCCGATTCTGCGGGATATGAAGTCGGGGCCGTGGACGGAGTTTCGGGCGGGAGAGAAGTAGGGCAGGTTGCGGGTTACAGGTGACAGGTTGCGGGTTGCAGAACCGGATGTCATCTGGCCGTGCGGGCAGAATTCGCCGACAATAAGGTTATGCAGCCAAAGGGTCCCATGACGGATGTGCCAGGCGCGGTGGAGGAGATCAAGGCGGGGCGCATGGTGGTGGTTGTCGACGACGAGGATCGCGAGAACGAGGGCGATCTGACGCTGGCGGCGGAGCACGTGACTCCGGAAGCGATCAACTTTATGGCGAAGCACGGGCGGGGGCTGATCTGCCTGGCGCTGACCGAGGAGCGCGCCGACTATCTGCGGCTGGGGCCGATGACGCAGCAGAACTCGTCTCGGTTTGGAACGGCGTTCACCGAGTCGATCGAGGCGCGGGAGGGCGTGACCACCGGAATTTCGGCGTATGACCGGGCGCACACGATCAAAGCAGCAATCGATCCGGGGTCGACGGCGGCGGATCTGGCGCGGCCGGGGCATGTATTTCCGCTGCGGGCGCGCAAGGGGGGAGTGCTGGTGCGGGCCGGGCAGACGGAGGCATCGGTGGACCTGGCGCGGCTGGCAGGGCTGATTCCGGCGGGCGTGATCTGCGAGGTGATGAAGGACGACGGCACCATGGCGCGAGTGCCGGACCTGACGGCGTTCTGCCATGAGCACGGGCTGAAGATGCTGACGGTGGCGGAGCTGATCCGGTACCGGTTGCAGCACGAGCGCTACATCGTAAGGGTGGCCGAGAGCCTGCTGCCGACGGAGTGGGGCGAGTTCCGGATGATCGCCTACGAGAGCGAGGTGCATGGCGGGGAGAGCCATGTGGCGCTGGTGCGCGGCGATGTGAGCGGGAACGATCCGGTGCTGGTGCGGGTGCACTCCCGCTGCCTTGCCGGCGATGTTTTTGGGGCGACGCTGTGCGATTGCCAGCGCACGACACGGCAGTCACTGAAGCTGATTGCCGAGGCGGGGCGGGGGGCGTTTCTTTACCTGCACAACGCGGGGCGGGGATTCGAGATCGACCGGACGGGGGAGAAGCCGCGGGTTCTGTTCCACCAGGAGGCGCGGGCACGCGAGGCGCACGCGGACCGGCACCAGCGGATTTTGCGCGAAGTGGGACTGGGCGGGCAGATCCTGGCGGACCTGGGGATCCATCGCATTCGCCTGCTGAGCAACACGCCGACGCACGTGCCGGCGCTGCAGGGTTTTGCGGTGGAGATTGTGGAGCAGGTGCGGATTCCGGTGGAGGAGCCGGTTGGGTAAGGCAGGGAACAGGGAACAGGCAGGCCGCGTCGGTGAGCGCGGCCTGTTCTTTTTGGGTCAGGCGGTGGTCTGCACCGGATCTTCGCCGGGCTGGGGGAGGCCCTGCAGCAGGCCGCGTGCAGCCAGGTCGGCGCGGAGCTGTTCTACCGAGCGGAAGTGGAGGGCGTGCAGGCCGACCTGTTCCGCGGCGTGGATGTTCACGGGTTTGTCGTCGAGGAAGAGGGCTTCCTGGGGGCGAACGCCCAGGTGCTCGCAGGTGTGGAGGTAAATGGCGGGGTCGGGCTTGGCGATGCCGAGCTCGCAGGACCAGGTGAGGTGGGTGAATCCGCCCAGCCAGGAGAAGTCGCGGCGCATGCGGGCGAGGACTTCGCCGACCATGTTGGAGAGGATGGCGGTGCGGACGCTGGCCTTCTGCAGGGCTTCGATCCAGGCAATCATGCGGGGATCGAGAAGGCGTGTCCAGAGGGCGACGTCAGCTTCGATGAGGGCGTCGATCTGCGCCGGGGTGAGGGTGAGGCCCGCATCGTGGGCGAATTGCCGCCAGAAGGAGGGGCCGTCGTGGCGGCCGAGGTCGTAATTGTGGCGATCGCGCCAGTAGTGGCGCTCAAAGGTTGCGCGATCGAGGCCGGTCACGGCCAGGAGGTCGCGATGGGCGGCGGGATCGGGCTGGCAGAGGACTTCTCCGTAGTCGAAGATGACGGCGCGGAGGGAAGAATTCGTGGACAAAAGGGACTCCTCGATCGACTGGAGATGCTGTGCTTCTATTATGCCGTGGGGATTCGCGGGGCCTGCGGGGGCAGAGATGCCCTGGACGGTGTGTGGGGGCGAGGGCAGACTTCGGTAATGTCAAAATCGGCGATTGGAGGCTCAACCGCTGGGGGGCGGGCCTAAACTTGACAGGTTCGCCGGATGTTCCCCACCGGCTGCCGTGAGGGACGTCTGGCCCGCATCTCTGCTAAGAAGAGGCGTCGCATGGCAACCAGCACCGAAGTCGCGAGCGAGCAACGAACCGGGGGGCAGAGCGCAGAGCGCGAGGCGGTGATCCGGACGAAGCTCTACGGTTTCACCCTGCTGAACCACCCCCGTCTGAACAAGGGCACGGCGTTTACCGAAGAGGAGCGGGACGCATTCGATCTGCACGGGCTGCTGCCTCCTCATATCGGAACTCTGGAAGAGCAGATCCAGCGGCGGAGGAAGGCATTTGACGCCTGCGAGACACCGTTTGAGAAGTACACGTTCATGCGGGATCTGCAGGACATCAACGAGACGCTGTTTTATGCGTTGATCCTGTCGGACGTGCGGACGTTTATGCCGGTCGTGTACACGCCCACGGTGGGCGAGGGGTGCCAGCGCTTCAGCGAAATCTGGCGCAAGCCGCGGGGACTGTTCCTGAGCTACCCGAATAAGGACCGGATCGAGAAAATTCTCTCGCACCAGCGCTACGACAACGTGAAGGCGATTGTGGTGAGCGATGGGGAGCGCATTCTGGGACTCGGCGATCAGGGCGCGGGCGGGATGGGGATTCCCATTGGCAAGATGGCGCTGTACACGGCGCTGGGCGGCCTGCACCACGAGAACTGCTTGCCGGTGCTGCTGGATGTGGGGACCGACAACGAAGAGCGGCTGGAGAACCCGGTGTACGTCGGCTGGCGGCATAAGCGGGTGCGCGGGGCGGAGTACGACGACTTCATTGAGACGTTTGTGCGCGCGGTGGAAAAGCGCTGGCCGCATGTGCTGCTGCAGTGGGAGGACTTCGCGGGGTCAAATGCGGCGCGGCTGCTCGAGCGGTATCGCGACCG
>DASXFH010000263.1:0-10162 GCA_036489655.1 Acidobacteriaceae bacterium | reverse complement strand
ATCCTCAGGCACTACGGTTTTGTAGGCATCGACTACGTCCAGGACGGCCCCGCGCTCGCGCAGAGCGTCGGGAATCACATCCCGGGCTACCGCCGCCCGTGCCAGCAGAACGCGCTTTCCGCGAACCTGCTCTCCCAGCGCCTCTACAAGCGATTCCGCCACATACTCCCGGGGCGTGACAGTGATTTCGAGGCCAATTCCGCGCAGCGCCTGGGCTGTTGCCGATCCGACAGCGGCGATCTTTATGTGAGCGAAGGCGGCGGGTCCGACGCCCAGGGCAGCCATTCGATCCGCCAGGGCACGCGCGCCATTCACGCTGGTCACAATCAGCCAGTCGTACGGCGACAAATCCCGGAGAGCTGCGTCCAGCGGGTCCAGCGAGTCCGGCGGAATGATCTCAATGGCAGGAATTTCGAAAACGCCGGCGCCCAGGGCGCGAAGGCGATCGGCGAGCGCTCCAGCCTGACGCCGCGCGCGGGTCACAAGGATGGTTCGACCGGCGAGCGGGAGTTGCGATGGTTGTCGGGGAGGCTCGTTTCCTGGATCGCTCATGCTCCGGCCACCGGCTTATCGGAGGGAGCAAGTCCAGCAGCCGCCAGCAGCCGCTGCGCGCCCTGACGCAGCAGCTCGTCGGCAACCTTGCGGCCCAGGAGCTCCGGCGGTACATCGATCTGCCGGTCCAGGACCACGCGCAGCACCTCGGATCCGTCCGGGGCGGCGACGGCAGAGACAATCGTGAAGCCCTGATCGCCGGGGAAGACGTGAATTCCGATGGGAACCTGGCAGCCGCCGCCCAGGGCCGCCAGAGCCGCGCGTTCCGCGGTGACGGCGTAGCGAGTCGGCTCATGATTCAGGAAAGCCAGGGCCTCGAGGGTGCTTGTGTCGCCGGCGCGCGCCTCAATGGCCAGCGCACCTTGTCCTGCGGCGGGGCACAGCACCAGCGGCGAAAAGCATTCGCGCCGATGGTGCGTCAGTCCCAGCCGCTCGAGACCGGCGGAAGCAAGGATGATGGCGTCCACCTGGCCCTCGGCCAGTTTGCGCAGACGCGTATCCACATTCCCGCGAAACTCCAGGCACTGCACATCGGGGCGCTGCGCTTTCAGCTGTGCCTGTCGCCGCAGGCTGCTGGTGCCGATGCGCGCGTTTTGCGGCAGCGCTTCAAAGCTGGCGTGATTCACAGAGACAAATGCGTCGCGCGGATCGACCCGCTCCGGAATCGCCGCAATGGTAAAAGGCGCGGCCAGCTCCGTCGGCAGATCCTTCAGGCTGTGCACAGCAAGGTCGATGCGGCCGGCGAAGAGCGCCTCTTCGATCTCCTTTGTGAACATCCCCTTACCGTCGCCCTGCGGGCCGCCCACCTGGGCGAAGGGCACATGCTGCATCGCGTCGCCGAGCGTTTTGATGATCTCAATGGAGACTTCGTGTCCCGCGCCGTGCAACCGATCCGCGATGTGATTCGCCTGCCAGAGTGCAAGCTGGGAGCCGCGCGAGCCGATGCGCAGAGTGGTCGAGGCGGCAGTATTCCGATTGTCGTGGGATGGGGGCATGCGGAGTCAGAAACCAGCCTATCGCGTTCACGCCTGCGGTGTCTTACCCGTGTCGTCCCCAGGCTCGTTCTGCTGATCGGGATCGAGAGCGCCCTGGCGGTCGGCATCGGCTTCCGCCTGCCGTTGCGCCTTCTCGTTGATGCACTCGCGCGCAAAGACGCCGCCGATGGCCTCCAGCGCCATGGCATCACCCTGCCGGGCCGCGGTCTTCAGCGCCTGCAGCGGCAGGTGGAGGAACTTGTTCATCAACCCGCGGGTCAGCGCTTCCAGAGCGGCCTGCTGCTCGGGCGTCAGAGACTGCAGCAGCTGGCGGGAGCGCTGCAGCTCGGCCTGGCGCATCTCCTCGACTTTGCCCTGCACGTGCTGCAGGATGGGAGCGATGTCGAGGGTGCGAACGGTGCGGCGGAAACGCTCCGTCTCTTCGGTGATGATGGCCTCGGCGCGCTCGGCCTCGCGTGCGCGATCCACCAGGTTGGTGGCCGACACCGACTGCAGGTCGTCGATGTCGTACAGGAACATGCCTTCCAGGCGGTTCACTGCCGGATCCACGTCACGCGGAACGGCGATATCGATGATGAACACGGGCCGGTTGCGGCGGCGGTGCAGAATCTGCTGTGCCCGTTCCACGCTGATGATGTGCTGCGCGGCGCCGGTGGACGTGACAATAATGTCGGCCTCGTGCGCGCGGGCATCCAGGTCTTCGTAGCGGATTGCCTGACCGACGAACTGCTCGGCCAGCTTCACCGCCCGCTCCCAGGTGCGATTGGCCACCATCAGAGAGTCGGCGCCATGCTGCATCAGGTGGCGGGCCGCCAGCTCGCTCATTTTGCCGGCGCCGATAATCAGGATCTTCTTGCCGTCCAGCGATCCAAAGATGCGCCGCGCCAAATCTACCGCGACCGAGGCGATGGAAACAGACGAGGAGCCGATTTCCGTTTCTGTCCGGACGCGCTTGGCGGCGGAGAAGGCCCCCTGCAGCAGCTTGTCCAGCGGACCTTTCACCGCGCCCAGCTCGCGGGCCACGTTCCACGACTGCTTCACCTGTCCGAGGATCTGGGCTTCGCCCACCACCATCGAATCGAGACTGGCGGCGACGCGGAACATGTGCCGGACGGCTTCCTCGTCCTGGTAGCGGTACAGGTGCGGCTCCAGCAGAGTGCGGTTCACCGAAAAATGCGACGCCAGGAAGCCGGGCAGCTGCGGCTCCACGCCGTTGTGGGAGACGAGCAGCTCCACGCGATTGCAGGTGGAGAGAATCATCGCCTCCTGCACGCCCGGCTCGGAGAGCAGAGCGCGCGTGGTCACGGCGAGCGCTTCCGGACCGATGGCCAGCCGCTCGCGCAGCTCGATGGGCGCCGTCTTGTGGTTCAGACCTGTGACCAGGAATCTCATTTGAGACCGAACCTGTGAGCGGAACTATGAACGG
Organism: Acidobacteriaceae bacterium; assembly: GCA_036489655.1. Taxonomy (GTDB): domain Bacteria; phylum Acidobacteriota; class Terriglobia; order Terriglobales; family Acidobacteriaceae; genus Palsa-343. The sequence continues at coordinate 7,189 of DASXFH010000263.1, read as the reverse complement.
TCCCGAGCAGATTGGCTGCCCAGACGCAGAGCATCAGCACAAACACGCCGGAGGTAAGCCACGCCGCGCGGCGGCCGCGCATGCCGGAACTGCGCCGGATAAACAGGATCACAACATACAGACCCCACATGACAAAGGACAACAGGATCTTGGGATCGGCAAAATATCGAATGCCAACCTGCTCCTGGGCGATCAGCGAACCGGCAAAAAGACCGGCGGTCATGCAGCAGAAGCCGAGAATCAGGGTGGTATTGGAGATCTGATCCATCGTGGCCAGAGGGGGCAGCCAGGTCAGAAACCCTCGGGGGCGATTTTTGGGGCGCTCGGTCACGCCGGCCTTTGACCACTGCTTGCCCTTGAGGCGGCGTTCCTGCACCAGATACAGAAAGCTGGCCAGCATACTGAACGCCAGAGCAGCATAAGCCACCAGCAGCATGACCACGTGGAAGGCGATCCAGCCGTTGCGGACGATGGGCGAGGTGAAGGTGTAGCGGTCGGGGCCAAGGGCTGGAACCACGGTGAGCAGGAATGCCAGCGGCAACGCGAACAATCCAAAAGAGATTGTGCGATAGATAAAGAAGATCAGCAGGAAGACCCCGACGATGGCCAGAGCCAGGGTCGAGATGATCTCCGTGGTCAGAACCGGGATCAGGTGGTGCGCGGTGGCCAGCATCTCCACGGTGGCGACCAGGTGGAAGAACCAGGCTCCCATGGCCACCGGCAGGCAGTAGCGATGCCCGCGCGGACGATTGCCGAGCACAGCGGGAATCGCCAGAAGGCTGGCGACCCCGTATAGCGAAGCGGCAACTCGAAGCCAAAGGATGAACATGCGGGACTCTGGGGGAGGCCGTGGAACCGGAAAGAAAAGTATATAAAAATGGCCCGGATCACGGCCTCACTGAACCCATTATCTGAATCGTTCAGGGGAAGGAATGTGACCTAAATCACCACCCTTTCGATGCTCCAGATCGGGCCGGGTCGCTCCGGAGTCACTCTGCGAAGCGGGAAAAGCTTTCGTCCGGGCCAGCCTCCACGTAGACTGAAAGCCGATGGGCGCCGGCTTCGCATCCACCGATCGCTTCCTGGCTGAAATTGAAGAGAACCGTCTTCGCGCCGGCTATGTTCTGGTCGGCGACGAGGTCTTCCTCTACGAGCGCTGCCGCAAGGCGGTGCTGGCCGCGCTGGCGCCGCCCGACCTGCGCGACTTTTGCCTGTCCGATGTGGACCTTGCGGAGACCAGCATTTTTGAGGCGCTGGACCGGGCCCAGACGCCGTCGCTCATGGCGCCGTTTCAGGTGCTGTTCATCCGCAACCTGAAGACTCTGTACACGCGTGGGGCGAAGAAGGACGAATTTGCCGCCATCGACGCGTACTTCAAGTCGCCCAACCCGCAGGCGCTGATTGTTTTTGTGGCCGACCATCTGCGCATTCCCTCCGATCCGCGGCGGATGGATCTGGACGATAAGAACCGGTACGAGCGCATCCGCGAGACCCTCGGCGACTGGTGCGGACTGATCGAGCTGGCCCGGGTGGATGAGGCCGATGCGCTGAAGTGGATCGCGGCGGAGGCGAAGCGGCGGGAGGTGGCGATCGATTCGGACGCGGCGCGCGAGCTGGCCGATGCTCTGGGTGCGGACATGATGCTCATTGCCTCCGAGATGGAAAAGCTGGTGCTGTACACCGGCGCGAAGCGGCACATTTCGCTGGGCGATGTGGAGACGATGGTGCTGGCGGCGAAACAGCGGTCGCTGTACGAGCTGACCGACGCCATTTCGGCGAAGGATCGGGCACGCGCCATCAGCCTGCTGCACGGGCTGCTGAACGCCAGCGATGGCGGCGAGGATTCCGCGATTGGGCATCTGTACATGCTGGCGCGGACGTTTCGGCAGATGCTGGTGATTCTCGAGAAGAACGTGCGCGATTCGCGGGCGATCTGGCAGGCGCTGTGGCAGGGCTTCCGTATGCCTCCGTTTGCCGCGGAAGACGTGATTCGCCAGGCGCGCCGGTACAAATCGCGGCGGGAGCTGACGCGAGCGCTGCGGCTGATTGCGCGGGCCGATCTGGAATTGCGCTCGCAGCCTCCGGACAAGCGTCTGGTGCTGGAGCGTCTGGTGCTGGATCTGGCCAGCGAGCCGAAGCCGGCGGCAATGGCCGGAGTGACCGGCCAGTACGCGATGGAATGGTGACTGGGCTCTATGCGCTTCGGTCTGATTCTCCTTCTGACGGCGATGGCGGCTGGGCAAACTCCGGGCAAGCCCGCTGCTCCTCCCATGCGGATCTTTACGGACTCGGCGCTGCATTTGACCTTCTCGTATCCGGCAGAGCTGACGCCGATGGATGCGAAGACGGCGACGACTTTGGGGCAGCGCATCGTGTATGGCGAGGACGGCGCGCGCGATGCGGAGAAGGTGAAGTCCGGGGCCGGCTGCACGCGAACGCTGCTGGCGGTTGGGGCTGATGCCGGACCCGGCGGCAAGGCGATGGCGCGAGTGGCGCTGTTTGAGATTGATTTGAGCTGCGTGCCTCCGAAAGCGGCGAAGAAACGCAAGCTGATGGACCAGGTGCTGAACGGGCTGGCGGCCCAGGGCAACGAGGTGCTGGGCATGATGCCGATGGAGGATCCGGTTGGGTTCCTGCTCCAGGGGCGCCATGCGTTTTTCGCCGCGGCGCAGGGGACGCCGGTTTCGTCGACGGCGCTGCAGGACAGCCAGGCCGAAGTGACGGCAACGGTGGCTGCCGAGGTTGAGGACCAGGAGGGACAGCCGAAGATTCTGGCGTGGCACGTGGCATCGAGCGATGCTGCGATGTTCAACCGGCTGCTGGCGTGTCCTGTGGAGATCGGGACAGGGCAGGCGCAGGCGCTGTTTCCGGCGCAGGCGCGGTGAGAAGAGGGCATGGGGCACAGGGCACACAAAAATTTTCCATTAGCTTTGCGTAAGTGTTGATGCTGCATTGGTTTGCGCTTTTGCAGAGGAGCCCCCTGTATGCAGGTGTGTCAAAGGAAAGGACTTCGGAGGGGGCTCCTTAAGCCCCGGCCGAAGTGGAAGCGAAATAGGAAAAGCCCGCGCGCGGCGGGCTTTTCCTTTTTTTACTCTATAAGTTCAGTATGACATTTTCTGATGGGTTTCCTGCCAAGGGATTTGGTCCGTAAGGGCTTTGGAATGAGGGGGAGTGACTTTTGTAAGGGTTGACAGGATTTCCACAAAAGGGGGCGAAAGTGCGAACTCTCTCGTTTGCGTTGCGGGGAGGCGAAGAAGGGCAGGAACGGGATCCGCTATGCGGCTCAACCCCCTCCCGATGGTCGGGGGGTCCCTCGGCTTCGCTCGGGATGACAAATCAAGAACAAAAGCAACAGCAAAGGCAAGAGCGGGAGCCGCTTTGCGGCTCATCCCCTCCCGGTGGTCGGGGGGTCCCTCGGCTTCGCTCGGGATGACAAATCAAAAACAAAGGCAACAGCAAAGGCAAGAGCGGGAGCCGCTGCGCGGCTCATCCCCTTCCGATGGTCGGGGGGTCCCTCGGCTTCGCTCGGGATGACCCCGTTAATTATTGAATGATGAGGGGCGTGATGGGTTTGCCCCATTCTTCGCTGAGGTCGTGCCAGCCGAGATTATTTTCCTCGATGAGGGCGATTCGCTTGGCGCGTCTCCAACTCTTGACTTGCTTTTCGCGGGCGATGGCGGCGGAGGGCGAGTCGAAGACCTGATACCAGACAAGGCGCGTGCAGCGGTGCTCGTTGGTGAAGCTGTCGGCCTGGCGGGATTTGTGCTGGCGGGTGCGGACGACGATGTCGTTGGTGATGCCGGTATAGAGGACGCGCGAACGGCTGGCCATGATGTAAGTGGCGTAGCGGCGCGGTTCCTTCATGGTTTCTGAAGATAATGGCGTTGCGCGATGATGACACCATACCGGTGGTCATGGCGGCGGTACTTTCGTGCGAGAACAAAAGCGGGAGCCGCTATGCGGCTCATCCCCATCCCGATGGTCGGGGGGCGCCTCGCCCGTTCGACTCGTCGCCTGACGGCAACTTGCTCAGGGTGACATTGCTTCACTCGGGATGACAGCTTTAGTTTTTTTGTTTTGGCGCGAAGCGCGGCTGCCTGGATGGCAAATCCTACTGGACGGGCAGCTGGAGGTCGGGGTCGGGGTTGGGGGAGCTGGCGGGGCGGGAGGCGAATTCTCTTTCGATGCGCTCGTTGATGCCGGCTTGCGCGAATTCTGCGGCTACTCTTATGCCGTTCATGATGGCGCGTTCGTTCGACGATCCATGGCCGATGATGCAGACGCCGCGGACGCCTAACAACGGCGCTCCCCCGTATTCGGATGGGTCGAGACGGCGGCGGAAGGCGTTGAAGGCCTTGCGGGATAGAAGCGCTCCAACCTGGGCGGTGACGGTCTGGGTGAGAGAGGCTTTGAGCATCTCGCGGACCAGGCGGCTCATGCCTTCGGAGGTTTTGAGTGCGACATTGCCGACGAATCCGTCGCAAACAATGACGTCGCAGTTGCCGGAGTAGATGTCGCGGCCTTCGACGTTTCCAATGAAATTGACGGGGAGCTTTTTGACGAGGGCGGTGGACTCTCGGGTGAGCTCGTTGCCCTTGCCTTCTTCTTCGCCGACGGAGAGGATTCCAACGCGGGGACGGGGGATGCGGAGGACGGAGCGCGCGTAGAGCTCGCCCATGACGGCGAACTGTTCGAGATTTTGGGGCTTGCAGTCGACGTTGGCGCCGACGTCGAGGACCACGGAGGGGGAGCCGGCGAGGGTGGGCATGACGATAGCGAGCGCGGGGCGATCGACGCCGGGGAGCGCGCCCAGAACCATTTTGGCGGTGGCCATGCCGGCGCCGGTATTGCCGGCGGTGAAGAAGCCGGCGGCGCGCTTGTCCTTGACCATTTTGAGGCCGAGGCGCATGGAGCTGTTGCGTTTGGTGCGGACGGCGTGAGCGGCCTTCTCGTCCATGGAGATGAATTCGTCGGTGTGGACGATTTCGATGGGGAGGCGCTCGCCTTCGAGAGCGTAGGAGAGCTGGCGGCGGAGGATGGGCTCGGGTCCGATGAGGTGGACGCGGACGTGCAGGGTGCGGCAGGCGAGAATCGCGCCTCGGATTTCAGGATCGGGGGCTTTGTCGGAGCCCATGGCGTCGAGAGCGATGTCAGTGAGCATCTGGATTGATTAAGAGACGAGGGCCGGGTTCTCAGAGGTGCAGGGGCGGTGTTTTGGGGAACCTTGAAAGGCACCCGACGGCGTACGAAATGGGGTGTGAGGAAGGGGCTCAGGGGCTAAAGCCCACCCCTTTTTGGGGCTGGTTGCGGCACGACTGAAGTCGTGCGCTACGAAGGGGCTGGTTGAGGTTCGGGGCCTCCCACCCTGTCGCCTCGAACTACGCGAGGCGACAAGGATGGGGCACCCGGAGTTGTGCCGGGATACAAGAATGCCGCGCGCGCCGTCAGGGGGAGGCGGTGGGGAACCTCCTCGAGTCCGGCGACGGACGGTTGCGTTGAGCACGCTGAGCTAGGCCTCTTTGGTTTCGAGAACTTCGCGATCCTTATAGTAGCCGCATTTGGGGCAGGCGTGATGAGGCTGCTTGCGCTCATGGCAGTTGGGGCACTCGGAGAGCGCGGGGCCGGAGATGGCGTCGTGGGCACGGCGGAGGGCGGTACGCCGTTTGGAATGGCGGCGCTTTGGGTTCGGCATTGCAGAAATCCTTTCGATCCCGGAGGGGCGGCGCAGGTTGGGTGCGCGGGCTCGCGGGGTGAAAACTCAGCGGGGGGCTTTGTTGGCCTTATCCGCTTCAGGACTGAGCCGGCTGCGCAGGTCTGAAAGGGCCGACCATCGCGGATCGGAGGACTGATCCTCACAGTTGCAGGGGTCGGAGTTCAGATTGTGACCGCAGTGCGGGCAGAGTCCCTTGCAGTCGGGGCCGCAAAGGGTTCGTGAGGGGAGGGACAAGAGCACCTGCTCCCGCAGAACGTCTTCGAGCACCAGACCGCCTTCCTGATAATAACCGATTTCGGTATCGGGGGCGGCGAGGGAGCGGTCAGAGGGGCCGGCGTCGACGCCGAGGGGACGGAAGAGGAGGTCGAAGTCGCCGCCGAGGGAGTGCTGGACGGGGTCGAGGCAGCGGGCACAGGGGGCTTCAAAGTCGCCGGACCAGTGGGCGCGGGTGCGGATGTCGGGGACGACTTCTTTAGGGCCGCGGTGCTCACGGAGGAGCTCGGCGTTGCCCTGGACGGCGAGGGGGCCGGACTGGGTGGCCTCGTCGCCGAAGTCGATGGAGCCGGGGAGGAGACTGAGGTCGAAGCTGACCGGCTCGCGTTCGAGGTCGAGCAGGGTGATGAGCATGAGTACAGGGTACAGGAGCTGGGAGGGAGGAGCCGGGAGCCGGGAGGGAGGAGCTGGGGGCTGGGAGGGAGGAGTTGGGAGCCGGGAGCCTGGAGTTAGGAGGGAAATTAGCCGGCGGAGAGGGGTGGGCCGAGCATCTTCATGCCGTGGCCGGTGTAGAGGGCGGGATCCCTGAGGGAGACGCCGGGTTTTTCGGCGGTGCGGAAGAAGTCTTCCATCTGGCCGGCGGGGGTGAAGGCGATGAGCATGTGGCCGGCGGCTTCGCTGGTGACGGTGAAGGTGTGCGGGACGTTGCGGGGGCCGAGGATGGAGTCGCCGGGATGGAGAGGGATGCGGCGGTCGCCGACCTGGAAGAGGAAGGCGCCGTCCATGACGTAGAAGTACTCCTCCTGGGAGTAGTGGACGTGGAGGGGTGGGCCGCCGCCTTTGCGGAGGTGGGTGTGCTCGATGAGGAAGAGGTTGCCGGCGGTTTCGCGGGGCAGGACTTTGAAGGCGATGGTGCTGAAGCCGAGGGAGTGGTGCTGGCTGAGGCGGTCCTCGCCGGCGGGGACGATGCCGGGCTGGAGCTGGGGCGGCGCGGATGGACTGGCGGCGAGGGCGCGATCGAGAAAAGCCGCGGGGAAAATTGAGGCGGCGGACTGGACGAAGCGGCGGCGGTGCATGCGGGGTCCTCTTTCTTGCGGAGGATGGTTGGGGGGATGGCGGGAGTGTAGCATTCGGAGCCGGGAGCCGGGAGCCGGGAGCCGGGAGCTGGGAGCCGCTGCGCGGCTGATCCCCTCGCGATGGTCGGGGGGTCCCTGGGCTGCGCTGGGGATGACAAGCCTTCATTACGCTCGGGAGGTCGAGGCC
>DASXFH010000222.1:0-57375 GCA_036489655.1 Acidobacteriaceae bacterium | reverse complement strand
CCCGTTGGCGTAGATGTACTGCGCCGCGTCGGCCTTGAGCTCGGTGAGGGCCGTGCACCCGTTGGCGTAGATGTACTGCGCCGCGTCGGCCTTGAGCTCGGTGAGGGCCGTGCACCCGTTGGCGTAGATGGTCTGCGCCGCGTCGGCCTTGAGCTCGGTGAGGGCCGTGCACCCGTTGGCGTAGATGTACTGCGCCGCGTCGGCCTTGAGCTCGGTGAGGGCCGTGCACCCGTTGGCGTCGATGTATAGGCTTTCTGAGATTTGCTTCGTGTCATCAATTGGAACTGGTCGCCAGGAATCAGTAGTCGAATTGCGAACGTAGATTGCGGGAGTATTTTTCGTCGTATTTTTCATTTTGGGAAATCCTCTTTGCGGCGTGAATAACGGTTGTTTTCAAAGCCGAGGGTGTGGGGTAACTGGCACTACGCGCCTTCCCCACACCCCCGCTTCCCTCCCCCGCCCCACGGAGCCGACTCCGGAAGGGCGAAGGAAACTTACCAGGCGGGCTTGCCGCGTGGTGCTGAAGTAGCAGGCTTAGACCCGGTGACTGCGGTCGGGGCACCGCTGGGATTCGTCTCCGCCGCCTTCGCGGTATCCGCCGACTTCTGCCCGTTGCCGTTTCCGGTTGTGGACCGCTGCTCCCGCAGGTACTTGATAAGGTCAGCAACGCGCCCGGTATACATATCCTTGGCTGCCGCGCGCCGCTTGTCGTCGTAATGCTGCTCATCCATCAACCGGTCGGCTTCGGTGAAGTCGTCGACTTCTTCGCCGCCGCTCTCCAACTCGTTGCCGAGCGCCATGTCGATAGTCAGCTTCTGCTTGCCCTCGGCCGCGGCATGGTCCAGAGCCTGAGCGCTGGTCAGCTCCACGCTGGTGGGCATGTACTTGACCACCTGCAGAAGCGGGATCTTGCGGGCATACATCTCGGGATAGGCGTAGGAGTAGTGCCGGTCTCCGACCTTGTTCATCTTGCCGCGGTGATCCCAGATTTTGTCGATATCCCAAACGTCGATCACGGGCCATTCCATCCCGTTGACCCTGCCGACGGAATAGGTGTAGATCAGCGCAGCGGGATTCTTCGACCACTTGCCTGGCTTGTGGTGGATGCTGGGGCGGTCGCCATATTCGAAGTCGAACTCATCGTCTTCGTAGACGGCGCCGGTCCATGCGCCGGCTCGTCCCGTGCGGGAGAGCAGGTCCATGTATCCCTTCCAGCCCGGGACCAGCGTGCAGGTGTCTTTGTACGGGATCAGGTAGCACTGGCCCATGATCCCGGGCTCAAGGCCCAGCTGCGACGCGGCGATGATCGAACCAAAGACCGATTCGCGCGTGCACATGAAGAGTTTTGGGGTCTTGCGCATTTCGGTGAGCACGATGCGCGCCATGCGGTCCGGGTTCATGTGCCGCGGCAGCGCCGCTTCCATCTGCGGCTTCAGTTTCTCGAGGTCGGCAAGGATCGTCCTTGGATTTAAGGCGAGAGCGGTAGTTTCAGTTGCTGGTTGAGTTCCCATGGTGGTGTCGGCTCCTTCAGCTAGCGTTAGTTGAGGTTGAACGGGGCGGCGCCGCTTCGAGAGCGATACCCTCCCCGCCGTAGCGCGATCTGGGTGAACGCGGCTATCACCAAAACGCCCACGATGGCGAGCGCAAGATGAACTTGTTCCGCTCCGGTGAGGCGCGAGAGAGCGTGCTGGAGCGTGGTCCAGTAGGTCATAGGGTGAAACTCCCTGGAATCTCGCAGCGGATTTCGTGCGCGACTTCGCTGATGAGGACCATGCAGTCAGAGAGCGCGCCGCGTCCGACTTCCCAGAGTTCAGGGTCATTGCTCTTTGCTGCCGACTGCATCAGCGTCAAATGGGTGCGGGCGTTCCGCGAGGCTCGGCTGAAGAGGCGAAGGCGCTCATCCAGATAGGCCAGCGTTTGGTCGCGGGTCAGAGGGGCCACGGCAGATTCCTCTCCCGGCACCGCTGGCCGTTGGGCAGCGTCATCGCACGCACATGGCGGTCCTGCAGGTCGAGGCAGAGTTCGCACAGGTCCCCATCCTGTTTGTCTTCGTCATACAGGTCGCCGCTAAGGCTGAAGGGTTGGCCGCACTGGCCGCAGCACGATGTCTCGCTCATCGTTGCCACCCGTTCAGCAGGAAGTGGGCGACAAGCAGGAAGCACACCGAACCAGCCAGGACAATGACCAGCCCTGCCATTTCAAGGAGGATCAGCCGGGCGGCAAGCGCCAGCAGATGTCCGTCGTTGTGGAGCCAATACCGCAACCGCTCCATCCGTGTCGGCTTCGGCCGGAAACCACGGCGCTCAACCGAAGTGCTGCGGGGCAGCACGATCGGATTGGAAGCAGGGGCTGGCGCAGTGGTGGTGGGGAACGCGAGGGCAAGCGTCTTGTAAGGAGTGTGGATTACCTCGCCGGCGGCCAGGCGCACGCGCTGGTCGCGCGAGAGCCCGAGCAGGTTGGCGATATTCCCGAGGACCGCAAAGAACACGCGCCCGGTCGCCCGGTCAGATACCGAAACGATGCAGACGGGAGTTTCCGGATAGGGGATGGTGGTGCGGGCGGCAGGATTTGAACCTGCGACTTCGGCCTTGTAAGGACCGCACTCTGACCGCTGAGTTACACCCGCATTCGCAGGGTGTTCTAACCGCCCAGACCCCAACTGCTGGTGGTCTCGGCCCCGAACACCGCCGTATGACGCGGCGGCTGTCCCATCGGCTAAGGCGTGCTGCTTGTAAGGCAGGAGTCCCATATTTTTCCTCAGGCGATCTAAATAGGAAAGCGGATAACTTAGGCCGTTTTCCTTTGAAACACAACTTGCTTTTCGTACCCCAGATAGTCGATCACGCGAGGACCGAGCGGCCGGCGTCCACGCAAAATCTCGGAGATATACGGGAGGCTCACGCCAATTTCGTTGGCCACCGCCGTCATCGAACTCTCCTGCGTTACGCTGCGCAACCGCTCAACGACATCTTCGTGAGTGAGATGCTTAACCATCCCGCTTAACGTAAGGCAAGTGGTTTATTTTTGTCAATCCCCTCCTCAGTGTTTATTTTTCCGAGGAATGTGGAAAAGCAAGCACGTTGGTTGCCCGCTGCGGCGGCTTTTTCTGTGTCAGAACCTTCACCGCATCCGCCTTGGCTTCGATCCGGGTGTGGCTGTAGGTGTTGATCATGTTGCGGCTGACCCACCCGGCCAGCGCAATCACGGTCTGCTCCGGAACCCCCGCTTCGAGCAGCTCCGTCACGGCCAGGTGACGGAAGGCATGCGGGCGCAAATGCTCAATCCCGGTCTTGTCGCGCATCTGCTGGGTCTGTTTCCGGAGCCACGACTTTGATGCCGGCCGTAGCGGATTCCACGTTCGCCGGTTCACGCGGAAGGGGAACAGGTAGTGGAACGGCAGGTGGGCGCCGAGCTTCGCCGCGCGTTCAACGGCACGCTGGAACGCCTCGAGCGCCTCGGCGTTGAGCGGGATCACCCGCGGCCGGATGTCGTTCTTGGTCGCATCGGGCGGGATGTGAACCCGGGGCGGCCGCGCGTTCAGTTCCAGATTCTTCAGCCGCAGCCCGCGGAGCTCGCAGCCGCTGGCGGTGGTGTTGCGCGTGATCCGGAAAACGATGTCGGCCAGTTCCACGTTCGGGTCATTCGCGCTGGCTTCGAAGATCCGCGCCTCTTCTTTCACGGTGAAGGTCTTTGGCGGCTGCCACTGGGTTTCGTGCAGCGGCGCGTAATAGTCTTTGATCCCGTCCCAGAGCCCAGCCTTGCGCAGCATCTGCTGGAGCACGTTCAGTTCGTGGTTGATGGCGGAGGTGCCCACGGGGCTGGGTTCGCGGGTCTGTTCGTCGGCAAAGACCCCCGTACCCTCGCCGCGCGCGATCTGGTACGCCTTCAGGGATCCGGCGTGGAAGTCCGCCAGCGGCATGTCTCCAAAGAACCGCTGGAGGGCACGCACGTTGCCCTGGCAGCATTCGATTGTCTTTGGCAGCAGGCCCTTACTGATTTTCCCCGCGAGCCAGATGTTGCAGGCGCTGAACAAACTTAGCGACGCCATGTTTCTTTCCGAGGCAGCCAATTGCAAGGCCCAGATGCACGGCGGGCAGTCTTTGTGCCCGACCGTATGGTGTTTTGGTATCTCAGAGGAGGAGAGTGGCAGGTCGTTGCGTAACAATGCTCTACAACTTTCGGTGGGCTACTTTCGCGTATAGCCCAGAGAATCGGCCCATGTCTCCACAGTTTATGGGGTAATGTGCTCATTTCCGCCATGTTACCGCGCTGAAATTTGGTTTTTTCGGGGTGACTGTAGCCATACCACGGTAACCATTCCCTCCCCTGCCGGTAGCTACTCCTTTGGTGCCGACTTTTGCAGTAATGCAACAGCCCTGTTATTCACATCATCCTCACAGCCCCCTGCGGTCTACACTGTCGCTCCCGCCGCCCCTGAGTCAGAGTACGGAACGCGAAGGAGTCAGCCCAGAGCCACGCATGTGGAAACCAGCGTCAATAGCGCCTCCCGAGCCAGTTATCGTCACCTTCGATTCCAGTCTTGTGCCCCTCTGCGGCAGCCTCGGCGCCACCCTGCTTTTTTGCTGGTATGAGCAGGTTTTCGCCGCCGCCGGCTATCCCGAGGAGGGCATCACCCGGCCCCGGTTAAGCGACTGGCGCGTGCCGATCGGGTACGGTCTCGCCAAGAGCGCAACCTACTGGTATTCCGCCTTTTACCGGATCGGCGTCATCCACCAGGGACGTCACGTTTACGCGGCAAACGTCCGCGCCTTCCGCGAGTTCGTTTCAGATCGGCTGGAGGGATATGCTTTCTACTCGCTCGAAGTTCACGAGTTTCAGACCACCAGTATCCTCCACCGCAACCATGCCTATGTCGATCATCGCCTTGCCGAGCTGCGCAACACCCCCCCGCCTGCCATCCGAAAGCCAGCGGGGAAGCGGGACGGAATTGAGGCTGCAACGCGGGTTGCGCAGGTGGTGGAAAGAACCTGTTCGCCGTAACGCTGTGAGTTGTTCGCGTAACGGTCCGTAACGCTGTGTAACAGGCGAAATCGATGTTGATGTGTTCGCCGTAACGTTTTGGGGGTTGAATGCCGTTCGTAAAGCTCGACTGCGGGATTTTGGACTCATCGTTGTGGGTTAACCGGGTGCAGAGGGACCTGTTCATTACTGCGCTGCTGATGGCGGAACCGTATGAGTTGAAAGAACCTACAGACCAGATTGCGGTGCGGTCGCTGGAGAAAAAGGGCTTTGTTGTGCCGCCCGGCTGGTACGGTTTTATCCCCGCCGCCGGCACAGGGATCGTTCGGCGCGCTGGATACCAGCCAAAGGAGGTTGATGTTGCTCTTGATGCTCTTGAGGTTCTTGGCGAGCCGGATGAAGACAGCCGCTCGGAAGACTTCGGAGGGCGCCGTTTGGTGAGAATCAACGGCGGCTATCTTGCCCTCAACTATATGAAGTGGCGGGACTTCGACTATGGAGCGAAGGACCGCATGAGGCGGCTTCGGGAGCGCAAGAAGGAGGGAGGTGTTACGCGAACGTTCGGCAGTGTTCGCCGTAACGTGACGCATAGCAGAGAGCAGATAGCAGAAGCAGATCTAGTTGAGAGTAGTGTTGGTTCTAACAGCAGATCCAAAGTTAAGACCTGTGATAGTTCCAACATTGGCCAACTGCCGTTGGCCGAAGCGCTCGATAAACCAGCAACGCCACCTGAACCGGAACCTCAAGCGAAATCAGAACCTGAAGCGAAACCTGCGGCTGAAGCGAAGCCAAAGCCGGCAAAGCCCGCAAAGGGTGGGACGCCGGATCCCACCGAGGCAATCTACCAGGCCTACCCGCGGCACATCGGCAAACGCGTGGCGCTGGCCGCGATCGACAAGGCCATCGTTCGGCTGCTGACTCAGGGCGAGGTCAAGGGCGGCGTCTTCCTCACCCGCGCCGACGCGGAGCGGTGGCTTTGGAAGACCTTGGCGACCTTTGCGCGCAGCCCGGCCGGCAACCGCGGCAGTCTCACCCCCCACCCGTCAACGTGGTTCAACCAGTCGCGCTACCTCGACGATCCGGCCGAGTGGCAGCGCACCGAGGAGGCAAGTCGTGGAACAGGAGCAAAGCAGAGCGTTGCCGCCGGCAATTTTGCCGCGGCTCGTGAAAACATTCGCCAACTGCGCGAAGGACGAAGGGATCACGGCGGCGATCACGCTGCTCTCTTTGGGCTACGAACGCCCGATGACAGACACGAGGACCTTCACGCTCTACCAGGAAGCGCTGGCGGATCTGACTCCGGGGGAGCTGGGGATAGCGTTCTCGCGGGCGGAGCTGGAAGAGGCGAGATTCTTCCCCCCGCCGGCGAGATTGCGGCAGTTGGCGGGAGTCGAAACCGCGGACCAGTGTTCTGAGCGGGAAGCGCTGGAAGGACTGCGCTGGGTGCTGGCGAGGATCCGCAACCATGGCATCGAGGGGCGACCGAAGCGGCTGGGTGAGAAGCGCGCCGCCGGCCGCGGCGAGGATGGCGAGTACCGCGAAGCGGAGTACGACTACCTGCCTTGCCCGACGACTCCGGTGGCGATCGGCTTTGCGTTGAGCGAGCTCGGCGCCGGCAGCGTTGAAGCTGGGGTGAAGTTGGCGGCGTTGCATCCGATGCTGGCTGAGGTGGCCGGGAACGAGGCTGGGTCGATGGGGTTGACGCTGGCGGCAATCGACAAGTTCGAAGCCCGGTGGGTGGCGGCATGGCGGAGGTCCAACCGGTGAAGGTTGAGAACATCCGCGTGGAGGTGAGTGAGCCGCATCTGGACGATGAGCTTGCGAACTATGGCGCGCAGGGATTCACGCTGGTGCAGGTGGTGAGCCGAAAAAGTTTTCACCCGCCTGAAGTTTTCGTGCCCGATATCGTCACGCTGTTCTTCACGCGCGAACGCCCGCTGGTGCTGGACATCAAGGGCTTACCGGCAGCGCCGCCGGAGATTCGGGTTAACTCCCGATGAGCAATTCTGCGCCACGCGCCTCTTCAGGTAACAACTCCGTTTTGCAGTAATGCAACGCCTTTGGCCTCGAGCGCGCCAGGCGATGCTACGCTTCAGCCCATGAAGCTCATCGGCTATGCCATTGCCTACGACAGCGATCCCGGCCCTGATCTGGACGGCATCCAGCGGAAGTCTGCCACGTTCGTCAGTTCGCTGACATGGACGAAGCGGGAATATGCCGATGTGATGCTGGCTGCTCACAAGCTGGAATTTCCCGCTCTTGAGAACCAACGAGTGATTGCCGTCTTCGACGAGATTTAAAGAAAGCTCTGCACGACTTGTCCCATTCCTGCCTGGCGATCGCCGTTGAAAGTGAGCGAATGCTATTACCCCCGCCTCGGCTGGTCCTGTATGTCCTGACCCGGTGGAGTTGTCCGGTGGATGGATGGTTCGAAACCGGCACCTTGAAGTTTCAGGAGACTGCGCAATGCCCGGAATGCGGTGGCCGCGCCTTTTACGCCGAACACATCCAGGGCCAGACGACGCGCCACCTTCCTTTCGCAAGCCGGCCCCGGTTGACCAGCGAGAGCAACGGGTCGGTGTGGCAGGTGACGACCGACACGGGAATCGTGACGCGACCGAAGGATGCGAAGCAGTCCCAGCGCAGAGGCGGATCCCGATCCACCGGCCGGCCGCGGCGAGCAACATCCCCGGACCAGATTCCCGGCGATCCCCGGGAGCAGGCGCCGCCGGAGTTCGAGGAGTGATGATCCCTGAAGCCTTTCCATCGCGAATCACGATCGAGAGCGGGAGCTGCACCATTGAGCGCGATGTCCACGAAGTGGCGTATCTGGCTCCCGACCACGCCGACTATCGGCTTTTCCCGATGTATTGGGAGTGTGGGCCGCGCACGTTTGAGCGTCTCGTAGGGTTGGCGACCCTCGACGTTTCCGATCCAGGCCACCGGCTCCATGCGATGAACATGGTGAACCGCGGGCGCTGGGCGATGAGGTTCCGCGATATCCCCATCCGGGCAGCGGAAGTGCCTGAAAATCGGCTGTGGCCACCTGTACGAGGAGCGTAACGATGGAACGAACGGAGCAGCTTTGCGATATCCACCTGCGCGATGAGGAGAAGGATTCCGGCGCTGGGCACAGACGGCCAACAGAACCTTTGCATATTTTGTTTCAAGGTAATCGGTGGGAAGCAGTTTCTCCCGATCCTCAGCCAGCGCGCGCGCGATTGGCTCATTGCCTACGACAGCGATCCCGGCCCTGATCTGGACGGCATCCAGCGGAAGTCTGCCACGTTCGTCAGTTCGCTGACATGGACGAAGCGGCGTCCTTCCAGTTCTACCCCATGCTCCCTGCCTGGCTCAAAGATGAAATTGCCCTGCAGCCTGCCTATTGGGGCGCGCGCGAAATCGCGCGCGCGTACCGTCCGCTGAGGTATTTGACAGTCTACGCAGTCCATCGCTACCACAAACCCGCGAATTCCCAGGAATTACCGCAATCACCCGAGCCTACCGAGGACGAAACCGTGAAGAATGAGCACCCCAACATGGCATTACCCGGGATTTCCCAGATCGACAACAGCGTCCAGATCGACAACAGGATGGGTATTTGCCAAGACGGAGAACTTCGACCTATCAGCGAAGTTTACGGTGCCACGCCGCAAGCGAACCGCCGCGACACCGAGCAGGCGCGCATTGAAACTGTCGCGCAGTATCCCGCCGAGGCTAATCCCTCCGCGATCGACGGCGATGGCGAAGCCGTGGCTGAGGAGACGATGGTCCTTGAGGTGAAGATCCATCTCACCCACCGCAAGGCCAACCGAATGTTCGAGCGCTTGCCGCTGGACACCAAGGCGGCGCTGCTCTCGGACATGATCGAAGCGGCGGTGAGCTAAGGCTGAACCCCTGATGTCCGCGGAGGACGTGTCGCGCGAGCGGCTTGTTGGCAGCAATGCCTAGACCGGTACGGGCAGCCTGAGCCGATGAATCATCTCGCCGCTCCCATCTCCTCCACCAGTTTCCGCAAAGAACTACAGATCGGTTCGGCATATCGTTCAGGGAGCAGCATCAGCGCTTTCCTCAGCGTGAGAAGTTCACTAGCGGCACATTCAATTTCATAGGGCGTGCCAGTCCAGCCGCACGAATTGATGATTTCCCGAAGTCGCTCGTCACTGATTCTTTCTTCGCTCATCCCTTCCCTCCCATTTCCTCCACCAGAGCCCGAATGCTCTCAGCGGACCATGCGCGTGTCCGGGGTCCGAGCAACACGCCGGCGGGAAACCGGCCGCTCTTGACTCTATCAGCGCTGCAATGTCCCCTAGATTCTCGACGTGCTCGGCCTTTCGCGGTTATATCCGAGGTCGAGGAAAAACTATGGACGAGGCTAAATGGTAATCTCTGCGCCGCGCCGGGGCCTCCATCCTCGGCGCGGAGTGGAGAACAATGCTGCGATTCCCTCGCGTGCTGCTGCTGGCCGTCGCCCTGCTTGCCCTTTTTGCTGGTAGCGCACGGGCTCAGACCCCGAAGCCTATCCCGGTAACCGGCAACCTCGGCACCATCACCGGCGGACCTCAACCCGACTCCTACGTTCAGCTCACACTGATCAATTGCAGCAGCGGCAACCCCCAAATCACCGGGTATCAGGGCATCGTCAAGACCAGCTACCGGTTCGTGGCCGACGTCAATGGCAACGTGAATGGAACGGTCTGGCCCAATGACCTGATTGACTGCAACAGCACCACGGGCGCAACGCTCTATTCCCGGCAAATCGTCTCCGAGGACATCCCGGTCGGCACATCGCTCTGCTACCAGGTGACGTCGACGCAGGGCGTGTGGAACCTCCAGACACAACAGGCAGTTTCCTGCGGAGCCTCCCCGCCCAATCCCATGGACGGGACGTATAACAACCTGAACGTGAACGGGATTTTCAACGTCAAGGGCGGATTCACGTTCGGAGGCGCCAGCCAAACCTACCAGCAGGACGGCACTTACAACGCCTTCGCTCTCCAGAATCCATCATCGTCAAACAATGGCATCGCGATGTCGATGGCGCAGTGCTTGACGCTGCCCTATGCCTGCCGCGTCCTCGCGCCAACCGTATACGCGACAACCGAAATCCCAGCCTGGGAGTTCTACAACTGGACCAACGGCGGCTATCTTCAGTACGGCTCGCTTGCCGCGGCGTCGCTGCAGGATCAGCGCTTCGGCGGCTCGTTTAGTTCCGCGCTCAACCCAATCCAGATGAACCCCTACGAGGGCGGCGCTGCCAATGTGGTTTGGGGCAGCAGCTACGGCAACGCGACTGCGTCACAGGCATCCGTGGGCTACGCCTTTTCAGCGACCCAGACCACCTCTCCCCTCAGCGGCGGCCCCTGTCTCTCGCAGCTCTACGACAACATTTCGCAGTGTTATCTGTATACCCTGGCTTCGAACGCTCATCGTTACACTTCGGAGGGCTCGTCTCCGTTTCTGGTGCGTTCCTATGCTTCATCTCCAGGCGATCAGGTTTGGCAGTTAGGGGGGCTGTTCGGACCTGCCGGATGGCAGCATCCCTTTGATGAAGGTCAGGAGATGTATTCCTTTGTCAACACCGAGACAATCAACGTTTACCGTGGCACAGTCAGTGCCGTAAGTGGGTCGACGGTTACGGTGACGCCAGCGACGCCGGGCGCAGGTTCTGGCGAAATCATCGCAGGGACGCAGGGAGACGGCAGATATCTCACGGATACCACTTCTGCCGATATTGTGACTGCCACGCCCACGGCTGTTGTGGCCAACGTTCCCGGGCAGCTGGCTTCCCCAGCCGCCGGATCGACCTATGGCTACTTCGGGTACATGACTTTTTCTTCGATTCCAACCTCGAGCGCGTGGGGCACGTTCTCTACGGCCGTGACCTATCCATACGGCTCAAAGACGGTTACGTTCTCGTCCTCGGGAGGAACGCTGGCAAGCGGCCTGATCTGCGTAGCCGACGAAAAAGTGTCTGGGCCGGCCGTGGGCAACTTTGAGATGGTGAACGGCACCGTGTCCGGCAGCTCCGTCACCGCGACCTTCCACAAATCGCATCCGGTAGGCGCTGTCTATGCGCAGGGCGGTTATTGCGGCAAGCTGGTCGAGATAGTGGCCGACACCTTTCCCTCCGGGACATTCTGGAGTAACGGAGAGAACAGCGGAACCACCACTTATCCGGTTCGCTATCTCTGGCCCATTGTTGGATCGCCGGATGGGGCGACCCTCTGGGTGTTCAACGCCGGCCCCTGGCAAGCGACCCCTTCCTACGCTGGTTTCGGTACGACGTGGCCCCTGGCGACGAACAAGGCGGTAAATTTCTACAACGGCGCGGAGGTCCTGAGTGTGGCCGGGGCGAATGGCGACGTGAGCGACAACAAATTTACCCTCGGTGCGAATGCCGCCAATTTCACCACATCCATGACGGTGCAGGAGACGCATCCGGCGCGCCAATCCGTCAACGGTGGGCAGATTACTTTCTCGCAGTTTTCCCCAGGCGGATTCGAGCATGGGCCGTTCTACAACTTCACCGGCCGGATGCAGACTGCCTACGGAGGGGTCAACGTCAACAACCAGGCCGCATGGGCGTCCTACGCGGACGGCGGGGGCACCTGGATCCTGCCTCGCGCCGGATTCTATGGGGAAGGCCCGTGGCAGTATGGCCTTTTCATGAACGACAACACGACGCTCGAGAGTTTGATCGGCGAAGCCGCCGCCACCGCTGTCAATAACACCGAACAGCATATTGTGCAGATGGACCACTCCCAGGTCGCGACGGGCGACTACATCTCCTACGTCTACAACGACACCAGCATCGGTGGATCCGCGTGGGACTTCTTTCTGAGAGGCAATACCTCGCCCATCATGCGCGTCACGCCCGGCGGCATCCTCGGTACCTTTGCGGGGCAGGTGAATTCGAACTACGTCAACGTGTCGACCGGCGCCTTCAGCGGCTACATGCAGAACTGGGTAGCTGACTCGAATAACTTCTCTGGGACCGCCTGGCAATGCACATCCGGGTCGCCCACGGTCACCGCAGGGCAAACCGACCAGTGGGGCGGGACAACCGCGACCGAATTCCATTTCGCTTCAGCCGGCGCGTTCCAGTGCGAAAACAACTCCAGCCTTGTGAGTGGCGGCGGCACGCCGTTGACCGGCAGCACAACGTATTCCTCGAAGCTGTCCGCCGAAGGCGCAGTGGGCGATGAGGTCATCATCGTTGGGTTCGCCAATCACAGCAGCGTTGCCAATCTCAGTACTTCATGGGCCGACTACACGAGCACGGGCAGCAGCGGCACGACCTTTCCCCAGTTCCTGTTCCTCATGGGGGGCACGGCCTATGCGGGTGAAACTTTCTACGTCCGCAACGCTGTGACCGTTCAGGGCAGCTCGCCTACGTCCGTTCTGGTGACTGGCGATGCGCAGCAAATAACCTCGGTCCCAGCAACGAATCTTCCCGCAGGAACGACCTATAACTCGATCCCGCCGGGCCAACCCGGAGGATTCGCGGTTGCCCCGCTTGCGGGTACGACCGCAAGCATCGGCGGTTCAGCGATCACGGCTGGAAACTGCTCGACAGGAACGGCGACGATCGCTGGCGCTGTCACCACCATGACAGCTCAAGCGACTCCCGCGACCTACCCGGGCGCTCCGTTCTTCTGGAATGCCTACGTCTCGGGCTCAAACACCGTCACGGTTTCCGTGTGCACGAACTTTGCGACCGGGGGCACCCCGACCGCCTCGACTTACAACGTCCGAGTTTTGCAATAGGACGGATCAGGTAAGGAAAGGACCCTTATGAAAAAGGTGTTGTTTACCGCTCTCGTTGCTCTCCTGCTGGCTGCTTCAGCCAACGCGCAGTCCCGACCGCTCGGCCAGCTCCGCCCTGAGCGGGCCTATTGCTTCAACTCTTCGCTCGGGTGGATTGCGATCAGTTCGGATGGGACGGGAGGAGACTCGGTCAATTACCCGCCGGATCCGGTCGCGCTTTTCGGAAGCTACTCAGCCGGGGCTTACTACGCGCTCCAATGCGATTCGAGCGGGAACCTGATTGTAGGCGGCAGCGGCGACAGCATCACCAGTCCGAACAGCACCCTCGCGGTGGGGGGAACCGCAGGCGCAACGACACTGGACTTCAATACTCTGGCGCAGTTTTGGTCCAACGGCCCAATCAGCGGCTCTGCCGGGCTGACCCTGGTTCAGAATAAGGTCAGTTACATCGACATCACTGTTCCCGTCGCGATCAGTGTGGGGCATATTACTGTTCAGGTAGTTACAGCGGATAATTCGTCCAACCTTTACAACGTAGCGCTCTACCCAACGACAGGCGGATCTGCCCCTCTCGTTCAGTGGGGTCCTACGGCCGGAACGGCGCTGGGATCCTCCGCGAATACCCCAGCCACGATTGCAACGACCGCTACGGTGAAGGTTTATCCCGGCACCTATCTCCTCACGGTCACGACAAATTGTGCCTCGGCGTGCGCCACCTTCTCAGGCACGTCCTCTGCGGCCTTCACCCGGTTCAATCAGAGCGGTACCGGAACGACGACTGGGGCGGCTTTCGGAACGCTGTCGTCTGTCCCTGTGGCCTTCCATCAGTGGGGAACGGGCGGCGTTGCCATCATCCTCAGCAACTGACGGGGTGCTCGAACTCCTTATGGTAATCTCTGCCGCGCACGGGGCCAGATTCGGAGAGGAGCCTGGGTGTTCGATTGGGCAAACGCAGCTGCAACGGTGGGGGCGGTAGTTGTCGTTCAGGTGATTGCTCACGTCGCCGGATCCGCAGCGCAGCGGCAGGTTGTCAAGAACATGCAGGAGATTCAGCGGGATCACGACGCCAGGCTTAAGGCTCACGACGAAGAATTCAAAGCCCTGCCACGAGATTTCGTACCCCGCGTGGAACTTGTTGCCCAGATGCAGTCCATCCGGGAATCCCAGACGCGCAGCGAAATGATCCTGTTGCGGATGCTGCTCCACAGGGCCGGGATGGGCGATGACAAAGATCTGGCGCTCACAGCTTTAGGGGGAGGGTAAAGACCATGCACTTCGCGCAATTCGCAATCATCGCCGCTGTGGTCGCAGGGATCGGCATTACCCCGCTGATGTGGAAAGGCATCATCGCGTTTGTGATCTACGTCGGCAAAGCCGAGTACAGCAATTCTCCTGAGCCCGGCGTGAAGTGGAGCTGGGAAGTCTTCTACGCATGGCAGCGCGGCACGATCGGGACGATGCTCAACGAGCGCACGCACCAGGAGGCGAACCCGACGATGCTCTATCCGTCAACGCCCGCAGCCGTCCCGGCCGCGCCTGCGTCCACTACAACCCGATAACCGCCGCCCACCCGCGGTCAGAAAGGAAACACCAATGAAAAGTTTTCTCAGTTGCGTGTTGCTCTCCCTCGGATCTCTCGTCGCTGCGGCCCAGACCGCTCCTGCGCCAGCTGCTCCCACTGCCGCGCAGAACATCTATGCCGGCGGACTTTCCTATGACGTCGGCGGAAGTCCGGCGATCGCGGGTACCGCTCTCTATGCGCGGAACCTCAACACCGGGGCAACCCTGCCGACTTACGCCTTCACCGTGATCGACGCGCTTCCAGAATCCGTGAAGCCGTTCACCGTCTCCACCAACGTGGGCGCCGGCATTGCGCAACAGGTGGCGAAGGTCGGAAACGTAACTGTCTGGATGCCCACAGCCGCGGGAATCTCCTGGACCGGCACGAATATGGGCTTTCAGTGGAACGGCGGCGCGGGTGCCACCATTCCCATCAAGGGCAGTTACGGCCTGATGCCTTCGATTCGCTTCCTCAAATCGAGCGTGAACGGCGGCAGCGGGTACCAGCTGATCCCGGGTCTCCTGTTCTATTGGGGGAAGTAATCCCGTGTCTCGGAACAGCACGATAGCGACGGTTACGGGCTGCTGCTGCGCAGTAGCCCTTTCCTCGTTTCTGTGCTGGTTCCTGTATCAGGAGCGGCAGGACTCCCGCGCCGTAACCTCGAGCGCCACAGCCGCCGTTTCATTGATCGCCAAACAGCTCACGAAAAACGCCGATGGCTTCGACCAGACCCGCGCGGTGCTGACTGCGGTGGTCACGGAATTCACCCGGCCCTGCCAGGGGCGCGGCGATGACCCGAATAAATGCGGACTGCTGGCGCAGGTGAAGGCGACGGCGATCCGCCTTGGGGACGCTGTAGTTACAACGCAATTACAGGTTAAGAACAGCCAGCGCATTATGAACGCGGCTGCCGACGCGCTTACCGGCGCCGCCGCGGACGTCCACAGCGCGACGATCCATGCCGATGGGGCCGTCGATGAGTTGCAGACTGACCTCGACACCGGCAACAGATACTCTCCGGTGTCCGGGCTCAACGTCGCCGTCGCGGGCTGGGGCGAAACGGGGACGGACTTCCACAAGCTGCTGACCGACCCGGACAGCAACGTGAATGTCATGTTCGCGAACGCGAATGGCGCACTGGGCCACTTCAACCACATGGCCGCCGACTCCGACCTGAAGTGGCACGCGCTCCTGTTCCCGCCGCCCTGCCACAGTCTCGGATGCCATGCTCTCCAGATCGTAAACGGCGTGCGTGTTGCCGTCGGCGTTGTTGCCCCAGCTGCCGACCTGAACGAAATGTTCAGAGGGGAGCTGATTCGCGGGACTATCACCGTCAAGCAGGAGCCGCAACCGTGATCAACCGCTACGACATCCTCGGCGCGCTAACCTTCCTCGCATTCGGAGTGCTGTTTATCATCGCCTGCCTTCTCGGGCGGAAGCGCGAATGTTCCCTTTGCGGCGGTGATGGGCGTAACCCGTGGGGTGGCAAATGCCAGGTTTGCGGAGGGAAGGGCAAGATATGACCCCCGAGGGACAGCGTTTCATTGATCTACTGACACCGGACATGGTGCGCGCCTTCTTCCTGTTGTGCTGGAACGCCGATAGCTACGAGAAACTCGCGCCGACGATTGGGGCGAATCCAGAAGCACTGGAAGTGATGGCAGAGAGAATGTTCGAGCGCGCGGGGGTGGACTCTCGCCTCGGGCTGTTGCTGTTCGCAGTGAGAAACGGCATCGGACCCACGACGCTTGAGTCCCCAACCGAATCCAGCCCATGGAAGAGCTTTCGCGCCTACTTCAACCGAAAGTCGGAGGCCCCGCAGGTCTGGTCGGTGGATGAAGGCACCCAGGAATCTGAGGTCAACGTGAAGGAATACCTCATCCCTCCAGGATGCGGCGCGCAATCGCACTGGAACGATACGCCGGCAAACAATGACACCCCCGCGGCCTGGATCACTGTCACAGCGCGCGGGTACAAGATAATCGGCGGGACACTCATCTTCTACTGACGCCGCGCGCAACCGGCTTCCCTTTTTGGTGGCTAATGGTAATCTCTGCCGCGCATGGCCGAGCTTCAGCCCACAGACGCAGGTAGCAACATCTACCTCCCGCCATTTCTTGACCTCGTGGCGTGGTCCGAGGGCACATCGCGTAACCCTGCGACGAAGAACGACGGCTACGACGTGATCGTCACCAGCCACACCGGAATCCCGGAAATCTTCACCGACTACACCGACCATCCGTTCGATCAGGGACGGGCGCCGGTTCTGGTTCGGGCTGGCAGTGCTGGGGGGAGGCCGCTCTACTCCGACGCCGCTGGCCGATATCAGGAGATGCTGAAAATCTGGCGGGCCTACCGCAGCCAGCTGAACCTTCCCGACTTCTCCCCCCGCTCTCAGGACCTCATCGCGCGCCAGCTCATCAGCGACTGCAACGCGCTCCATCTGATCGCAGGCGGAGAAATCGGCGCTGCCATCACAGCCTGCTCGAAGGAGTGGGCCAGCTTCCCGGGAAACAGCTACGGGCAGGGCAATAACTCGATGGACGCTCTGCTTGCCAAATATGCAGAACTGAAGGGGTAACGACGATGATTCCAGGCACTCAGGGAAAAATGCCGCCGCCTGCGCAACCGATGCAGAACACGGCGCGCCCAATGCCAGCCAAACCCGCCATGGCCAGCCCCGAAGACAGACTGCGCCAGGCGCTGGGCCTCAGAGCCGGCGAACCAATCCCTGAGCAGCTGATGCAGCAGGTTCTGGCCGGGGACCGCGGGCCGGAGATGCAGAAGATGGGGCAGGAAGCCAAGGCCGCGCCCGGGAATTCGATGCCCGGCCGCCCCGACAGCCAGCAACAGGTACCAGCCGCCAAGCCGCCGATGGATGACGCGAGACGCTTCTTCGGCGGCCGCCCTTCCGCAGCGCCCCCGCCCCCGATGGCGAACGGATCGGGTGGTCAGGACATGAGCCCTGCGCAACCCGGCATGGACGATGACGATGAGGACGACACGAACGGACCGCCGAACGCGCGGGCCATCTTCGGAGGGAGGAGATAGCGATGCCGGCAAAACAACTCATCGCCGTAACCGCTGCCGCCTATGTCACCGTCTCTGCCACGATCTTCTCGCAGTACGTCGAGATCCAGGAAGACGCCTCCGGCTCGGCCGCAGGCCTTGAGGTGACATTCCCGGACGACAACTTTACCCAGGCTTACGAATATCAGCCCTCCGCGCAGCCCATCAAGATTGGCACTCCCATCGTCACGGGAAAGTCCGGGAGCGCGCGACTGGTTGGGAAACCCGATCGCACCGTCTCTGTGCCCAGCAGCGTCACGGGCAAGTACGTCAACGTCGATGAACCCGCCACGATCTATTGCAAGGTGAAATCGCTGGGGGCGAACACGAACATTCGCGTGGATGAGAGGCCCTAACGAATGTGGGAGTTCCCCTTCCTTTCGCTGCGGTCACACCGTGAAACGCTTGCGGCAAAAGACGAGACGATTGCAATCCAACAGGAGACGATTGCCAACTTAACGGCTTCCCTTCATGCGTTTGATTCCCTCATCGAATCGCTGAAACCAAAGGCCCAGGTTCCTGTCCCCGCAAGGGAAAGAGAGCGGACACCCCGCGCGCCAGCCATCGACTACGCGGCCCTTGACCCCGATAACAACGAACAGCTGGTAAGCGCGGCATTGGCAGAGATGGGGCCTGGCAAACACAACGTGGTACGCCTCCAACAGAGGGTCCAGCACATTCGGCGCACCATCATCGCGGCACAGAAAGAGAGAGAGCGTCGCGCCCTTGAACCGGGGCCGCCGATTCCCGCGGCAATCGAGCAGCTCATCGAGGAAACCTTGGCGCAGGGAGAATCGGCCGGCGCGGAAATGGTGGCCTAGCCCGTGGCCTCAACCGCTGTCGTTCCCACCGCCAAACTCGGAAGCAGTGCGCAGCTCGAGGACCAGCGCACGTCCTCCATCGAACCATCCCAGGACAATCCGCAGGAGGGGACCGGGGAAGAGGCTGCCGCCGCCGCCGAGCTTACTAAGGAGCAGGAACAGGCGCTGCTCGAAGTTCGGCGGATGTACAAGGATAATTGGGCACCGAAACGCAACGTCTTCCTGCGTCGCGCCCTGCGGGCCTTCGAAGTCCTGAAGAACAACCCTTACATCCTCTACAACGAAACCACCGTCGATTACGACTCTCTGGCCATGATCCTGCAGGGACAGGCGGGCAAAGAGGACATCGACTTATACCAATATCAGGACAACATTTACCAGATGCTGGCGCTGTCGTTCATCGCGGCCCTGAGCGTCGACAACGCGACAACTCGCTACCAGCCTGTGGACGCGCAGAACGAAGAAGACATTGTGATCGCCAAGAAGGCGAGCACCATCCACGATCACAACGAGCGCAGAAATGGTAAAGAAGCGCTCCAGCAGCTGGAGCTTCTCTATATTTGGTGCGCGGGCAGTTACTTCACTTATGTCCGCCAGATCATTGATCGGAACCGCGCCGGGGTTTCTAAACAGCCGATCATGGAGATGCAGGAGCAGATGGTCGCTCCTAACCGTTATATCTGCCCAAACTGCGGAGCGGTGATCCCTGAGACCCAGCTGAATCCGTTTGGAACGCCCACCTGTCCTAACTGCCGGGGACCGCTGGGCGACGCAGACTGGTTCGAATCGCAATCTATTCCGATGCCGACTAAGGTTGGGGAAGTCGAAACCCCCAATGGAATGACCGCTTTCAACGTGTACAGCGGTTTGAATGTCGACGCGGATCCCGACGCGCAGGAGTTGTACGAGTCCCCGCTGATCGACCTCGAGGTGGAAGTTCCGCTCGCCTCGGTTCGTGCGCAGTTCCCGGCAATGTACAACGTGCTCCAGCCGAGCACCACCGGCGATGGGACGGCCGACGGCGATTATGGCAAGAAGGCGCGCAAGCAAATTACGTCTCCCGCCGGCATCGGGCCATCTCTGGTAGGCAAGGACAACGGCACCTACTCCCGGTGCTGGATGCAGCCCGACGCCTTCTACATCCTTGACGACAAGGTGATGGCCGACTCTCTGAAAGAGAAATTCCCCAACGGGGTACGGTTGGTCAGCTACGTCGGTGAAATCTTCCTGCAGGCCGTTCCCGAACGGATGATGGATCACTGGAGCTGGTGCCCAACGATCAAAGGCTTGGGGCTCTACCCGTTCGGCGCAGGGGACGCGGCCCTCGACATCCAGGCGCGCATCAACGATGCCGCAAACACCATCCACGCCTACCTTGATCGCCTGGCCTTCGGCACTATCCTGGCCGATCAGGACTATATCGACGTCGCCGCGCTGGACCAAAAAGCGCTCATCCCCGGTAACTTCACGGGGGTTAGCCGCACCGATGAGGACACGGGCGTAAGTAAGCCGCTGAGTGATTTGCTCTTCCAGCCGGAATTCCACATCGACAGCAAAATCTATGAGTATGAGCCAAACCTGATCCAGCTCGCCCAGGTTATCTCCGGGGTTCAGCCGCAGGTATTCGGGGGCAGTGACCCGAACGTTCAGACCGCATCCGGACAGAAGCAGGCGCTCAATACTGCGACGGGTCGGCTGATGCTTTACCTGAAGCGCATTCGCGAGGAGCGCGCCGCCCGCGCCAAAAACTCCGTCCAGTGCACCGTCGACAACATGGACGACGAGATGAAGATGGTGATGGACGGGGAAACCGACGGGGACTACCGCACGGAAACCCTGCTCAAGAATGAGCTGACCGGCGATTTTCTGGCTTACCCGGAGGACGAAGAAGGATTCCCGTCCACCTATCAGGAGATACAGGCTCGAATTACGGAGCTGCTGACCCAGGGAGCGAAGAGCCCCTTCCTCGCCGCCATTCTTTCGGATCCCGATACGCAACGGGTGGTCGCCCGCTACATCCTCCCCGACGAAATCAAATTGCCCGGGGATGCGGAGCGGGCGCGGGTCAAGATCATCCTGCACCAGTTGTCGCAGTCCAAGCCGCGGATGGTGCCGGGCCCGACCGGCCACCCCATGGTCCTGCCGTCCATTATGCCGAACCCGGACTTTGACGACATGCAGATGGCGGTGATGCTCACGAAGAACTGGTTGCAACAGAACTGGCAGATGCAGGAGAAGAAGCCGAAAGCCTTTGCCAACGTCCTGGCATTCCTGCGGATCTGCGCTCAGATGAACGCGCAGAACCAGATAAAGATGCAGCTGATGGCCCAGGCTGCTGCCGGCGGTGGCGCACCTGGACCAGGCGGTCCCGGTGCCGGCCCGCGTCCAATCCCGCGTCTCGGACCTGGTGGTCCGCCTCCGCCGGGAGGTCCGCCGCAGTGAGCCGGAAGATGATCGCCGTGATCTGCCGGCACGGCGAGACGGATCTGAATGCCGGCAACCGTTTTCGCGGTTGGCTGGACGTGCCGCTTGATTCGGCCGGAGAAGAGCAGGCAGAGGCGGCGGCATCGTTTCTGACGCTCCAGTACGACATAAAGCGCATCATTTCCAGCCCACTGCTCCGCGCGTTCACCACCGCGCAACTATTCTCGAAAATGGCAGAGCTGCCCGTTTCTCAGGACCGCGGCCTTTTGCCCTGGCACGTCGGGATACTGTCCGGGCTGCCAAAGAACGAAGCCATGCCGGCGCTGAAACTTTTCGTTCAAAACCCCCATGTGAGCATCCCGAACGGAGAGAGCCTTCAGGACTTCGAGACGCGCGCGTGTGAGTTCTACACCCGCGAATTCAAAGAGGCGGAGAGTGAAGGGCTGACCGCGATGTTCGCGCACACCTCGAACGTCACCGTGCTTGAAAATCTGGTCTCTGGCTGCCGCGGCGGAGAACCGGAATCGGGAGAAACGGTCAAGCCGGGCGGGATCTGCGCGGTCTGGTTCGACGGTGAAAAGTACGAGGTGGAACCCGTCTTCGGCAAGCCCGAGGCTGCAAACTACGGCAGCTGAAAGCGCTGGTAATGGTAATCTCCCCCGCGCAGTAAACCTACTTACGCAGGAGAGAGCAATGGCACCAATCACGTTCCGTAACTCGAAAATCGTCTATTACGGGCCGCACAGTTGTGAGAATTGCGGCGTCACCATCGCAAAAATGGGGAGAGAGTGGGGCGGTACCGCCTTCACTTATCCCGAGGGGCCAATCTACCCAAACACCGAGTGGCACCCCCACGTTTGTGACCCCACAGCCAGCAAAGTTCTTGCCGCGAACCGCGCAGCAGAACGCATTATCGTTGATTGGCCAAACGCGGTTGCCCACCAGGTTGGCAAGCTCGGCTACGTCGTCCTCGGACGGCCACTTGAACCAGGACACCAGCACGGCCTTGTCATCAGCGGGTGTAGCACATTCTTTGATACGGACGATGCTGCCTGGGTGGGGGCGTTGCGAGTGCTCAACGAGCACATGCCTTACTGGGAAATGGACCTCCGAAAGTATCACGCGAATTCGGAGTTTTCCGATGATCTGGACCGACTGCCGGAGTGTCCTACCCCGTAGGTAAGCGAGCTGGGAATTGTCGCCATCGTTTGCGTTTTTGACCGCTAATGGTAATCTCTGCGGCGCAAATGGCAAACGCGACGACAGTTCCCAGCACCCCCGCAGCAGCAGCGCCTTCGGCCAGCGCCGCACCCGCCACGCCAGCGACTCCTTCCGCGACTCCCGCCACGCCCGCGACTCCCGCTGCTGCCCCTCCTTCCACCGAGGGTCAGTCGCTCGAACAGCGTCTCGCTGCCGCAATCGGTCCCGGAATGAAAGAGGCCGCACAAGCGCCTTCCGCCGCCGAAGTTCCGCCGCCGGCCGTGGAGGAGCCACCGCCCGGGGAGGCCGCGGTCCTGCCGCCAACCCCAGAAGAAGAGGCTGCCGCTGCTGCCGCCGCCGCTGCTGGTGAAGGTGCAGGCGAAGAAGAATTTGACGAGTTGCTTGGAGACGCGCAAACGCTGGCGCCCAGGGACCTCGCCGCAAAGATCGAAGCCAGCCCCGAGCTGAAAGCCGCTCTCGAGAAGAGTCCCGAGATCCGCGACCTTCTGTTCTCGAATGCCCGGAACGCTGCCAAGGCAAAACCGTATACCGATCGGTTCGGGTCTCCCGAGGAGGCGGACGCGGTGATCGCCGGGCACCAGGCGTATTCGAACATCGCCGGATTGCTCGGCGGCGTAAAGCGCGAAGACATTGGCAGCACCCAGGCAGTCATCGACGCCATGCGGAATTTGACCGCGCTGCGCGACGATGACGGCAATCCCCTCAAGGATGAGCAGGGGAATGTTCGCACCGACGGCACCGTCGGGCGGTTCATGCGGAATTTTGTCGTAATGACGTTCGGCAACTTAGAGCGTCAAGCCAAACAATCGGGCGATGATGAGACCCTTGCAGCCCTCGATCACACCATGGAGAGG
Organism: Acidobacteriaceae bacterium; assembly: GCA_036489655.1. GTDB lineage: Bacteria > Acidobacteriota > Terriglobia > Terriglobales > Acidobacteriaceae > Palsa-343. Next base: position 34,675 of record DASXFH010000222.1, on the reverse strand, counting down.
TTAGGATTCCGCGCCCCCTCCAGCGCGGGACAAGGTGAGAGCGAGGAACTGAAGGCTCAACGCACCGCACTTACAGAACAGCAGCGCCAACTGGACGCCCAGCGGGATCAGGGCCGAAAGGAAGCGCTGGATCAGCACGACCAGCAGGTCTTCAGCAAGATTCAGACGGGGATTGACGATGCGGTGAAATCCATTCTCGATCGCGCGACCGGGCTTACGCCCTTTGCGCGGGAGAGCGCCGACGAGAAAATCCGCGCTGCCCTTGGGAAGGCCATTATGAGCAGCCCGGCGTATCAAACCGAGCTGGATCAGATTGTCCGAATGCCGGTCGGCGCGAAGCGGGAAGCCGCACATGTAGCACTCGCAAATCGCTATATGCAGTCGCATCTGTCCCGCGTCGCCAAGCCCATTCTGTCAGCAGCGGGCATCACGATCGCCAAGAAGGCTGCGGCTAACGCCACAGCCACGGCCGCACGCACGGAAGCCGCGCGTAGCGAGGTAAGAGGCAGCGCAGCGCCAACAGCCGCTTCGAGGGCTCCGGCCACCGAAGCAAAATCCCACGCGGACCTCAAGGCCGAACTGACTCAGAAATTTGGCCGCGAGCCCTCGCTGGACGAAATGCTGAAGGCGAGAATCAGCCCTGCTTTTGCCCGCTCCGCTTAGTTTCCAGTGCGTCGCGAAGATGAGGACGCTTCACCAGCCATAGGACAGGAGCCTTTCTCATGGCAGATCTTCAGGCAGGAGTAGGAGCGATCGCCGTAGCGATCGAGCAGGTTTACAAGGATCCGCAGCTGATCGCGGAGCAGGATTCGGAACTGGTTGGGATGATCGCCGACAATGGGCGCGCCGAACCTGTTTCAGCGCACACCTTCCGCATCACCTTCCAGGACCAAGTACCCGCGGAAGAGTCGGCCATCAATCTCGACAACGCCGCCGTTAACTTCCCTGCCCCCGGGTCCTCGGACTGGCAGGCCGGTACCATCACCCCGGTATCGCGCGCGCTGCCGATCGGATGGACCAAGCTGGCCGAGCTCGCCGGGAAACCGGAGCTGACCGTCGTCAACATCGTGGCCAAGCAGATGGCGGACATCATCCGCGAAGCTGCGAAGCGCTGCGACATTCACCTCTGCGCCGGCGACGGCACCGGGTTCATCGGCAACATCACCGCCGTTGACGCCGGGAACTGGATCCTCACGATGAACGACGCCGACTTTGGCGCGCGTCTCATCACCAAGGGCCAACACTTCGACGTCTACAACGGTTTGAACTTTGTTACCACGGTGAAGGCCGCCGCGGTGACGAAGAACGGCCCGACCCAGACCGTCTCCCTCGATAACCAGGTGGGCAACATCAACGCGATTGCGGCCGGGTATATCGCCCGCGTCTCTGGTCTCACCTCCGGCTCTCCGGTTTACGTCTACGGCATCCCCTATTGGGTTTCGAACACCCCGTTGGGTCTGACCGCCGGCATCGACCGCAGCGTCCCGGCAAACAACTTCATCCTCGCCAGCGGCACCAACGCGAACAACAGCGAAATGACTCCGCCGCTGCTCCGGCTGCCCTTCGACTCGATCAAGGCCATTCTCGGCCTGAAAGCGGTCAAGAGCGGTAAGTTCCGGTTGCAGTGGGGCCCCGCGCAGGCTGCGATGTATGAGCAGCTGGCCGGGCAGTTCTTCCAGATCACCAAGCAGGATGGCAAGCTGGGGACCTGGGATCTGCTCGGAGAAGAGGGTGGTTCCGGCTCGACCGTGGGTGGCAACAAGCCACTGGAGAACATCCACGCCCACAATGAGCAGGTGACCTACCTGATGATGGACCGCTGGAACAAAATCCAGTACGGCAACCTGCCCAGCCCGTGGTGGTTTACATGGGACGGCCGCCGCGTATTCCCGCAGATCGGCACCAACGGAATGCCGACCGCCGGAGCGGTGTCGTACCTGGTTGACACCCGCCAGTTCTTCGTCGACAACCCGCCCTCGCAGGCGTCGCTCTATTCGCTGGCTCTGCCCCCAGGCTACTAAGTCGGGAGCTGCCGATTGCGGCGGCAGGCTTAAGTCCTGCCGCCCTTCATCACGGAGAAGTCAACGGAGAGGATGGCAAAATGAAACGGATTCTGAATTTGGTAGTTTCGGTGCTGGCGCTCGGGGTTCTGGTCCCGGCGCTTTCCGCTCAGATCCCGCAGAGCGGCGTAATCAATCAGCCGCTTCCTCAGCAGGTCGGTGGCATCGGTCCCGATGGACAGGTGTACTACGCCGCGCTGGTACATGCGGAACAGGGACTTTTCTCGACCAGCCTCACGGTTGGTCTTGTTAACCCCGCAACCGCGCCGACCGGCGTGCCCTCCTATAACGGCGGGACAGTCGCCGCAGGCTCGAACTACTTTGAATGCGTCGCCGTCGACTGGGCCGGGAACTACACGTTGCCCAGCCCCGAGTCCAGCGTCGTTACTACCGCCTTCACCGGCAGCGTTCAGGTGACGTGTCCGGTTGTCGCCCACGCGGCCTATTACCAGGTCTGGGTAGCCGCGAGCAGCGGCGCGGAGGCGAATTACTTCACCACGCCCGCCGGTGCCAATATCGGAACGATGTCGCTGCCGATCGCTTCCAATACCGCCGGGACTATCAACACAACCGCGTCGGCCGGGATGGTACTGATTTACGGCGTGCAGGCGCCGCGAAAGTTCGTCCTCTCCGCCGCGTACACCAACGCGACTGCGACCGGCACCACGATCTTCACGATTCCGGTGCTGGCGTCGACGTCCTACACGATCCACTGCGCAGGCCTCTACAAGGCGGCCTCCGGTGGAGCGTTCACCCTCGGTACCGCCGGGCCGGCTTCGCCCACTCTGGTCACTTACAACTATGTGAACCAGACGGCGTTGTCCACCGCTGCACCCACCTATCTCAACTACAACGGCACCGGGACCAGCTATCCGACAGGGCTTGATACCACCGCCGTCACCACCGCCGCGACCTATATGCCGTTCGATTTCACTCTGATGCTTACGAATGGCACGACCGCGGGGAACGTGACGGTCACGGGAGCAACGATCAGCACCAACACCCTGACTGTTGCCCCGGGTAGCTACTGCCAGGCCTACTAAGGCTCCGGCAGCCAATGTTCTCCTGGGCGGTGATGAGCCGCCCGGGGGCTTTCGAGGCTAGCGATTGAAATATCCAGACGGATACGCGGGCGACGAGAACCGCACCATCAGCGAGTTTCTCGTCAAGATCGGCGGCAAGAGCTATAACGGCTATCCCAACTACCGCCTTGTCATCTCCGAACAGGTCTTCGAACGCAAAGGCGCCGCCTGGCATGATTGGGACGACAACATCGCCGTGGGGGAACGCTCCGAAGTTGTGCGCAAGGTTGTCCAGGTCGTTGAAACGTACACGCGCGGTGGCCAGACGTTCGAACTTGTGGTGCCGCACAGCGTGATGTTGCCAGGCAACAAACCTACCCGCGTGGTAACCGAGGTTCGCAGAGTGCCGAAGTACTCTCACCTCGACCTCCAGGGGTGGATTCTCGAGCGCTGGTTCCCACCGTCGATGTTCGGCAGCCCCGAATCCTGGTATGCGCGGAAGGTGAGCGGATCAAGCGTCCCGATGCTCGGACCTTACCCGAGCGAGGGACTTTACGAGATGATCGCCGGAGTCTTCCCCGAGGTGCCGAGCCAGAGCTTTCTCCAGGAATTCATCCGGTTTCAGCGGCAACGTGCGCAGGAAGCCGAGGAGCGCGACGCCCGCGCGGTGATTGCCGAGAAGATGGCCCGCCATGAAAAGGCCGAGGCAAACAAAGCTGAGAATCTGCGGATGCGAATCCGCGAAATGATTTCCCCGCTGGTGGGGACCTCGCTGGCGGCTGGACGCTGGCGCAACACAATGGCCGAAAAGGCCGGAATCCGTTCCCACATGGGGAACTGAGGAGAGAAGAAAGCACATGGCAGAAAAGCAGGTGGATTACGGATCAGGCCGCTCGGTTCTCGTCGATGTCCCCCCGGAGATGGAAACGGGCAGCCGCGAGATTGCCCAACAGATGGGTGTCCAGGTGGACCAGCAGGGAAGAATTCGCTCGGCAGATCCAGGCCACGCGCCCGGCCGTTCGCGGGATCCTCAATATGAGTCGCGAATGCTTTCTCTCAAGACCCGCCTGAAGGCCACCGGCGTTGTGCCCGCAACCGTGTTCAACTTTCTGCCCTTCATCCTGAAGGTGAATTCTCCCGTCTCAAGCGTGCAGGGCGGAGTGCCGGCGGTAAAAGGCAACAAGGAATTCGCGACCCGGACCTGGGATACCTGCGATATCCAGATTGTGGAGCTGGGGGAACAGGGCCGTTCACCGCAGGAGTTTCACCCCATCCAGATTGCCCAGGTCTTCGAATATGAATATCCGGCCGGTGGGGTGGTCGCCATTCAGTGTCGCCCCAAGGATGCCGGACGCGCCGACGTCGCGAAGCTCCTGAAAGAGCACGCGGCGCAGGCGGTGATATACATGCGCGGCCAGATGGAAATGGGCGAGAAGCTGTGGAATGCCCCGGACCGGATCCAGCGCCAGAACGTTCGCTCGGTGCACCGGGCCTGCGCACAACGGCTGTACGATTTGCACATCATCAAGGCACTCCCGGACTTCTGCTCGGCCAAGGTGGACCTCGAGGATGCGCCCCACCCCTGCATCAACTGCGGGAAAGTCCCCGACAGCAAGTTGATCGCGCAGTGCCAGTGCGGATGGGTGATCAACCCTGGGACCGCCTTCCAGAACAACATCATCCAGGAAGACGACCCGGCGCTGGAACGGCTCACGCGTGCGGAAGTGAAACTGCTCGGGATCTCGGATTACGTTGCGGAGACGAGCGACGAGAAGCCGAAGCGCCTGAAATCGGGGGCGCCGAAACCCTTCTCTGCGGCAGCTACCCGGGCGCTCGATGCGGTTACGCGAGCCGACAAGGCGAACGCCGCACCAGCGAAGTAAGGGGGGAGCTTTGCTTCAGAACGTTGCAGATATCGTGAAGAGGACGGGAGCTTTGCTGGATGATCCGGCAAACTCCCGTTTTTCTTCCGACTACCTGATCCCCCACATCGACCAGCAGTACGACGAGATGGACGTCGACCTCGAGCGCCTGGGGATGCAGTACATCGAACACATCGCCATCGTTAACATCGCCGCCAACGTCAACGACCTCACCTATCTGCTGGCAGACGGCCAGGCACTCTCAACGATGAAGTTGCCGAAGCAGATTCGCTGGAAGCAGCAGGGGCAGCCCGACAATTCATACATCAAGAGCGCCATGGTCGACGAGGTGGACGAAGTGGACCCCACCGCCATCGGCATCACCGAGTGGACCTTTCAGCAGGGCTCCATCCAGGTCACGCCCAGCGCGATTCCCCTCACGGCGAAAATCTACTTCGATGCGGTCTCTACCGATATCTATGACCCGGCACAGAATGTGATCCGCGGCACCGCGCACATTCTGGCGTACCGCGTCGCCGCCTACGTTGCCAGCCTGAACAACGGCATGGGGACCTTGCAGAAGAAGCTGGACGCCAAATCCGCACGCTCCTGGACCGCCTTCTGTTCGTTGGTGGTGATGAACGGCCAATCCAAGCAGCGAAGTCCGCGTCCGATCCACCGGCGGACCTACCCCTACGGCCAGCCGACGCCCCTGGCTCCGAACTCCTGAAAAAGCAGCTTTGTGGCGCGAGCCGTAGAAATCACCACTGCCGAGCCGCGAAATCCTCATCGCACTCGTCCTCAGTGCAGTAGTAGCCCAGCGGCGCGCGGTACATCTGGACTTTCTCGCCCACGGTCCCGCACGCCGCACACTTGGCATAGGGACCAAAGTGCCACGAAAAGAGCCTCTCCAGGAAGCGCCTCATCTTCGCCTCCGGTGCCGACTCTTCGTGAAGAACGGCGCGATCAGGAGTGCCAGCACAGGGATGGATATGAGGAGCAGGACCTCTTGGATGTAGTCCATTTCCACATTGTAAGCCCCGACCTAAAAGATGGCAGGTTCAAGGCAGTTCGCGGCGGCTAATGGTAATCTCTGTCGCGCTTGGACGGCTGATGCCGCTCACCAACCGCAGCTAACTGAACCCGCGGCTCGCGCGCCGCGCCGGAGGAATAGCAAATGACCCTCGCAGCTCAGGTAACAGCCGTCGACCTCACCCGCCGTCGTAAGCGTCAGACCGTCTCTGTTCCCACGACCGGGAATTACGTCCAGGGCGGCGACCCGCTTGATCTTTCCGCCGCAACCAACCCCAGGTTCCTGCAGGGCGGAGGCTTCGGCCGCGTTCCGGGAGAATGGGCCGCACTCAACGCCCCGGGCGGCTATACCGCCGAATTCATTCCCTCCCAGGGGGGAGCGCGCACCACGTTTCTGACGACCGCCTTCACCCAGCCCGGTGGCGCCGGCACGGCACTCAAAGTCACCTTCACCCCCGGCAGCACGGTCACAGGTCAGTTCCGCATCAACTCTGCGGGCGGAACCGCCAACGGCAAGACGACTGTGAACCTCGCGAACTTTGCCGGCCTCGCCAGCAACCTTCCGAACGTCATCACGGCCGCCGCCGCTGCGCTGACCGCCTTCCTGAATGCCGGCCTTGGGGTAGTCACCGGGTCCACCTACACCGTCACCGTTGCTGCGGGCGTGATCAGCATCACTCCCAGCGCCGGTGGCAGCGCCGGAGAAACCCTCTCCGTCACCGCCAGCACCGTCCAGGAATATGCGGCCAGCACCAGTGGCGCGCTCCTGTCCAGCTGCGCGGTGAAGTTCTTCAGCGCGGATGGTACCGAACTGGCTGCGGGCGCATACCCCGATGCCATGCAGGTCGATCCGTTGCTGCTCGAGCTGTCGGTGAAGATGTACAAGGGCATGTAACGCGGTGATCTTTGAGGGGAGCACACCACAGGTAACTCCGCGCTTCGGCAGCCTATGCCAGTGGGATGCTCCTGTACTGCTCCCCCTCGGTCTCGCCCAGATCGTTCGGAACGGACGCTACACCGCGCAAGCGACAGCCTGCCGGTTCGGTCTTTCGACTCGGCTTGGATTCCAGCAAAACAACCCCATCTCCGGGCTGGGCTCCGTCCGCTATCTCTCCCCAGCCATCACCAATCAGGAAATCATCGAGCTTCTCGCGTATACGCAGACCGACGGCAATCTGTGGTCAGCGGTACCGTTTCAGCAAAACACCATCACTCAGCTCACGACGCCGGCATTCCTCGCAGAAGCCAATCTCGCCGCCACCACAGGGCTGAACCCCACCATCACCCAGGCAGCCAACATGGGAGTCGTCGGCATGACGGATCTCGTTGTCGGTGTCGCTCCGGGGCTCATCTACGACCCGGAACAGGGAACGATCGACCAGATTTCCGATCAGCCTTTCGGCGCGGCATGGACGCCGAATACCCGCTACCGCGTAGGGCAGGTCGTGACCCCCAGCCAGCTTCAGACCTTCGGAATCATCGACAATCCCGGGACGTGGATCCCGCTCCAAACCGGCTATCTCTATCAGTGCATTCAATCCGGGATCAGCAGCGCGGCCAATGCGCAACCGGCATGGCCAACCTCGATCGACGGCCAGGTGAACGACAATACCGCCAAATGGCAGGAATGTACGCCGATCGCGCTGGCCGGTCTGCCGGATCCCGCCGCGCCCTCCAACCCCACCACCGCCAACGATGCAGGGTCGCCGATCGCCCCAGGAGCGACGGTGTATCTCGCATGCACGATGGTGAACGCGCAGGGGGAAGGGATCAACGAGCTGGTTGCACCGCTGGGTCCGAATGCCGGGCAACTGGATCCGACGCGGATGCTGGTCTGGAAGAACAACACCGCTAACGCTGTCGACCTCACCGTTGTTTTGCCTGCCATCCCAGCGATATTCGGCACGGCCGGGCCGCTCGGTGCAAACTTTGGCGCCAGCAAACTGAACCTGTACATGCTCATCGTGCCCGGCACGCCGAACCAGGAACAGTACACCGATCCGAGTTTCTATGCGCAGGTCGCAGGAGGCCCCTTCGATCCGGGGGCCAGCGTAACGCTCTCGAACTACGCCACGGGGCAAGAGCTCCCGACGGTGAATACCGCTGTGCTCTCGCTCTCGCTCGGAAACGTTCCCACGGGCGTGCGCTACATGATCCAGCTCTTCGAGACGCGGACGGATTACCAAACCGGTTGGACGAACTCCACCCCCATCCGCATCAATGTGACGCAATCGGGCCAGCAGATCACCCTGCTCCGCGGTGTCGTTGGACCTTATAACTGCGAGGCGCGCGTCTTCGCGTTCACCGTCGCCGGCGCTTCTGCCGCAGGCCCGTACACCTACGTCGATCAGGCGGACATCGAAAGCCCGGGATTCAACCAACCGAATGTCAATATCACTGCCACCCGCATCCCGGACAACGTAACGACGACAGGCCTCTTCAACATCACCGATACCTATCTCCCCGGCGCGTCCGATGTTACTAACTACGCCAACCGCATCCTGATCCCGCCGTTTGTCGACGCCTACTACTCGAAGACTTTGCAATCTGTCGTCTATTCCGGCGCGCAGGGTTATCCGAGCACCCTCCTGATTTCGGACGTGGAGGACCCGCAGGCGGTCCGAATCCCCGGCTCGAACCTCGACGTTGCCATCAACGACGGTGACAGGGCGGTCTGCTACCGGGAGGTGCGCAACATCGGCATCTGCTTCAAGGAAAACTCCGGCCACGTCATCAATTCGAACGACGGAGACCCGTCGACGTGGGCGGCAGACGAGCTCTGGCAGGGCATGGGGCTGGTCGGGCCGAAGGCGATTGCAGTTTCAGCCGAGGACAACAGCCAGTTCGCCGTGTTCGCGCACCGCTCGGGGCTCTACCTCTATGAGGGCGGAGCGCCGAAACTCATCTCTCGCGAGATGTACACGTTCTGGAACCAGATCAATTGGGCCTACGGTCACCTGATCGTGGTGAAGATTGACGAGACCCGCCGCCAGCTCCGCATCAGCGTTCCGCTCAATGGCGCGACCGCCTGCAATGCGGTCTTCACGATGTACTACTTTTTCGGCGTGGGAGATCCGGTGGTTTTCATCACGCGGACCGGGCATCTGGTGCCGAACCCGGATGGGCGCAAGTGGTCGGTGGATGACATCATCGCCCCCGAAATCCTGTACGTCCCGCAGCGGTCGAAAGCTGAAGCGCAGCAGGCGGGGGTGGATATCTCTAACGAGATGATCTTCGCGTGCGCGGACGGAAGCCTGAAGACCGTCACCGACAATCAGTACTATGACGAAGATTTCACGGGCGGACAGGTCGGATTCTTTGGGCAATGGATCGGCGTGCCGGGCGCGAATCCGAACCTCGCCGTGTTCGGGCTGGTGGGAGCGAGCTGCTCGGCGGTTGGCAGTGGGCTCATCAACGTTTACGCCGTCGACGACAAGTATGCGGTGACGGGAAAACTCTACCCTCTCAGCAAACCCAACCGCCTCTGGCGTCTCACCGCGGCGGAGACGCAGCGAGACTTTGGCTCGATCGGGCATGAGGCGACGCGATGGGGCATCGGCTTTGACAACGGCGGAGTGGCCGGCGCGTGGTGGGAGATGCACACGGCTACTCTGTGGATCATCAAGAAGTGGTCGCAGAGGGCGGGGTAAAGAATGGCAAACGTCCTCACTCTCGCGCAGCAGAACGCACTGGCCGCCGCCGCCGGCAACCCGCAACTGCTCGAACTGCTGGAATCTCTCGTCAACACGGTGGGCGCCACGCAACAGGCGACCAACACCACCGGCAAGAACGTCCCGCCGCAGGCCCAGGCCGTGGTCAGCTACCTGAAGGGCAACTATATTGTCCAGATCACCAACCCCGGAGCCAGTTCCCCTCTCAGCGCGATCCAGTCTGCGCAGGCAACCCAGAACGCCAACCAGGCCACGACCCTCCAGCCAGTCACGGCGATCCTTCACCAGATCCGCTACGCCACCTCTCCCTCCTTCGGGGTGAATGACAACGTGCAGGTGCTGGGCGGCACAACCGGTTCGACCCAGACCTACTGGACCCTGACCAACCTAGGGAGCGGCAACTTCTATTTCCAGATTCGGTCCAGCTACGACGGGATCAACTTCAACCAATGGAGCAACGCCAACGGCGGTCAGTCGATCACGAGTTTCCCGGAGCAGGTCACAACCGAGCAGCAGACCAACTCCGATTGGGCGGTCTTCACGCTGCCGGGGGACCAGCTGGTTGCGGTCGGTGAGGGATATGTCCCGGACCAGGGGACCTTCACGCTGCCAGAAAATCTCTACAGCTCGGCCATGATCGCAATCGCAGGCCCCAACGGATACCAGGACGTGGGACGCCACGTTGCCGATATCGCGAATTCTGACGTAACTATTCAGGTTCCACCGGATACCTCGGGGACGCTTGGCATTCCCGACTACCCCATCCTCGTGGCGCTGAAGTACGGAGATCAGAGTTTCCCGCAGATCACCTGGCCGGGGAACGCCAACATCTTCGCCATGGCCTACGATCCGGCGGGCAGCAACGTCACGCAATACCCGAGCGCGGATGGACTCTCGTTTTGGGCAGTGTTTACGCTTCCCGGCGGCGCGCAACTGGCTTTCGGCCAGGGAATCACCCCCAACGCCGGCACCATAGAAATCCCGGCGGCACTGAACTGGATCACGTTCGCAAAGATGCTGTCGGTGTGCTCCCCCCGAGGGAATGAGTCGAACAACAGCGCGCACGGGGTTTACGAATGCCAGCTCGCCGCGTCGGGCAGCGACATCATTGCGCAATGTCAATATAGCGACGGGACGAATATGTGGCCCGGGCACGCGAACTGGTTTGCGATCGCCACGAACCTGCCTCTCCAAACGCTGACAGACGGCAGCAAATGGCTGGTGGTGAACCTTATCGGCGGGAACCAGATCGCCTTCGGCGCCGGCCAGACTCCCAACGCAGGACAGTTCGAGTTGCCGAGTGGATTCAACAGCTCCCAATCCGTCGGCATCGCCTGTCCTGGAGGGTTCACCGACACCGGGAACGACATGCACGGCGTCGCGCAGTGTTTTATTGATGAGGGCGCGGTGGTCGGGCTCACCTACTCAGATGGGAGCGGAAACGTCTGGAGTGGGCCAGCAAACTGGATGGTCTTTGCCTGGACCCTCGCGGGTCAGACGCTTACACCCCCAACGCCCCCCGGGGTCATTGTCTATCTGGTGCCGAGCGGTGTTGCTCTGCCGACGGGCGGGGAGCAGCAGTTCACCGCCGTGGTCCAGAACACCTCAAACCATGCGGTGACGTGGGCAATTGACGGAATCGCGGGAGGCAATTCGAGCGTGGGGGTCATTGATGGGACAGGACTCTACACCGCTCCGACGTCTCCGGGGAACCACACGATCACCGCTACCAGCGTGGCAGATCCAACCGCGATTGGAAGCGGCGGGATCCACGTCAGTTAGGGCGGAATAAAGATTATGCCCGAGGAGCCTAAAAGCGATTCCGAGTCGTGGCGCACCTGGCGGCGAACCTCCCATGGTCTGACGTGGCGGGTAGCGCTGCCAGAGGACATGCCGGCAATCTGCCGGGTGTGGAAGGCGAAGGCGCGAATCATCGGAACCAAGGGACGGATGCCGGATCCATTCTCCTTTCCGGTTGTCATCACCCTGGTGGCGGAAGACCGCCGCGGCCGCGTGGTTGACGGCGTGTTTCTCGAGGCGGTAATCGACGTCACGAAGATGGGGGCTAACCCAGAGGGGTTTGCCTCGCTGGTGACGGTGGAGCGGGAACTTGCCGGATTCCTGAAATCACGGAAGTTTCGCCGGATAACGGCACAGATGCCGGAGCGGCTCGCGGTTCGGATGCAGGCGGGGCTGGTGCGCTCGGGTTTCCAGCAGCAGCAGCAACTGACCCTTTGGGACCGGTGGCTCTGACCGCCTTATGGTAATCTCTGCGCGCCATGGCGACAGGTGCATCGGATACCGATAAAGACCAGCTGAATATGTACAACGGCGTCGAATCCGGCGCCCTCGGGAATTACAACTCCGATATCGGTAGCTATAACTCGAACATCAATTCCACCCTCGCCGCAGGGAATCCCTACGCTTCCCAGCCGTACCTCGAAAACCAAAATATTGCCACCTCCGGGGCGATGAACGCCGCGAACACCCGGGAGGGGCAGCAGTTGCGTGACACCACCCGCCGGGCCGGCACGAATACCGCTGCCATCGCTGGCACGATTGCCGATTCGGCACGCACCGGCCAGCGCGACCTCACCCAGTACAACGCGACCCAGGCGAACGAAAACGAAGACAAGTGGCTCAACGAGCAGCAGGGCCTGTTCCGCGATCAGCTGGCTGGGGCAAATAGCGAGGCGGGGGTTTACGGCACTGCAGTCGGCGGAGCAAACAACGCGACCTCCAACTACACGAGCGCCGAGAACGCACAGGACGAGATGTGGGGGCAGATCATCTCCGCCGGTGAAGCAGGGGCTGGCGCCGGAGCTGGGGCTGCGTTCCATGGGTAGAGGGTAGATGCCATACGATCCCGAGGATGATGACGAGCAACCGGACGGCGCAACCAGCGCATTCGTCTATGGCGGTGGGGGCCAGGACGGACAGCAGCAGGGCCGCGGCATGTCGGGTTACGACCCCAGCAATCCCAATAAGGGGCTGTCCCCTTCTGACCCGCTCTACATCCCGGCAGTAGCAAATCCGAATGGCGCGCGTCCGGCTCCGAGTGCGGCGCCGAATACAACGCCGCCGCTTCCAGTGGTGACCAGCGCGCCATTGTCATCCTCGAACGGCAACGACGACGACGCGCTCCATGCCCGGACCTACAATCCAACCCCGTTGCCTCCAATGCCGGCATCCCGATACGCCGACGAGCAGCGGCTGGAGACGCAACTGGCGACACCGCCCCCGAACCGCGCCGACTACAAGCCGAGCATCGGCCGGCGAATCGGCGGGTCCATTGCGGCCGCGCTGGTGGGCATGGGGACCCACAATGCGGAGCAGGGCCTTCAGGTTGGAGAAAGCGCGATCGACGCGCCGTGGGATCGGGCCCAGGAGGCGTACCGGCAGAAACAGGCCCAGACTCAGCAGCAGCTCAACGCAGTGCGCGAGGGCGAAGACCTCGAGGGTCGTGAATGGGAGCGCGGACTTCAGCAGCACAACGCCGGAGAATCCGACTACAACACCTCAGAGCGCGCATACCAGGGGCAGGTGATGGCCCGCGACCGCGCCGCGCAGGAGAAGCAGCGGCTACAGGGCGTCGCTCCCGGAACCGAGCAGCCTGATGATCCTCAGAACAAAATGGGCGGTTGGCACGCTACGACCGTGGGAGGGCAGGCGATCAAATTGAACGGACCGCCGGATTCCTGGCTGAAGACTCCTGAGGGGAAAGCTGCCAGCCAGGCCGCATCCGGCGACGCGCTGATTCGGAACCTGAAGGCGAACGGCACTCAGCTCACGCCCGAGGATGAGAAATACATCCGGGTGAACGGAAAGCTCCGCGAACCGAGCCCGACCACGACGATTCACAATGAGCCGGCGGGAAAGGCGGAGTGGGATGCCTATGTGAAATCCCTCGGCCATGACCCGACGACGCAGGAAGTCATCAACTTCAAGCGCAACGCCCCCGGAGGCGGAAGCACCGCGAACAAGAACCTGCTCGATCGCATCGAGAGCCAGAAGAACACTGCGATCAGCAAGGCGCGCCAGCAATACGGCCAGGGCAAGGACCCCAGCTACACGCTGGACGATTACCTCGATGACTGGCAGGCCGCGCAGGACAACTATGAAGATCGACTCGGTACGACGACGGGGCAGAATATCCCCCATACCGAAGTCCGGGATCACGTCGACAGCAAAGGCGTTTGGAAGACGGACGGCAAGGGTGGAGCAGCCCCAGCGCCGCAACCCTCGGCTGCAGCGCCCGCGCCCCGCGCCTCCGGGCCTCCCGCTGGATCAGTCGTCAGTACCCCATCCGGCAAGCAGGTAAAGATCGGAGACCCTGTCATTGTCGGCGGCCAGCGGTACACCGTGACGGGCTACAACCCGCGCAGTGGAAAGCCGATCATCCAGCCAGCGCAGCAGCCTTCCGGAGCACAGTAAAAATGTCCACGCAAGCCGTCACCCTCGACCCGGGGGACGTTGAGGTACAGGGTGCGCAGAGCTCGGGCCAGCAACCAGTTTCCCTCGGCGCCGACGACGTAGAAATCGACAATTCAGCAGCCGAAGCCCACACCGCTGCGCAAACGCGCTCGGATCAGGCCATGCGAACTCTTGGTCAGGGAATGCTGGCCAATGAGACGGCCGCTTACCAGCCGCCGACGCTTCCGGCCGCCCCGAACCTGGGACGGCCGCCAGCGCGCCAGCCTTCTGTCGCGCAAACCGCGCTGAATGACACCACGCCGCCGAGCAGCCGATTCGTTACCCCGCAGCAGCCAGCCCCAACCACCTACCAGGAGGCGACTACCCAGGCCTCGACGCACAACGCCCCGGTTCTCTCTCCCGGGGAGGTTGAGATTATCGGAGGCCCGCGGAGCGCGGCCCAGATCGCCGGACAGACCGACGTCCAGGAAGAACCCCTCGGCGCGGCCATCGCCGGGCCCGCACCCGGAACCCGCCCGATGAATCCTCAGGAGTCCGCGACCTACGAGAATAGTCCGCCTACGGGATTTGGAGCTGGACCGCAGCAGGCGGCACACGAGATATGGGAGGGTACCGGAGATATCGCGCGCGGCGCGGGATACGGCGATGACCTCCAAATCGGTCCGCGTGATCCCTCAATGATGGCCCGAGGCGCAACCGAGACGATGCGTGGTGCCATGTACATGGGCACCCCGATGTTCGCTGAAGCTGCCGCCTCGGCTCCGGTCAAAGCCGGCCTGTCTTACCTGGCTGGCGTGGTGGGCGGAAAGGCAGCAGGGGCAGCGGCGAAGGCGGCCGGTCTCACTCCCGACGAGCAGGAATTCTGGAACACGGCTGGATTCTTCATCCCCAACGCGCTGACCGCACTGGCCGGCGTTCGGGGAGTGAGCGTTCAGGGACCAGACGGAACCGCAGGCAAAGGCTTTACGGCGTTCGGTGGCCGAGTGGGCGGAGGCGTCGCGACCTCTCCCGAAGCCGTCGGTGCCGGCGTGCGGGTCGGGCCATTCTCCGCTTCGGTGGTCAAGCCCCGCGACGCTGGCGTGCAGTTCTCCACGCAAACCCCGACCGCGTTGCCGGATCCCGCCGAGGTATTGCGCCAGCAGCAGAACGACGCATCGATGAGAGCCGCCCTCGCCGCGGACGCTCTGGACCAGGCGTCTTCGAACGTGATCAACGGGAAGCCTCCAGTCCCGCCCCAACCGAAACCGCCGATGCCGGCTGGGATGGATCAGGCCGTTCTCCACGCTGATACCGTGCAGCGAGTGGCTGGCGCCATCTCCATGGCCCCGCCGCAGATGCGTCCGCAGCTGACCATGGAGGCACACCAGAATCTCGCAAAGTGGATTGCCGAGAAGGGCACGGTCATGGGACCGGACGGCAGGATCGCCACGGCGAAAACCCCGGAGCAGGCCAGCGCTATCGCGGCGAAATGGATCAATGACGAGGTCGCGCGGCAGGACACGGCGCGAAATGAGGCGGCGAAAGCGCAGAAGGAAGCTTCCGCAAAAGCCGCCTCAAATCAGGAAGGAAAAAATGAAGTGACCCCGCCGCCGACGCTCCAGCAGCGGGCACAGACGGTGATCGACGCGAACGAAGCTCAAACCCCCGTGCAGGTCGCGAAGACGCTTTTGCGGCAGGTTGGGATTCCGTATTCCCAGGGGCTTGAGATGGTGAAGCAGGCCCGGGCCGGAAAAGCCCCCTCGATCGAGACGGCCGGAGAACCGGTGGCGCCGGAAGCCAAGGCGGAGATTGACGGCAAGGTTGACGACCTGAAGGCGGGCAACGTGAAAGCGGTCCTGCTACCGGAGGGATCTTCTTACATCCCGACGCTACCGGAGGGAATCAAGCGGGTCGACGTGCGGCAGGGGCCGGGCGCTGGAACGTATCTATATGATCCGCAGGCGATCAGGGCGGCCACGATCAAAGCCGCCGCGAAGGCTGGTACCCACGAGGACCTGCTCGCGCCGAATGAGAATCCGGTTAAACAAAACGAGCCAGAATCTTTAACAGAGCCGCCCGCTGTTAAACAAGAAGTTGCGTCTTCTTTGGCGCACGACGGCGATCCCCTTACTAGAGAAATAGAGGACAAGAATAACCTCCTTGCTTTTCAGCCGATACACCCCGACGATGTCCCTCCCGGGGCTAAACCAAACGAAGACGGAGAATTCGTTCTCGAAGTCATGGAGGAACCGACCGCCGGCAAGCTAGGAAAGATCATCGTTGGTCAAGTCAAGGAAGGCGCGCAACGGGGCAAATTCGTTCTCGGGAACCCCGTAAGGAAAGCGAAAACTACGGTTGGCGCTTCTGTTAAGCCACCTGCTCCGGAGCGCCGCCAGGACACCGGCCAGCGCCAGCGCGTGGCGGAGATGTCGCCCGAGGACATGCGCCGCACCCTGCTCACCAGCGACAAGACCGGCCTGCCCAACCGTCGTGCCTTCGATGAAGCGGAGCACGGGCGGTCCGCCCCGGCGGTCGCCATGAGTGACGCCGACGGGCTGAAGGCCCTCAACGACAAATTCGGATATGCCGCCGGCGACGCCCTGCTCAAAGCCAAAGCTGAAGCCCTCCAGGCCGCAGGGCTCGAGGCTTACCACGACAAAGGCGACGAATTTCTCTACCGCGGCGCGTCTGCCAATGAGATAAAGGGAAAGCTGGAACGGGCGCGTGAGATCCTGCGCAACCGGACCATTGAGGTAGAAACCACCGACGGAGAGACCCTTCGGTTCAAAGGAGCAGATTTCAGCTATGGCACAGGCGCAAACCTCGGAGAATCCGAAACCGCCCTCAAGTCCCACAAGTCCCAGCGCGAAGCCAGCGGAGAGCGGGCCCGTGGGGAGCTTCGAGGAATTACTGAAGTTGGACCCGAAAAAGGTGAAGTCGGTGAAGGTGCTGCCGCCGGGAGCCTAGCCGCCCGAGGCCCGGCGGCCACCATGGAAGCCGGCGCGGAGGCTCACCCGGCGCTTGCCCAGCTTCCCCGGGAACAGCAGCGCGCCGCCGCCGAACGGGACGTGGAGGCGCAGAAGGATCAGATGGCCGCGCAGCTCCGCCACCTCGGGCAGGCGGGCGCAGCTGAGTACGCAAGGGCAAACCCTGATCTGAAGTCGCTGGTCGACGACATCCTTTCCAGGCCGGAAGCATCCAAGGAGGTCAGCCATGTTGGATCAGCAGACAATCGCGGAGTTTCAGGAGCGGGCACGGAAGCTGGATCCCGCATCGCAGAAGCAGTTGGAGCGCATCCTGAAGGAGGGGGAGACAAACGGGAACCTGCACCCGGTGAGTCACCACTTCAGCCCCGAAGCGCTGAACCGGCAAAATACAAATACGGCAACACCCAGGCCGCCATCCCAAAGGGCAGCGACGCCGACCGCGCCCTCGCAGTAGCCCGCGCGCGCATCGACCCCAAAGACCTCATTTCCACCGAGTACGGCGGCAATAGCGAAGGCCTCGAGACCGAACCCCACATCACCCTCCGCTACGGCCTGAAGGACGAGGAGACCGCTGGCATCCGCGCGTTCCTCGAAAAGCAGGCCCCTTTCGAAGCCACCCTCGGAAAGACGACATCCTTCCCGCCCAGCAAGTCCAGCGACGGCGGAGCACCGATCATCGCTCCCGTCGAAGCCGCCGACCTCCGCCGAATCGAAGCGGAACTGGATAAGCACGGCAATTTCATCGATCGCACATTCCCCGAATACAAGCCCCACGCGACCCTCGGCTATGTGAAGCCGGAGACGGCCAGCAAGTATGTCGGGATGACCGAGACAGAAGGTAAGACCTTTCCGGTTAAGGCGATCGAGATATCAATGCGCGATGGAAGTAAAGAGGTGGTGCCGCTTAAAGGCGGATCATCCGCGCTCAATAAGACATACGAGGCTGAGGTCGCCAAGTTCGCCGGCGATCCAAAGGCGCGCATGGAGCGCGTCGAAGCCGAGAATCGCCGACACGCGGAACAGCTGCTTGCCGAGAAGTTCCCAGGTCAGCGCATCGGAAGCGCCGGCCGTGTCGAGCCCACAAGCTCCGGTGCCACCGCACCAGAGAAAACGATGGATAGGAAAGGAGGTCGCGGAGAATCTCCAGAGCAGACACCGGGCGCTGCCATTGCCAAGGGCGCCCGGGTGTCCTTCACCGATAGGACGGGGAAAGAGCGAACCGGGGTTGTCGCCCACACCGACGGCCGCATCGCACGGATCAAGGATGACACCGACCGAAAGAGCTATTCGGTGGCCGCCGCGAAAGTGAAATCCCTTGCTGCTGCCGGCGAACAGGCGCAGAATGAAGAAACCAATGCCAGCGGAATCGGAAAACCCGCAGGTCTCGCTGAAGCCGGAGGAGGACGCCCGGCTCCCGTCGCTGAAAGCTCGGATCGAGAGCGACTGGGAGAAGCATCGACCGGCGTACTTCCGGGAGTTGAAGGCGAAGGAAACGCTCCAGACGGAAATCAACCGGACCGCTCTGATGTGCGTGGAGACCTTGCACCAGTTTCAGAACAAGGGGCTGAACCCGGACCAGGCGCGGGAAGCGATACAGGAATTGATCGTGCCCCAGCCGGGCCGGTAATCAGGAAGGCCACTGCCGCCCTCGCAAAACCCAAAGCTCTCAACCGGGAATGGTTTTCCCATGCCGATGCGTGGAAGCCTCCCACGGGCACGGTCGGGCGCCTCGAAGCGAACCTCAACGCCATCCGCATCCTGCGCGACGTGGAGAAGTCCCCGCGCAAGCTCACCGACGCAGAGAAGGAAGCGCTCTCCAACTATGTCGGATGGGGCGCGCTCCAGCACGCCTTTATGCCCTACGGCGCGCCCCATGATGAGATTGGCCGCTGGCGCGCAGCGAACGCAGAGCTTCAGAAGTTGCTTACCCCCGATGAGCTAGCCCGCGCGCAGGAGTCGACGAAGAACGCCCACTACACCTCTCCTGAGCTGGTTCGGTTCATGTGGGACACGATGGCGCGGTTCGGATTCAAAGCCGGCAACGTCCTCGAGCCCGCCGCCGGTACCGGGAACTTTCTGGGGATGATGCCGAAGGGGCTGCGCGCGAAGGTCAACGCGATCGCGAACGAAATGGATGCGGTGAGCTTCGGTATCACCAAGCTCCTGTACCCTGGCGCCACCCTCTTTAATAAAGACTTTGCCGACCTTATCCTCCCGGACAACGACGTCGACGTAGCGATCGGCAACCCTCCGTTCGGCGGGTATAAGTTGTATGACCCCACTTACAAAAAGCTGAATGCGCTGGTCCACGACTTCTTCTTTGTGAAGTCCCTCGACAAAGTGCGGCCGGGGGGCGTGCTCGCGTTCATCACGTCGACGGGAACTCTGGACAAGATGGATCCCGATATCCGCAACATCCTCGCATCGAAAGCGGATTTCCTCGGAGCCATCCGGCTACCCTCCGGCGCCTTCAAGGCGAATGCCGGCACGGATGTCACGACCGACCTAATTTTTCTCCAGAAGCGGGCACCGGGCCAGACCGCGAAGCACGCCGCTGAGTGGACCAACTCTGTACCGCAGAGCCTTCCGACGAAGGAGGGCAACGCCGAGAACCTCAACGTCAACGAGTATTTCCAGAAGCACCCGGAGATGATGCTGGGCAAGCCCACAGCCTCGACCAAGATGTACGGCGGCATGGGATTCCTGCTCGAACCCCACGAAGGAAGGAGCATCCCCGATCTACTGAAGGAGGCACAGGGGAAGCTCCCGCGCGGGATCATCGCAGAGGCGGGCCAGCAGGCCACCGGTAACAACCTCGCATCGACTGCGGCGGAGTTTGCGCCCGATGCGCTCCACGAAGGACAGTACACCGTCGACGCCAAGGGCACACTGAAGCAGCGGGTCAACGGCAAACTCGTCAACCCCGAAGCGGTGCTCGACAAAGCTGGCAAACCGGTCTTCAGCAAGATCCAGCGGTTCAAGGCGCTGGTCGACGTGCGGGATTCCATGAACCGGCTTTTGTCGACCATGGTGACGGCGCCCGACGATGAGATTGGCAATTCGCTGGTGGCAGGCCTGAGGGAAAGCCTTCAGAAGGACTACGACGCCTTTGTTCGAAAGTACGGCTACCTCAACAGCTCCGCCAACGGGGCATTCCGGGACGATCCGCATTATCCGCGGCTTCTGGCGCTGGAGACGTGGGACAAGGCCGCCCGCCAGGGAACGCCGGCCGATATCTTCCGCCGCCGCACCATCTTCCCCCGTGAAGAGCTTAGAGCGCTTCCCGAAGATCCCGCAGCGGCCCTTCAGCTGGTGCTTGCCGAGCGAGGTTTCCCCGACGTCCAGATGATGGGCCGGCTCCGCAATGAACCGGTTGCCAACGTGGTCAAGAAGCTGGCCGATCGCGGGCTAATCTATCGGAACCCGGCGAGCGGCAATTACGAGACGCGCGAAACCTACCTCTCGGGGTACGTGCGCGACAAACTGAAAGATGCGAAGCGCGCGGTCACGCAGGGGATGAAGGATTACGCGCCCAACGTTGAAGCGCTCGAAAAAGTTATCCCGGCCGATATCGAGATTGGAGAAGACCCAAAGACCTCCATAGCCGTCCGCCTTGGATCGACGTGGATCCCGACCGATGCGATCGAGGAGTTTATCCGCGACACATTCAAGTCGCCCGGCACGGTCAAATACAACATCGGCAACTGGCAGGTCAGGAACATCCGGGACACCGCCGAGGCGCGAGGCCTTTACAGCACGCCCCGGGCCGGATCCAGCGATCTTCTCGAAGACACGCTGAACCTGCGCCAGACCACCATCTACGACTACCATTCCGATGGTTCGCGGACCCTCAACAGCGACGCCACCACCGCCGCGCAGGCCGCTCAACAGAAGATTCGCGAGGCGTTCCAGCGGTGGGCTGTCGCTTCCCCGTGGAAGCCGGAGCTTCAGCGCCTCTATAACGATGCCTACAACAATCTGGCGCAGGTGGAATACGACGGTTCGCACCTCACCTTCCCGGGGATGAACTCCTCCATCCGCCTCACTGCGCACCAGGTGAATGCCGTTTGGCGGATCCTCCAGGACGGGCGGGCGCTCCTGGCGCACGTCGTTGGCGCCGGTAAGACCTTCGAGATGGTGGCCGCCGCAATGGAGGGGCGGCGCGTCGGCACGTTCAAAAAGCCGATGATCACCGTACCCAACCACATCGTGGAGCAGTTCCGCCAGGAATTCCTGCACCTCTACCCCGGGGCGAATCTGCTGGTGCCGTCCGAGACCGACTTCGATGCAAAGAACCGCCAGCGGATCATGTCACGCATCGCGACCGGAAACTTCGATGCGGTGATCCTTCCTCACTCACAGTTCAACCTGATGGATATCTCTCCCGAGCGCCAGCGGGTCACCATCCAGAAGCAGAAGGCGGAGCTGCGCGAGACAATCCAGGCGGTTGCGGAGCAGGAGGGAAAAAAGAGCCGCACGGTTAAGCAGCTGGAAAAGGCGATGGCCGCGCTGGACGCGACGCTCAAGAAACTCGCTGACCTAAAAGCCGACAAGGCCATCAACTTCGACGACACGGGCATCGACCAGCTATTCGTGGACGAAGCCCACATGTACAAGAACCTGAGTTTCTACACGAAGATGACGCGCATTGCCGGGCTGCAACAGGCGAAGGCGAAGAGTGCGCTCCGCCTGAAGATGAAGACGGAATACCTGCAGGACCGCAATGGCGGCCGCGGGGTGGTCTTCGCTACCGGCACCCCGGTCCAGAACACCATGGCAGAGCTCTACACCATGTTTAAGTACGTCGCGCCCGATGTCCTTGAAAAGGCCGGTATCCGCTTCTTCGACGATTGGGCCGCTAACTTCGGCAGCGTAATTACGGCGATGGAGTTAGCCGCCGACGGTCGCAGTTACAAGGCGCGTTCGAAGTTCGCACAGTTCCAGAACGTGCCGGAGCTGATGAATATGTTCCGCTCCTTCGCGGACATCAAGACCGCCGAGGACCTGAACCTTCCCACGCCGGAGCTTGAGACCGGCAAACCGATCGTGGTTCCGGTGCCGGCGTCGCCGCGTCTCGAGGCTTTCGTCTCCCACCTGATGGAGCGGGCCGAGAGGGTAAAGAGTGGGAGCGTGGACCCGCGCGTTGACAACATGTTGAAGATCACGACGGACGGGCGCAAAGCCGCAACCGACATGCGGCTGATCGACCCCACCCTCCCCGACGATACGGACTCGAAGATCAATAAAGCCGTCGATACGATGTTCGAGGTATGGAAGGACGGCAAGGAGGAACTCTCCGCCGGCCCCACTACGCAGATGGGGTTTCTGGATCTCTACCGCTCGATCGAGGGCGGGAAAACCGAGGACGGGACGAAGATCCCGGAGAAGGAGCTGATCAACCTCTACCGCGACATCAAGAAAAAGCTGATGGAGCGTGGCGTCCCGGCAGAGCAGATTGCCATCATCGGGGAGCACGATACCAGGGTGAAGCGGCAGGCGCTTTTCTCCGCCATGAATGCGGGCAAAGTCCGCATCCTTCTGGGATCCACCTTCAAGATGGGCGCCGGCACGAATGCCCAGCGGTTGCTGAAAGCTCTCCACCACATCGACCTGACGTGGCGACCCGGTGACCTCGAGCAGCGGAACGGCCGGGCGGTGCGCCAGGGGAATCTGAACCCCTCTGTGCGGCTTTACAACTACCTGACCGAGCGCAGCTTCGACGCTTACATGGCGCAGACCCTTCAGGGCAAAGCCGAATTTATCTCTCAGGTGATGAGCGGCCGGAACAAGCAGCGGGTGATGGCCGATGCGGCGAGCGAAATGGTGTTGTCGCTGGAGGAGATGAAGATTGCGGCCTCGGGCAATCCCGACGTGAAGATCCAGTACGACCTCCAGATGCAGGCGGCACAGTTGCGGGCGCTGGAGCGCAACTTCTTCAGCCAGCGCCGGATGAACCAGCAGGAGGCGAGTATGGCCTCCATGCGCGCCGACAGGTTCGAGGCAGATGTAACCGCGCTGTCAACTGCAACTGAGAAGATCAAAGCCGCCGAGGCGACAGGCGCCGAAGACGGAAAGGGTATCAAGGTTGAGGTCGACGGGAAGACCTTCACCGATCGCAAGGCGCTTTTCGATCACCTCGAAGCCATGGACATTCCGCCGGTCAACTTCCACATGACGTGGAACGGCATCGGAGTCGCCGTCGAAGTGAAACCGGCAAACAAGGAATCGCAGGCCCAGGGAATCTCCGGGCTCAACTACCAGCCGGATTACATTACAGGGCGAAATTTTGCCGCCCCGAGCCGGGACATGACATCGCTGGCCCGATCGCTCGAATCCCGTCTCCGGCAAATCCCCACCGACCTTGAAGAGGCGAAGGTGGAGTTGCCCCGGCTCCGCGCGAAGGCCCAGCGGCTGGACGAAATTGCACAGTCGAAGGACTTCCCGGAGAAAGCGCAGATGGAGAAGGTAGAGAAGGAGTTGGCCGAGGTGGAACGCCGGCTCGGGATTCGCTCCGACGTTGAGAACGCGATGGCGCAGGCGGTCACCGCCGAGGTTAGCGACGACCCCGAGGAAGACCTGCTCTCAGACAATGATGGCGAGGAGGACCCGGAGGCGGAGGAGCAGCAGGAGGATGCGGACAAAGCCGACGAAGGAATCGCGGAACGGGACGAGACCCCACGGCCCGGCGTGGTGTTGCGTTCTTCCCTGCTCGGTCTGGACGTGCTGGCGGAGTTTGCGGCGAAGCAGGGGAAAGTTCTGTGGGACGCAGATATCGCCCCCAACCTCTCCACCTTCGGCGAGGGGGCCAGGAGCGCCGGCAAAGCAATCGTCAACGTGCTCTATCCGCGGCTGGGAGCCAACGATGACGCGCAGGACATTCTGGCGCGGGCGCGAGGCAAACTCGAATCGCACCTGTTCCACCTCGAGACGCTGGATGGCGGCCTTGAGAAATTCTTCGAAGCCATGCCGCGCGATGGGCAACTGGCGTTTATCGACCGCTACAAGCTCGGAGTGGGGCAACCCGACGCGCGCCTCCAGCAGATCGAGGACATCATGCGCCGCATCGACGATGCCTCCCTGCGGGAAGCCCAGCGCTATAAGCCCACGCTCCAGGCGAAGGAAGACCACTTCCGGGTCATCTGGAAGGTGGTCCCGTTCGGGGGTGGCGCTCAGGGCGGGAAGACGGCGCAGTTCGCTAAGACGAAACGCCCGTGGCAGGGAGACAAAGGATTCATGCGGCGTGCGACCCTCGATACGATCAGCGAGGGCATCAACGCTGGCGGGGTTCCTGTCACCACCAATCCATGGAAGCTCTTTACGCTGGCGCAATCCAGCATGATGAAGTTCATCTCGGCACAGCAGGCCTGGGCGGCAGCCAAGACAGTCGGGCTGCGGAAATATGTCGAGCGTGGACAGCAGGTGCCGGAGGGATGGGTCAAGATCAACGACCGCATCGCGGACGTGTATTTCCCGGAAAAGGCACTCTCCGTCGACGTCGACCAGCTGCCCACGCGAACGCTCGGACCGCAAAAGAAAGAGTGGGTAGCCAAGGAAGACCTTGAAACCCATCGCGTTATGGCGAACCCGGGAAGCTGGTACGGCGAGCCCGGCTTCGGACGGCTGCTCAACAATTACCTGAGCCCCGACCTTCTGCGGCAGTCTGCGCTCGGGAAAGGGTTGCTGTTCGCCAAGAACCTCAGCACCGCGATCGAGCTGGGAATGTCGCCGTTCCACCTTATCTTTGAAACGCTGGAGGCGATGGGTTCGCAGTTCGGCCTCGGAGTGCAGCGCGTGTGGAACAACGGCGTGCGCCTTGGAGACGGCCGGGAACTCACACGGGGTATGACGGAGATTGGCTCCGCCGTGGCAGCCCCCTTCCTGATTTCCCACGCTGGCGGTAGCCTCAAACGCTTCGCGACAGATCCCGCGCAGTTCTTCTCTACCACGCGCGGCCAGCGCTTCCTGCGGCAATATCCGAACGCCGCGGGCGCGATGCAGGAGTTGTTCAATGGCGGGCTCACCTGGGGCATCCAGAGGGATTACCGGTTCGATCCGCAGAAGAGCATGATCGAAGCGGCGAAGGAGGGGAATTACATCGGGGCAGTTCTCCGCGTGGCGCCGTGGATCAATACCGTCCTGATGAAGCCGCTGTTTGAGGCGTACATCCCGCGGCTGAAGTGGGGCCTGGCGCTACAGCAGTATTCTCAGCAGCTCGTCGAAAATCAGGAGGCGCTCGGCAACGGTGACATGACCCGCACCGAGATTGCGCGCAAGGTAGCGGACACGGTAGAGAACCGGTTCGGCGAGATGAACTTCAACAATATCTACTGGAACAACACATTCAAGAGCGTGCTCCAGTTGCTGTTCCGTTCGGTGACGTGGAAGCTCGGAAACTGGCGTGGCCTTGGCTCGGCAGCGGGTCCTGAGGCGTTCAGCGCCTTCCGGGATCCACTCGAAGCCATGCGCAAGAATGCGCGGTCGAGCAAGGGCACCGGGCCGGGAGCGCGCGCCGGCGAATACATTCCCAGGATCGGCATGAACCAGGCGTGGATACTCGGGATGGTGGCCACCACGGCCGTCATCGGAAGCATCCTCACCCGCTACTGGACCCGTAAATGGCCGTGGGAAATCGCGAGCGAAGATCGGGAGGAGGGTTATTCCCTGCCGGGCGCGCTGGCACTGGAGGTGGTACACCCGCGCACCGGGCGCATCAACCAATTCACCGGGAAACCGGAACGGCTGTCGTTGCCCACCGGGCTCCGGGACTTTGAGCACGCCTTCCGTGACCCCGGCGGTTACATCAAAGGTTCGCTCTCCGGGACGGTGAGCCACCTATACGACACGCTGGAGAATCAGGACGCTTTCAAAAACTACGTCTACGATCCGAACGGGAGTCTCTACCGGAAGACCGCCGATATCTTCGCCTACAACATGCCGGAGCCCATCTCGTTTCAGAACTGGCATAACCAGAACGGCGCCGTCGACACCGAAAGTCGGGTTCTCCGCGCTGCCGGCGTCGGCAATGCCTCTTCCTCGCTGGACTATTCCCCCGCCGAGACGCGGATGCGGGCGGTGCGCTTCCACCAGCCGCAGACCCCGGAGCAGATGAAGGCCAGGGAGCAGGAGCACATGCAGCCAACTCGCACACAGATCCGCCGTGCGATCAGGGACGGCAAGCTCGATTACGCGCAGAAGCTGTTCCGCGGTTTGAGTTACGCCGAGGCTCGGGACATCTACGACAATTACGCCACGCCGGCCGAGCGGGCCGAGCTCGCAGGGATGCTCCGCGAGAAGCGCAATCGCACCCTCCAGCGCGAAGGGCGGCAATAAAGGTAATCTGTTTCGCGCAGATGCCAGCGAAAACGACGAAACGTAAGTCCCCCCGCAAACAACCCCTCGCCATCCTCAGCGAAGAGGACCGCACCTTTGTCCACCTTTCCATAAAGTTGGGACCAGAGAAGGCCGCCGCGCACCTCGGCTGGAAGCCGGAGCAGGTGGAAGGACTGATGCGGATCAAGGCCTTCCGCGATTACCTCAAGCGCTATGAGGCACAGTTCCTGAAGACCATGGCATCGTGGGAAGTAACCCAGGTCACGAAGTTTCCCGTTGGGCGCGGCGACGTCCTCGGCCGTCTGATCGCGCTGGCCCTGCTGCCGCCGGAAGACACGAAGGGCACCATCGACGGACAGGTAGAAGCGCTCAACGCCATCAGCGAAATCCTCGGGCTGAAGTTTTCCCCGCGCGATGCCGATGCCTATTTCAAAGACAAGACCCCCGATCAGATCAAAAACTATGCGCTTCACGGCAAGTGGGATTTGACCGAGGAGGAGAAGAAGGCCGCCGATGCCGAGCCAGCCAAGTCCGATGGCGCTGATTCCAATTGACGTTGAGTGGATACTGCGCGCAAAGGCGCGGCGCATCACCGAGCAGAACGAAGAAACTCTCGCGCGCGCCCGGGACGTGGAACATAACGTTTCGGATACAGAGATGGCGGAGCAAAACCGCCGGGTGCGCGAGGCGACGGCCGATGAGCTGACCTGGCTGCAGAACTACACCGCCACGCACAACCCTCACTGGAAGGAAGAGGACCGGCCCAACCCCTACGAGCCGTTCCCGGACAAACCCTACTTCCGATGCCTCTTTGACTTCCTGAATGCTCCGGGGAAGGTCAAGCCGATCGAGAAGTCCCGCGACATGATGATCACCTGGGGCATCATGGGGTACTTCACGCTGGAGGCGATGAAGGTTCCAGAGCGGGAAATCGTGTGCCAGACGATGGAGGAGACCAAGGCGAAGGAGAACGTCTTCTACGCCCGCACGCTTTACACCCGTCAACCGGAGTGGCTGAAGCAGGCTTTCCCACTGTCGAAGCCGCTGGACAGGATGGCGGAGAACGAGTTGTCTTTCGCCAATGGGAGCATCATCTGGGGTATTGCGGGCGGCGCCGGCAAGCTGCGCACCTATCACCCGTGGGGCTACTTCAATGATGAGACGGCGTTCCAGCCCGAAGCCGGATTCTCATATGATGAGTCGCTTTCCGCCGTTCAGAAGATCGTCCTGAACTCAACCGCATGGCCGGGATGGTACTTCGATTGGTTGAACGACGTGGAGGTTACGAGTTGAAATGAACGCGATGGAAGCGGCACTCCGAAGGCTGAACTCCATGGATGCGCAGGCGCGCATTGAAGTCATCCCCGGGGTGCAGCTCCGGCGCAAGGAAAACGGCATCCCCGTTCTCACCATTCACTATTCGGCGGATCCCGACCGCAATCCGGCAACGCCAACCGGGGCAGCATGGTTTGAGACCGCGCGCGCAGAGCAGTCCAGCCAATCCGCATGGGACAGGGAGCAGGAGATTCAACCGCTGGCCGGCGGCGGCGAACGGGTATTCGGAAGGGTGCTGGGCCAGTTCCACGATGCAGTGGTGATAACGAGGGAGGATTGGTTCCCCGATCCTCGGTGGGACGTGGTGGCCGGCTTCGACCACGGCAAGACCAACGCCACCGCGCTGCTCAAGTGCTATGTGGACTTCACCGGGAATCTTTATTTTGCGGGCGAGTATTACTCGATGGCACGGAAGAATTGGGCCAACGACGTGGCGATGAATGCTCCCGAGATGCTGAAGATGCCCGACCTGAATAAGATGCGCTGGTGCGTGGCCGACCCGTCTATCTTCCCGGACTCTGAGTTACAGAAGGATGGAACCTACGCCTCAGTGAATACGACGTATCGCCGGCACGGGGTGAATTTCCTGAAGCAGTTTGAAGGGGAGCGCAGTGATCTTACCTTTGTGGAGCGGGTGCTGTCGGATTACTGGCGGGATCTGGAACATCTCCAGCCCAAGCTCTTTATCGTCTGCCGGAACGAGAGCGACCGTATCCAGCCTGGCCTCCATCCCTACGACTGCCCCAACCTGCTGTGGGAGTTGAACCGGGCCAAGCGTGCGCAGCTCACGGCGCGGCAACTGCTCTCGCGCAACCCCACCGAGAACATCGTCGACAAGTGGAACCACGCGCGCGACGCCATGAAATACATCATCTTCACGGTGCGGAAGCCGGCCGAAGTCCCGTTGGGAGACCAGCTCCAACAGGTGATTGCCGAACTGAACCCCACCAGCGCGGCGATCGCGGCACAGCGGTTCTACGCGGAGAAGGTAAAGACGCGGCAGGTAACCAGTGTCAGCATGAGGCGGAAGGCTCGGATGCGGTAGGCCGGCTCCGCCTTCCTTCGTGTCGATCCACCCGTGGACGTGCATCGTCTGCCCGCAATCGAGACACTTGAAAAAAAGGGGATCTATCCCTTTAACTCCATTCACCCTCAACGCTGTGCGACACATGGCCACGTTGCAGCGCGATGAAATCCAGTGGAGAACGGATCGGCACGCCGTGTTGCTCCATACACGCGAAGCCCACCGCCACAACCTTGCGAATTTCATCTAGAGCGCCTTCGTCTCCTCGATTGGAAGACCATGCTGCCTCGGCATCGGCGAGCAACTTGCGCATAATCGTTAGGTATCCGCCGACCTCGTGAGGATGGTCACTCACGGTTCCCCATTTGCGGTTCTGAAACACGCGCTCATCGTGGATGGCGCTCAAAACTTCTCGATTCATTTCATACTTCATTTGGTCTCCCCTCCACGGGAGTTAAAGGGATAAATCCCAAAAAAAGTGGGGCTTCTCCTTCTCCCATGAAGCCCCAGAAGTTGCCATTTGGATGGGCCGAACCCTCCGCCGTGGAATAGCCTGGGGTTTTCAGCCCATAGCTTAGACCCCCGTGGTAGCTGGAGCCTGCACTTCCTGCGGGTCTGCTGATGCCGTTGTGGGTTCCCCAGCCCCTGATGGCTGGCTCTCCATATCGGCCAGCGTTGGGGCTGCCGCTGCGCTCATATCTGGCTGCGATGGGATGTCCGTGCGCTGCTGAGGTTCCGTATCCGGGACCAACTGCGGACCGCCTCCAAGGTGATTCCCGGGGGGATTCACAGCCGTTCTCTCCTTCTCCCACGCCTGCCGAGCCTGCATGACGGACTCCGCGTTCTCCCTGTCGGCTGGCACATGGAGAGGATCGTGGCCTTTTCCAGCCTCAGCGGCCAGTAGCGCATCCTGCTTCTGCTTCAGCTCGTCCTGCGACGGCAGCTGCGTGTCGTCGCTGTCTCCCGCCTCACCCTGCATCCGTGGGTCGGTCCCAGCGGTAAAGTCGTGGACCCGCCGCTCGGACTTCTTATTGTCCTCGCGTACCGGTTCGACCATCGAGGGCACCGTTCTTGATGGCTGCTCAAAGAATCTGTCGGCCGTCTCCCGGCTGAAGACCGCCGAGGTCCCGCTGGGAATCTCAGGCAACTCATCAATTTCGAGATCCGCAGCTGAAACCTCTGCTGGCAGGTTGTCGACCCAATAGATCCCGCGTTTGCCGGCAATGGCTTCAGCGTGGGTATAGTGGGCGACGCCGGCAACACGCTCAAAGGCGCTGGTCCAGTTTGCCCCCGTCAGGGTGGATGGGTCCGCCTGGGGATTGAGGAACGCCACGGTTAGGGTGGGCTCACCGTCCCCGCCGAGGAGCTCGGGCAGGTGAGAGCTCACGGTGAGGACAAAGGCGACACAGGCGAAGGTCTTGCCGCCGCCTGCGGACTTGACGATCCGGACCAAGTCGCCGGATTTTACGCTGCGGTTGTAATGGACGCTGATCAAAGGAGTTCTCCTTGAATGCTGCTGGTGGTGGTAGTGGTGGTGTCCGGGGCCTCGCGTGGCTCGGAGCGGTTGAATAGCGGCCGGTCTTCTTCGATCCGCCGCCGGGCCATGGCAGCGTACTCGGGGTTGAGCTCGATGCCGATGTAGCTGCGGCCCAAGCGAAGAGCAGCCACGCCAGTCGTCGCCGAGCCGGAAAATGGATCAAGCACAACCGAAGGAATGGCGCCGGCGCCAAACAACGTACAGCAGTCGCGCCAGCCAATAGTGCGGTACGCGATGACCGGCTGATCTCCCTCTCCATCCGTTCGCCCCTGGCGGCGGTGGATAGTTCCATGAGAACCGGGCTCGGTGTCCCACCCATCAGCCAACTTTTGACGGGCACCAGTGTCGTAGGCCTCGACGATCCGTGACAGAGGTGCGCCGCACACTGCACAGGCCCCCTTCGCGCTCGTTCCGGCCTTAATGCAATGGCTGGGAAGCGCGATGGGAAATGTGGCAAAGTGAGCCTCTCGGAAAGGCTGGGTGGCCATAGTCCAGACGCTGCGCTTGTTTCGGTGCGTAACGATGTTAGTCACCGCGGCGGCGAAGCTTTCATTTTGCTTGGCTCTCGGAGGGTGGTGATTCTTTACTCGGGCCAAGCCTGATTGGATCGACATCCCAGCATGTGCGGTACGATCCTTTCGCGGAGTTGTGTGCCGCGGATCTCGGTCGACACGCATCCGAGAGTGCTGGCCCTCTTTCTTTGCTTTTGGATTGACTCCGCCGCCCCGGGCGTGAGTGTTGGTGCTGCATTTCTCTTTGATAGCTTCGGCGTCGAAGAAGTAATCTTCGGACTTGGAGAGCAGGAAGATATACTCATGTGCCTTCGTGCAGCGGTCGCTCACCGACTCAGGCATCGGATTCGGCTTTGCCCAAATGATATCCTGGCGGAGATACCAGCCATCCTCCTGCAGCGCGAAGGCCAGGCGCCATGGCATGCCGAGCAGGTCTTTCGGCTTGATACCGGGGATGGGATCCTTCTTTGATCTAACTGTCCATGAAGGCACAGAGCCATCCTCTGCGATGCTATGTTTTCCGGTATTTCCGCTCTTGCCGCCACCCCACTTATCCGTGTTGCAGTAGCTATCTCCCATGTTTACCCAACAAGTGCCGTCTGCGCGCAGCACGCGACGAACCTCGCCGAAGATCCGTACCATCTTTGCGATGTACTCCTGAGGATTGGCCTCAAGCCCTATCTGTCCGGCGACTCCGTAGTCGCGCAGTCCCCAGTAGGGCGGCGATGTGACGACGCACTGGACGCTTTCATCGGCGAGGACGGCGAGCTCTTCGAGGACGTGGCCGCAACGGATCAGATAGCTCACGCGATCACCTCCGTCACCCGTTCAAAGATCAGCAGCTTCCGCCATAACTTCCTCCAAACAAAAAGTGCTTTGGCGGAAGCTGTGAGCAGGACCAGTTTTTCCTCGGGTCCAACAAATAGGGCTGGGTCGCGGCCGTCTCTATATGGCCTATAGGTGTAATGTCGGCGGAAGATCGTGCGGCATGTGTGATTGCCATCCCGCACTTCGATCCACCACCTATCGAGTTCGATCAGAAAGGGCTGCACACCGTTCACCATTTGTTGAATCCCATCTGGAACTCGGTCGCCTCATCCGGCTGGGTATCGCTCCACCGCCCGATCACCGCGTTGTACGCCGCGTGTACCGTCCCCACCGCCCCGTTCCTCTGCTTCGCGATGATGATTTCCCCCTTGCCCTTGTGGTCTTTGTTCTCGCGTTCGTAGTACTCCTCCCGGTGCAGGAATGCCACCACGTCCGCATCCTGCTCGATCGCACCCGACTCCCGAAGGTCGGACAGGACCGGCCGCTTGTCGGTCCGCTTCGTGTTCTCGCGGGATATCTGCGCCAGCAGCACCACGGGGACACCGAGGTCTTTGGCCAGCCGCTTCATGCCGCCGCTCATCTTCGCCACCTCCTGCTCCCGGTTAAAGACTTTGCCGAAGTCCGCGGCGGACATCAGCTGCAGGTAGTCGACGATCAGCAGGTCCAGCCCCGCGCGCGCCTTCAGGTGCATCGACTCGCTGCGTATCCGGGAGACGGTGGGGGAAGAGCAATCGTTGATGTAGAGTGGGGCGGTCTTCAGCTCCTCCAGCGCATCCGCAAAGTACCGGCGGTCTTCGGAGGTGAGTTTTCCCGACTTCCAGTGGCCGCGATCGACACGGCCGCGCGCACACACAATCCGCGCCAGCACCGAGTATTTATCCATTTCCGGGGAGAAGAGCGCCACGGTCTTGCCGTAGTTGAGCGCCACGTTGCCGGCGAGGTTATCGGCAAAGTCGCTGTTGTGCGTGACGATGAAGTCGTCGGTGATATACAGGCCGCCAGGCGCATCGACCTTGATGCACTGGCAAACTTCGCGTCCGACGTGACTTATGGCTACGACCGCCTTGTGAGTCCGGCGGACTTTGGTTTTCCTTCTCACCCTCTGGAGGTGTTTCTCCGAGGAAACCAGCAGCTCAAGGTCATCAGCCCAAATACGAAGGCGGTAGTTTCTCGCCCCGCATTTCTTCCCGTCGGGGGCGCTATAGGTGGGAATCCTGTCTGCTTCCGAGACTCTTAATCCCAGTGACCGCGCGAGGTTAAGGATGTCGGTAGCCAGCACGCGAGAACTTGAACTCAATTCGATCGTATTACCGCACCCGTTGACGTGACCGTCTGTGTCAATTAGCCCGCGTAGCAATGCGAACCGCTCACTCACCGAAGCCCGGAGGTAATCCAGGGGGATAAACTTTCCAGTGGATTTGTGCCCCAAAAGGTCGTACTCCGCCAGGGCTCTGAACGCCACACTCCTTCGCTGTCCCTTTTTTCTGCTGCTGATAATGCACGTCTCACCGTCAGAGCAAACGGAGAGTTCGTCGTCCGGATGAAGGCGCGACCGTACCAGGTCGTGAACGCTAACATCCGGCTTGCTGAACCTCGCGCCTTGCCCCATCGAAAATGAACCATCTCCCAGAAGCACGCCCATAACGTAGGGGTCGAGGAGCAGTCTCTGAACATGTGGAATAAACTCGATTGGAGCAGGCAGCGGTACGGCGTGATTGGGAGATGTCGCCGAATCGGGGCGGACGAGCGTACGCCGGATATCCCTCAGCGTCTTTACCGATCCCCCCATACCGCGTCTGCGCTCGTTCCTCGTTTGAGTCCACCAAAGGTGATCCTCGGTGCACCGCGTTTTGGTGCCATCCGAAAACAGCACTTCAAAGACAGCTTGATCGCCTTGCGGAAACACCGCAGTGACGTGATAGGGCCGGCCGTCTCTTCCAACAATTTCAAATCCCGGCTCAACGCATCCCATTGGCACAAATCCTCGAGGAGTAAGGACTTTCGCAGTGACCGGTTGGGCTTTTCCCATGCTGGGCCTGGCGGCAACGATGACTAACTCCCCGCGCTGGAGCCCGCAGGTCATCGTGTCCAGATCGGTAATCCCACTCTGGATCCCGCGATCTTTCGCGGTTCGGTCCATCATGGCCGCTGCCGTGAGCGATTCCGAGGCCAGGTATTCGGCGGCCAGCTGGAGTCCGGTTTCCACGCGCTGTGAACTCAGCGCCTCGATCGCACTGCGGGCGGAACTGAGGATGGATTCGGCTTCTTCTGATTGATCTGCGGCGCGCGTGATGGCGTCGGAGTGGATCCCGATCAGCTGCCGGAGCATTGCCTTGTCGAGAACGATGGCAACGTAGTCGATGATCGACAGCCGCCGCGGCAGGCCTTCGGTGAGCGAAGCCAGCCAGGCTACCCCGCCGACGGACTCTATCTCCTTGTGCTTCCCGAGGGTCTCCGAGAGCGTGACGATATCGCACTGCTGCCGCCTGGTGATGATGTCTCCCATCCGGCGGAAGACCCGCTGGTGGGCGGTGAGCGCGAAGTCTTCCGGGGCGAGTTTGGCGGAGGCCTCGGCGTAGGCGGCGTTGTCGAGCAGCACCGCGCCGAGGATGGTGCGCTCCGCATCGAGGGAGGCGGGGAGACCGCGCTCGAACCTGAGGTCTGGCGCAGCCTTCGCCGTCATGCGATCACCTCCATCACGCTTTCGATGAACGCTTGCGCGAGCGGGACAACAATCGCATCGCCTGCGAGGCGAAGCAGGCCCACTCTTCCGGAATACCCATGAGCCAGAGGCTGTACCTTGGGTCCAGCTGGCCGGTACTTTTCGTCCCGGCCCCACCACCAGTCGCAGTCGGCCCAGAAGCCGCGAGTTGCGCCTGCCTCGGCAACTGATCGAGCCGTGAGCGGATCGAGCCATCCGGGTCCACGCCACTCTCGGACATCCCCGAAGTGTCCTTCCAGTCCCGGGCCGAGGGGGTTGTCACCGCGCACAACGCCGCCACCTGATTGCGTAGACGCTGGGCCGATTCCTTCGGCATTTTCCCCGCAGCTATAGCGTCCTC
>DASXFH010000110.1:0-3405 GCA_036489655.1 Acidobacteriaceae bacterium | reverse complement strand
GGAGAGGCGCAGCCAGCGGGGCCAGGGTTCGGGACGGCGGTCGACCAGCAGCGAGAGCAGAGCGAGGGCGAGGGCGGCCCACCCGGCGGCGAGAAGGACGTAGCTGGAGGTCCAGAGGTTCTTGTTGATGGGAAACCACGGGGACCAGGCGATACCCGCGATGACGCCGAGGATGCCAGCGAGGGCTAGCTTGAGTTGCATGTTGCGCAGGGCGATGCTGCCGCGGGGGCCGTGCGTCTGGCGCATCCAGAGACCGGTGAGTACTCCAAGCAGCGTGCTGGCTACGGCGGGCAGGGTGCTGAGCAGACCTTCCGGGTCGCGGGTGGTGAGATAGAGGCGGCCGGTGTGCAGCCAGCGCTGCGTGAAGGCCATTGCTCCGCGGTCGATCCAGGAGGTTAGGTTCTGGGTCTGGTCCATGAAGGGAATGTCGCGACCGGGTAGGCCTGCGCCGGGGACGGGAACGAAACGCAGCAGTGCCCAATAGCCGATGAGAAGCGCGGCGACGATGCCGATGAGGACCGGCACACGCGATTTGAGCTTCATGGTCGCGATGAGGATGAGGCCCGCCAGGAGATAGCAGAGGGCTATGCGCGGAAGGACGCCGTAGAGGCGCATCGTGTGCCAGTGCATGTTGGGGAAGAAGACGAGGATGTATTGCAGGAGGAGGATTTTTAGGCAGCGCACGATGACATGGCCGGAGAGGGTCTTGCGGCAGTCTCCTTTTTTGGCGCGGGCGTCGAGGGAGAAGATGATGGACGCGCCGACGAGAAAGAGGAAGGTGGGAAAGACGAGGTCGGTGAGGGTCCAGCCGTTCCATGGAGCGTGGTCTAGGGGCGCGAAGACGTGGCCCCAGTCGCCGGGATCGTTGACCAGGATCATGAAGGCGATGGTGAGGCCGCGCAGGAGGTCGACGGAGAGTACGCGTGGCGGGCCGGTGATGGTGCGCTCGGTGTGCTCGGGGGCGGGAGCGGAGGCTGGGAGGGCTGTGGCCATTGCTGACCATCATCTACCGGATGAGGTGGATGACGCCACAATAATTGTCAGATGGGGACGATTTGCGTAGAAGATGATGCGAAGTTAGACGAAGATGGCTTCGTCGACCGGGTAGCCAGCGTCCTTCCAACCCTGCAGGCCGCCGCGCAGGGGCCGGACGCGCTTGATGCCGAGGCGGTGGAGCTCGAGGGCTACCTTGGCGCTGGTCTCTTCGCTGGGACAGGTGCAGTAGAGGACGATGTCGCGGTCGGTGGGGATGATCTCGCGGCGCTGTTTGAGCTCGTCGGGACCGATGCGGAGGGCGCCGGGGAGGACCAGGGGGTCGGTCATGACGTCGAGGGGGTGGCGGAGGTCGACGATGAAGGGGCGGTCGAGGCCGGCGCGCTCGGCGTCGGCGATCATGGCCATGAGCTGTTGGGGTTCGAGGCGGAGGCCGCGGAGCTGGGTGAGGAACTGGCGGCGCTTGTTCAGGCGGAAGACCACCAGGGCGATGACCATCAGGATGACCAGGGCGATGCCGAAGTGGCCGAGCAGGGCGAAGAAGTCGCTGCTGCGCTTGGCGAGATCGCCGAAGAAGCGGCCGGCGAAGAGCCATGCTCCGGCCCAGAGGAGCGAGCCCGCCATGTCATAGAGGACGAAGGTGAGATACGACATCCGGAGCTGGCCGGCGATGGGGGCGGCGACGGTGCTGAGCCCCGGGACGAACTTGGCGAAGAGCAGGGTGAAGGCTCCACGCTTGCCGACGGTGCCGTGGGTGCGCTCGACGCAGGTGGCGGCCTCGAGCGAGAAGCGGCAGAGGATGTTCAGCACGCGGCCGCCGAAGCTCTTGCCCATGAAGTACCAGGCGGAGTCGGATAGAAAGCAGGCGAAGAGGATGACGGGGAGCGCGTAGGCAACGTGCAGCTTGTGCGCGGCGCTCATGGTGCCGGCGGCGATCATGAGCGGAACGCTGGGGATGGGCAGACCGCCCTGCTCGATCAATACCCAGCCGAAGAGCAGCGAGTAGGTGTGGTGCGCCAGTAAACCCAGGACCGAATGCATCGTACTCATCCTTTCCGCGGACAGTGGGGGGAGACTGTTCTACACAGTAGATGATTGTTGGACACACTCGGTTCAGAAAGGTTGTGTGCACGACAAAAACGGCCCGGCCGAAGCCGGACCTCCGAGGGAAGGGCGCAATCGTTAGCGCGCGATGGTTAGCGGCATTTCTACCAGATGGTTGCCGATGAACCAGGATTGCAGCTCGTTGGTGCGGAGGACGTCGCTGACCACCAGATCATTGGTCCCGTCGTCTCCGACCTTGTCGGCGGCTTCGGCAATGTCGTGGCACTCCTGCATGATGAGTTTGTGGGCTTCGAGGAGGCGGGAGATCTGGACGGGAACCTCTTCGCGGCCGCGCGGAGGAGCTGGGATCCTGGTGACTTCGGCTACATCGCCGCCCATGGCGATGGTGACGCCGCCGAGGAGCTGGATGCGCTCGGCGATGGTGTCGACAATTT
The DNA here is from genome assembly GCA_036489655.1 of Acidobacteriaceae bacterium. Classification (GTDB taxonomy): domain Bacteria; phylum Acidobacteriota; class Terriglobia; order Terriglobales; family Acidobacteriaceae; genus Palsa-343. The sequence goes on along the minus strand of DASXFH010000110.1, from coordinate 913 downwards.
CGAGCTGTTCGTTGAAGTGCTTATCGAAGAGCAGGTGGAGCTGGTAGAAGGTCGGGCCGGCGACCTGCCAGTGGTGCTTCTTGTACATGTCGCGGAGGGTGATGGAATCGGCGAGTAGCTGGTTGAGCTTCTTGCACATCTGCGAGCGGATGTCGGCGTCGAGGCGGTGAGGGAGATCCTTTACGACATCGCCGTACTTTTGAATCTCCTTCCCGTGCTGCTTCCAGTGCTCAGTTACGAAGTCTTTGTCCTTGGAGCTGTGACCGTTCTTGGTTACGACTGACATATGTTCACCTCACAGCACGTTGGATGCGGCGGCGAAAGACCCCGTTTAAGGAATTTTGATGAATCCGAGCGGAGGCCGCGGGGAAAGAAAAAGGCAGGCAGCCGAAGCTGCCTGCCTTTTGACCGATCCGGTTGAGCGAACGCGGAGTTATTCCTTGACGCGGACCGTGGGGACGACGGACATGCCGATACGCAGGGCGTAGTCCTTGTTCTCCTGGTCGAGGTTGGTGAAGTTGATGCGAACGGGGATACGCTGCACCACCTTGACGTAGTTGCCGGTGGCGTTTTCAGGCGGGAAGAGGCTGAGCGAGCTGCCGGTGGCGCCACCGATCTCATTCACCACGCCGGTGAACTTGCGTCCGCCAAGGGCGTCGACCTCAATTTTCACCTTCTGGCCGGGCCGCATCTCCTTGAGCTGCGTTTCTTTGAAGTTGGCCGTGACCCAGAGGTCGGTGAGGGGAACGACGGTCATCAGGGACTGGCCAATGCTGAGGTTCTCCCCGACGGCGACGCTCTTATTGCTGACGATGCCGGTGATGGGCGCGACGATTTTGGTGTAGCTGAGGTTGAGCTGGGCCTGATCGACCTTGGCCTGGGCTTCCTTGATGGCGGCCAGGGCGGCTGCGGC
>DASXFH010000092.1:0-5002 GCA_036489655.1 Acidobacteriaceae bacterium | reverse complement strand
TCCATCGCCTCCGGCAGCCAGGGCATGGCATTACACACGGGCATACCCACCGTGATCGTGAGTCCAGCGTTAAGCATGATTTGAGAACCAAAGGCAAAAAACAACAGTGCGCGGTCTAACTCTGCCGCTGACATCTATTGTCACTTATGGATGACTTATATCTTTATGAGGGATGTTGGGCGTGGCAAAAAAATCAGCGTGGGATCACCTCGGTAATCCAACTGACTGTAGTAACGCTTTATCAACCAGCAAAGGGGTGCTGATCGACTCGATAACCTGACTTGGGTAACGGACGCGACGACAGAAATGATTGCCAATTCGGGACGCGCAACGAAAGATAGACACCGGTGAGAGCGAATACGCTCCAACCTCGGGTTCTCTGTTGTCCCTGAATCAACTTTCTGCTGTAAAGGATTCCTTCGTGCTTCTTCCTGAGGCCAGTTATTTCATTGTGGGAGGCGCGGGGTTCATCGGCAGTCATTTCACCGACGCGCTTCTCGCGTCGCCCAAAACCCGCCGGGTCACCATCTTCGACAATTTCACTTCCGGACGCGATTGGCACTGCGAGGCGCATGCCTGCGATCCGCGGCTGAATATCGTGCGCGCCGATGCCAGTGATATCAACGCGCTAATGGCCACCATGGAGGGCCATGACTGGGTGATCCATCTCGCCTCGAATCCGGATATTGCCCGCGCTGCTGAGCTGCCGGAGATCGACTTTTATCGCGGCACGCTGCTCACCAACAACGTGGTGGAAGCGATGCGCCGGACCGGGCTGCGTCGCCTGCTGTATGCGTCAGGCAGCGGGGTGTACGGCGATACCGGCGATACCCGGGTTGGGGAAGACTACGCGCCGATGATCCCGGTCTCGACGTATGGAGCCAGTAAGCTGGGGTGCGAATCGCTGATCGCCAGCTACTGCTCGATGTTCGGCCTGCGCGCCTGCGCGTTCCGTTTTGGGAATGTGGTCGGTCCGCGGCAGACCCATGGGGTGGGATTCGATTTTCTGCGCAGCCTGCACGCGCGGCCGAATCGGCTCCGCATCCTCGGGGATGGGCAACAGAGCAAGCCGTATATCCATGTCACTGACGTGGTTCGGGCAGCGCTTTTGTGCCGCCGGCAAAACCACCGCGCCCTTTTCTGTGTTCAACGTAGCCACCGATGACGCGGTCACCGTCGACGAAATCGCGAGTTTGGCCGTGGAGACTCTGGGCCTGGCCGCGATGCCGGCCCGTGAATACACCGGGGGCAGCCGTGGCTGGCGGGGCGATGTACCCGTGGTTCGTCTGGATTCCACACGTATGCGTTCGCTGGGCTGGTTCCCGAAATGGAACAGCCGCGAAGCTGTACGCCACTCTCTTGAGGAGATGAAGGCTGATGAACGTACACTGCTCAACTGAGGGCGGCGGATCGCCCGCTGCCGGCATCATGGCCGGCTTCGGGTCAGGTTTCCCGTTTTCCGGATCCCGGGACGTGAAGGTTCCCTCGCACTGCACGTGCGCAGCGCACTGGCCGCCGCGGCTGGCCCTGCTGGCGGGGGGACTGGCGACCCGCCTGCGGCCGCTGACGACGGCGACACCGAAGTCGCTGATTCCCATCGCAGGTGAGCCGTTTCTCGGGCACCAGCTCCGGCGGTTGCGCGGCGAAGGCATTCGCGAGGTGGTGATTTGCTGCGGCCATCTCGGTTCACAGATCGAGGACTTCGCCGGCGACGGCAGCCGCTTCGGTCTCTCGATCGCGTACAGCCATGACGGCGAGACCCCTCTGGGCACGGGCGGCGCTTTGCGCGCTGCTCTTCCTCTGCTGGGGCGGCAGTTTCTGGTGATGTATGGGGACAGCTGGCTTAGCGAGCCCGTGGAGCCGGTTTGGCGGGCGTTTTGCGAATCCGGCAAGCCGGCGCTGATGACTGTCTTCCGGAATCAGAACCGCTGGGGCATCAGCAACGTGGAGTATCGCGGAGGCCTTATCGTCCAGTACGACAAGCGGCAACCTTCCGCCGCGATGCACCACATCGATTACGGCTTCGAGGCTCTGGACGCCAGCGTTCTCAATCACTGGTCGGTTCCCGTGTTCGACCTGGCCGATGTATGGTCCGGGCTCACCGATTACGGGCTCCTGGCCGGCTACGAAACAGCGGAGCGTTTCTACGAGATTGGCTCCTTTCCCGGGCTGCGCGAGACGGAAGCGGTGGTCGCCGCTCAGGCCGGCGCGGCGCTGGCCGCCCTGCCGTTTACCCGGGACGGCGGTTCGGCGCAGAAGGGTCAGTCGAGGGTCTGCTGATGATCATGACGCGAACGCCTCTGCGCATCTCGATTGGCGGAGGCGGGACGGACCTTCCCTCGTATTACCGCGAGTACGGCGGCGGCTTCGTCATCTCCGGCGCCATCAATAAATACGTCTACATCACCGTCAATCGCAGTTTTCTGCCTGGCTATTTTCTCAAGTACTCGGAAACCGAGCATGCCGACACCTGCGAGGAGATTCGACATCCGCTGATGCGGGAAGCCATCCGCATGCACCGCGCCTCGTCGCCGCTGGAGGTGGTCAGCGTGGCGGACGTTCCCGCCGGAACCGGGCTGGGCTCGTCAGGAACCTTTCTGGTGGGGCTGCTGCACGCCCTTTACGCTCTGCGCCGGGAGCCGGTCACAGCAGAAACGCTGGCACGGGAAGCGGTCGAAATCGAAATGAACCGCCTCGGGGAGCCGGTGGGCAAGCAGGATCAGTACATCGCGGCCTACGGGGGCCTGCTGTGCCAGGAGTATCTGCCGGACGGCGAAGTTCGGGTCACGCCACTGCATATGACCGAGGAATCTCTGCGCGAGCTGCGCGATTCCCTGATGCTGTTCTTCATCGGTGACACGCGCAGCGCGTCTTCGCTGCTGGGCGAACAGAAGCGTCTGTCCGAAGCGCGTGATCCGGCGATGATCGACAGCCTGCACTTTGCCCGCGCCCTGGGGCATGAAATCCGGGAAACGCTGGAAGCGGGACAGGTGGCTGAATTCGGTCACCTGATGCATCGGCACTGGCTGCGCAAGCGGACGCGCTGCTGCCGGATGTCCACCAGCCACATTGACGCTCTGTACGACCTGGCTCGTTCGGAGGGGGGCGCCACGGGTGGCAAGCTGGTGGGCGCCGGTGGCAGCGGCTTCCTGCTGCTGCATACCCAGGACCGCCGCCGGTTGCGGGACACGATGCTGCGCGCGGGCCTGAGTGAAATGGATTTCGCTTTCGACTTCGATGGATCCGTGGTGCTTCTGCGCAATGCCTGATTCCGGACACAATCCCGAGGTCCGCCCGTGAGCCCTCCCGCACAGGGAGCGGTCGAGCCGCCGGTCGAGTGGACCGTGGTCGATCTCGGCTCCGTCTTATGGCGACGGCGCGCCTGGATTTTCGGTTCTCTGGCCTTCTTCTGTACGCTGGCCCTGCTGGACTGGGCGGTGGCGACGCCTCGCTACCGGGCCACTGCGACTCTGGAAATCCAGAAAGCGTCTCACGGTGCTTTCGGCCTTGAGAACGCCACGGCCGACGGCTCCGCCACCGACGGCAGCGACTCCTTTGACGACAACCTCACGCTGCAGACCGAAGTCGGCATTCTGCAATCCGACGCACTCACGCTGGAGGTCATCCGGCGCACGGGTCTGGAAGCCATGCCCGACTACTTCGGCGGGCGGCCCGGCCACTTCGCCCTTGTGCACGGCCTTGCCTTGTGGCGAAGGCCGCTGGAGCCGCTCTCGATTCCTCTGGCCGATGCGCCGAACCGCCGGTACGTCGCGCTGCGAATCTTCGTCGCGCATCGTAAAATCGCGCCCGAAGCGGGAACCCGTCTGATCGCGGTCAGCTACTCCGATCCGGATCCGGCTCGCGCCGCCCTCGTTGTGCAATCCCTGGTTCAGGCGCTGGCGGACTATGGTTTTCAGTCACGCTCCACCGCCGCGGAGCAGTCCGCCTCCTGGCTTTCCACACAGCTGGCCGCGCTCAGGCAGCAGACCGACACACTGGACGCACGCGCCGCCGCCCTGGACCGCGCGGCCGGCGACTATGGGGACGATTCTTCGCATAATCCCGTACTCGCTCGCCTCGATGCCCTGAACGCCGCGCTGGCTGCCGGGGAATCGAATCGCATCGTGCGCGAGGCGATCTGGCGGGCGGCACAAGGCGGCGATCCGGAGGCTCTATCGGGGCTGGCCGGCAATCCGGCCGCGGGGGCCAATACCCAGAACTCGCTCGCGCTGCTGCAAACGCTGCGCGCGCAGGAAGCCCAGGCAAAGGCCCAGCTGGCCGAATCCGGCAAGCGCTACGGCGCCAACTGGCCCGCTGTGGCCGAGCAGCGCGCCCGCCTGGAAACGCTGGACAAATCCATTCAGGAGGAAATCCATCGCCTCGGCGATCGCGCTCACACCGACTATGACGTTGCTGTCCAGGCCGAGAACTCCGCCCGCGCGGCCTTCAACCAGCAGAGGGAGCTTGCCTCGCGCCTGACCGGCGATGCCGTGGCCTTGCGCCTTGCTCGCCAGGAAGCGGACCAGAGCCGGGCGCTTTACGCCAGCCTCAGGACCCGCCTGGAGCAAACCGGAGTCCTCGAAGGTCTCCACTCGGGCAATTTCGCCGTGGTGAGCCCCGCGCTGGTGCCGCCCTCGAACCACCCCACCAGCCCCAACCCGCCCCTGCTGGCCGCGGTTGCCCTGGTGGCAGGCCTCGGGGTGGGGAGTGCGGCCGCGATCGTGCGCGAACTCACCGACAACACCATCCATACCGCTGCCGATCTGGAAGCTCTGCTGGAAACGCCGGCCTTTGCGACTATTCCCTCATCGCCCGAACACCGGCCGTGGTATCGACGCATCCTGACGGCTCCCGCATCGGGCCGCCTGGCTTTGGAAGCCTCGGGTTCCGGCTGCGCATTCACCGCTCCGCCTTCTCCCGTCGCTGAGGGCCTTCATCGCCTGCGCGCCTCGCTGCTGCTCTCCCACAGCGGCCGGGCCCCTCAGGTCATCACGGTCACTTC
>DASXFH010000070.1:0-2375 GCA_036489655.1 Acidobacteriaceae bacterium | reverse complement strand
CTGCCTTCGGCTCCCCGCCCGCATTCCACCTGGGCACGAAGTCGCTGTCCGCCAGCCAGCGCACCGGCGTCACCAGAGACTGGATCGCCGCCGTCATAAACGGCAGATCCAGATGCTGCAGATCGTCATCCGGCTGATGATACGTAGGCACAGTACCCCACCCCGCGGCCGTATGCGCCACCACGCCCTTCAGTGCCAGCGCGTAATTGTCCGAGCGCTCAAAGAAGCGCTGCTCCGGATACGGGTCCGGCCCCAGCAGCGCCCCGTGCTCCTTCAGCGCCGGCCCCAGGTTCGATCGCTCCCACCCGGTCAGCAACAACACTCCCTTCGGCATCTTCGGATCCTGGTTGCCGATCATCTCGAACTCGAGATTCGCCACCAGCTCCTTCAGCGGCACCGGAGGGTGTTCGCCGAAATACGTCGATCCCAGTTCGCCCGCCTCCTCGCTGCCGTAGCAGACGAATAGAACGCTGCGTCGCAGCCGCGGCCTGCTGCCCAGCGCATGCGCCAGCTCCATCACCGCGGTCGTCCCTGCTGCATCGTCGTTCGCGCCGTTGTAGATCCCATCTCCGCTCGCCGCAGGTCGCATCCCCAGGTGGTCCAGGTGCGCCGTCAGCAGAATCGTCCCCGCCTTGGAATCGCTCCCCGGCAAATAGCCGATCGCGTTGTAGGTAAAGCGCGGAGCCGTCTGCGGAACCGCATGTATCGTCAGCGAGACCGTCTCGGCATCCTTGAGCGCCGCAACCTTCGCCATCGCAGCCGGTGTCAGGGCCGCAAGCGTCACGGCGTGATGCTCCGGTGGCCCATCCTCCAGCCGCATGGAAATCCGGGCCTTCCCGCCCATCATCGTCAGATATTTCTGCGTAGACGCATCCTCCTGCACCAGCGCAACTGCGGCGCCGGAGCGCCGTAGCGCTCGGACCAGCTGTAAACCCGGCTGGTTCGCCGGCACGTGGTCCAGCAGTACCACCGCGCCTCGCGTCACCTTCGCCTGCGCGATATCCTTCGCCTCCACGTGGAGCAGCGGCCCGCTCGCTGACTGCCCGCTCGCGACCATCAGGTGGAAGTCGGTGCCTTCCGCCAGCGTCTCGCCTCCCGCCGTGATCGTCGCATGCCCATCCAGCACCGGCTGCACCACCGCCGCCTTCTGGATATATCCCGTCATCCCCGGCGCGGTCTTCAGCCCATAGCCCAGAAACTCGCTGGCCACATAGGTCGCCGTTACTTCCTCATCGTGCGTCGCGCTCCCGCGCCCCTGCATGGCGTCGCTGGCCAGAAACTCCTCATGCGCTTGTACCCACTCCGGCTTGACCGTCCAATGGCTCGCACTCTGCGCCACAACGGCCGGCGCTGCGATCAGCAATGCTGCGCTGCAAACCACCCATTTCCAACGTCCTAGGGGCACACTTCCTCCACGCATCAGGATCCCTTCGCGTGAACTGAAGTTAGGGATCGCCCGGTGTTTTCTTTCCGAGCGATGATAGCCGAGACTGCGTCCGGTATCAGGAGTGGAATCGTTCGAGGTATCGGGAACTCTTGGCTGGCTCCCGGATGTGCCTTGATGACGGGCCCTAATATCGCGTAACCGCGGGGTCCACATCCCGTGACCAGGCATCGATCCCGCCCCGCAGCGACTGCGACTGCTCAAACCCCTGGGTGCGCAGCCAGTTCGCTACGTTCAGCGACCGTATCCCGTGGTGGCAGATCACAACGATCCGCCCATCGGGGTCCAGTTCGTGGAACGCCCGCGACGGCACGTCGCCCATGGGCATCGAGCGCGCCCCGGGAAAGGCTGCCGCACTCGTCTCCCACGGCTCGCGTACATCCAGCAGGAATGGCTGATCTGGGCCGGCTAACATCGTCTTCAGCTCCGCTGGAGCGACTTCGAGGTCTAACATAGATACATAAGAAGATGTATTCGCCGTTCCGGGGGTTTGACACTTTCGGGAATACCGCGCCAAAGAGGGTATTCCAAGGGTAACTTACCTGACAGACGTCATGGTACAAACAAGATAACGTTCCTTAGAAAATTGAGAAAAGAGCAGTAAGTAATGGCAGGTGAGAAAGTACTGATCGTCGAAGACGAACTCCATGCACTGATGGGGTTGGCGGAACTTGTTTCCGGGTGGGGATATCGCACGGAAACCGCGCGCGACGGCGCCGAAGCGTTAGACAAAGTGATGGCCTGGCAGCCCGGCATCATCGTCACCGACATGAAGATGCCCCGCATGGATGGCATCGAGCTGCTGAACCGCCTCGGCGAGCTTCCCGACAAGCAGTGTGTCATCCTGCTCACCGCGCAGGGCTCCATCGATCGCGCCGTCGAGGCCATGAAGCTCGGCGCCTATGACTTCATCCAGAAGCCGGTCGATCCC
>DASXFH010000062.1:0-2296 GCA_036489655.1 Acidobacteriaceae bacterium | reverse complement strand
CGCAGCGCCCGGTCCGACCAGGATGCCGAGGATCACCGTTGTCTCGAAGGAGATGTCGGCGGCGAAGAAGTTGGGGACCACGATGCGGGTCCAGACGCCGAGCCCCAGCGGGATGCAGATAAACGCCAGCAGGCCCATGGTCTGCGACGTGCGCCGGTGCTGCGCGAAGAGCAGGTTCTGGAAGGTCCGCGCGCGGGCCAGTGCACTGGAGACGGCTGCGGCCACGCCAAGCTTCACCAGCAATGTGATCAGGATGAGCTTGGAGTCATTCACACCATTACTTTACGCTGACAAAGGAATGACAATGGAAGGAATCGGCCAGCAGAATCAAGCATCTATAATCTAACTATGCCGTTGCAATCAGTTCGAAAGGTGGCCGACGCGGACTTCACTACCCGCTGGGGACACTTCCGCATCCTTGGCTTCGAGGGCGACATGGTATCGCCCGAACCGTGCCGCGACGGCATGGTGGCGCCGCCCGTCCGCATCGAGGGCGCAGTCGCCCTGGTGATGGGCGATATCTATTCGGCCCCGCCGATTGTTCGCATCCACTCGCAGTGCCTCACCGGCGACGTCTTTCACTCGCTGCGCTGCGACTGCCGCCAGCAACTGGAGCTGGCGCTGGCCAAGATCACCGACGAGGGCGCGGGCATCCTGCTCTATGAGCAGCAGGAGGGCCGCGGCATCGGCTTGATGGCGAAGCTGAAGGCTTATGAGCTGCAGGATCAGGGATTCGACACCGTGGAAGCCAACGTGGAGCTGGGCTACAAGCCCGATTGCCGCGAGTTCGAACTCCCCGCCGCGATCCTGAAGCTGCTGGCCGTGAAGTCTGTCCGCCTGATCACCAACAATCCGGAGAAGGTGGAAGCGCTGGAGTCGGCCGGAATCATGATCGCCGAGCGCATCTCAGCCGCCGTCGAGCCCGAGGAGACCTTTGAGCGTTACCTGAAGGTCAAGCAGGAGAAGATGGGTCATCTGATCGACAGCCTTCCGGTCAAGTAGCCGGCCCCGCTCTTATTTCTTCCGCAATTGCTCGTCCGGCTGTGAACACCCCGGCTCGGAACCGGACAATCGACCACGGCTTCGCGCGGCCTCCTGCCTTTTTAATTCAATAGCTTAAGCTCCTGCGGCGGCTGGCCGCTTGCGTGCAGACCAGGTATCCAGGTCCATTGCGTTCCATCAGGAGCAAGCTATGCAGACCCTGTTCCAGGATTTCCGATACTCCTTCCGCCAGCTGTCGAAAAGCCCAGGCTTCGCGCTTACCGCAATCATTTCTCTGGCTCTCGGAATCGGGGCGACCACGGCGGTCTTCAGCGTGATCTACGCAGTGCTGATGAACCCTTATCCATACGCGGCCCCGGACCGGATGGTCCACATGCGGCTCACCGACAACACCGGCCGTGAACGAGGATTCGGGCTGACGGGAGCGCAATGGCAGGTGATCCGGAAGTCGCCCGCGGTTGAAGACGCTTTTATCTCGGACGACTGGAATCTGACCGTCACCGGCCACGATCTGCCGGAGGATGTGAACGGGGTCTATATGACCTCGAACAGCTTCAATTACATGGGCGTGCCGCCCGCCCTGGGGCGCGGCCTCGTACCTTCGGATGCAATTGACGGACAGGACCCGCAGCCGGTGGTCGTTCTCAGCTATAAGTTCTGGCAGCGGCATTTCAATGGGAATCCCGCGGTGCTGGGGCAGACGCTGCAGCTGGTTCGCAAGAACTACACGATTGTGGGCGTCGCCGCGCCACGGTTCACCTGGAACGACGGCGATGTCTATCTGCCGCTGAAGGTCACGCAGGACCCGGTGCGCGCCTATTACGTCGGATTGCGATTGAAGCCCGGTGTGACCCACAACATGGCTGACGCCGCACTGACGCCGTTGATCGAGCAGTTCCGGAAGGAGACCCCCGATCATTTTCCCAAAGGCAGTTATCACTTCGAAGTCGTAGGGCTGAATGAAGACTTTATTAAACAGTTGGGTGGAACGCTGGCCCTGCTCTTCAGCGCGGTCGCGCTGCTGCTGGCCATCGGCTGCGGCAACGTCTCCATCCTGTTGCTGGCGCGCGGCACGGCGCGGATGCACGAATTTGCGGTGCGTGCGGCCATCGGGGCGACCCGGCGCCGCATCGTCCGCCAGCTGCTGACCGAGGCGCTGATGCTTTCGCTCACCGGAACCGCGCTCGGCGTCCTGCTCGCGTATCGAATGGTTGCGGTCATTGTGGAGATGCTGCCCAAATATTCGTTTCCACACGAGGCAGCCATTGCGATCAACATGCCGGTGCTGGGCTTC
>DASXFH010000412.1:0-4726 GCA_036489655.1 Acidobacteriaceae bacterium | reverse complement strand
GCTGGAAGAATTCAGCCCGGCGCTTCGGTCGGGATGACAATTTTTTGGTCGAGATAACAAATTTTATTGCCTGAAACGTGTCGGCGAAAACATCGCGATGTCGTGGGTGGTTTTGCCTTCGGTGGCTAGTTGGCCGAGGAGCTCGCCGATGACCGGGGCGAATTTGAAGCCGTGGCCGGAGAAGCCGAGGGCGAGGGTGATGTTGGAATTTTGCGGGTGGGGGCCGATCACGAAATTTTCGTCCGGGGTCATGGTGTAGAGGCAGGTTTCGGCATGGAGGAGTCGGCCGGAGAGAGTGGGAATTGTGGTGGCGAGGCGGTGGCGGATGCGCTGCTCGTCGTCGGGGCGGATGGATCGGTCAATGGTGTCCGGCGTGCCGGTTTCTTCGCTGCCGTGGAGTGCGACTTTGACTCCGTCGGTGTCGGAGCCGGTGAGGGGGAATCCGTAGAGCATGGGGTCGCCGGGCGCCGTTTCCCAGAGGTAGATGGGAAAGCGGGCCGGATCCGGGGCTGGTCGAAAGGCATCGAGGGAGCCGCTGGGCTCGAACCAGAAGAGGACCTGGCGAGTGACGCGCAGGGGGAGCCGGGTTTCGGCGAGGAGTTGCGGCGCCCAGGGGCCGGCGGTGATGACGAGGTGCGCGGCGGAGAAGGATCCGCGGGCGGTGCGGACAGTGACACCGGACGAGTCGGCGGTGAAGTCGAGGACAGGCTCGTTGAAGTGCAGGTCGGCGCCGTGGCGGGCGGCGTGGCGGAGCTGCTGCTCGATCGAGAGCTCGGGGTTGAGATAGCCGGCGTTGTGCTCGAGGAGTGCGACGGTGTCGTCGGCGACATGGAATTGGGGCCAGCGGCGGCGGAGGTCGGCAGCGGACAGGAGGTCGTGCGGGAGGTGGAACTGGCGGGCGCTTTCGGCGCTGCGGGGGACGAGCTGGCCGGTGGGCGGTCCGATCATGAGGGCGCCAGTGGTGTGGAGGAGCGGGATGCCGGAGTCGCGCTCGAGTTTCGTCCAGAGCTCGCGGGCGCGGAGGAGAAGGTGGACGTAGCGAGAATCTTCCCAGTAGGCCTGGCGGTAGATGCGGGAGAGGCCGTGGGAGGAGCCGTGGGTGTGGGGCGGGGTAAAGGCGTCAAAGGCCTGGACGCGGTGGCCGCGTTCGGCGAGCCAGGCTGCGGCTGCGCTGCCCATGGCGCCGAGGCCGAGCACGATAACGTCAGGGGGCATGAACGACAGCGTATAGGGGATAGGGGATAGGGGATAGCTATATATAAGCATATTCGCATATACTTACTACATGCCGGATTCATTACGAAACTTCAAGGCGGAGGGCTTCCAGGCGCTGGGGCATCCGACGCGGATTGCGATTTTGCAGGAACTACGGCGAGGGGAGCTGACGGTCAGCGGCTTTATGGAGCGGCTGGGGCTGGAGCAGGCCAACCTGTCACAGCATTTGGCGGTGTTGCGGGCACGACAGGTGGTGGTAACACGCCGGGCGGGCAATCAGGTGTTCTACTCGGTGCGCGATCCACTGATCCTGGAAATGCTCGACCTGATGCGCCGTTACGTCGTGCGACAGGTGGATGAAGCGGTGGCGCGGGTGGAGGAGACGGAGCGGGCTGAGGCTGAGGGCGGACGGCGATGAGCTTCCCGGAGGCATGGCTGCCTTGCTCTGTGACCTCGCTGCGGGGGTATTCGTGGCGGCGGTTCAGCCGCGATCTGGCGGCGGGGGTAACGGTAGGGTTGGTGGCGCTGCCGCTGGCGATGGCGTTCGGGATCGCGAGCGGAGTGACGCCGCAGGCGGGGCTGTACACGGCGGTGGTGGCAGGGTTCGTGATTTCGGCGCTGGGCGGGTCGCGAGTTCAGATTGGCGGGCCGACGGGCGCCTTTGTGGTGATCGTCGCGGGGATTGTGGCGCGGTTCGGGACGTCGGGGCTGGCGCTGGTGACTCTGATGGCCGGCGTGCTGCTGGTGCTGATGGGGATCACGGGGCTGGGGTCGGCGGTGAAGTTTATTCCGCGGCCGGTGATTCTGGGATTCACGAACGGGATTGCGCTGCTGATCGCGTCGACGCAGGTGAAGGATTTTCTGGGGCTGAAGACGGGGGCGGTTCCGAGCAGTTTTTTGCCGCGGATGCGAGTGCTGGCTGCCAATCTTCGGACGGTGGACGGGTCGACGGTGGCGATTGCGTGCGCGACGCTGGCGATCATTATTCTTTGGCCGCGGGTGAACCGGAGGGTTCCGGGATCGATTTTGGCGGTGCTGATCTGCACGGCCGGGGCGGCGCTGCTGCACCTGCGGGTGGAGACGGTGGGGACGAGGTTCGGCGGGATTCCGAGGGGGTTTCCGCCGCTGACACTACCGCACATGCATGCGGAGCACATTGTGCCCCTGCTGGCTCCGGCGCTGACGGTGGCGATGCTGGGAGCGATTGAGAGCCTGTTGTCAGCCGTGGTGGCGGATGGGATGGCGGGGGACCGTCACAACAGCAATGTGGAACTGGTGGCACAGGGGGTGGCAAACCTGGCGTCACCGCTGTTTGGAGGGATTCCAGCGACGGGGGCGATTGCGCGGACGGCAACGAACATTCGTTCCGGGGCGCTGACGCCGGTGTCGGGGATTGTGCACGCGCTGACGCTGCTGACGATATTGCTGGTGGCGGCTCCGCTGGCGCGGTTCATTCCGCTGGCGACGCTGGCTGCGGTGTTGTTTGTTGTCGCGTGGAATATGGGGGAGTGGCGGGAAATTGGCGGGGTGCTGAAGTTGGGCAAGGCCGATATCGCGGTGTGGGCGGCGACGTTTGCGCTGACTGTGGTGACGGATCTAACGGTCGCGGTGGGCGTGGGAATGGCGCTGGCGGCGCTGCTGTACATCTACCGCATCGCGGAAACGACGACGGTGCAGACGGTCACAAAGGAGTATCTGCGCGAAGGGCAGGCGCACATTCTGCAGGACAAGGAGATCCCGGAAAACGTGGCGATCCTGCGGATTCACGGACCCTTTCTGTTTGGCGCGACGCAGCGTCTGGAGGAAGCCACCAGCGACCTGCATGGGTTTCCGGGCATCGTGATTCTGCGGTTGCGGAATATGACGGCCCTGGATGCGACGGGGCTCTACGCACTGGAGAATTTTGCGGAGCGGCTGCGGGTTTCCGGGCGGACGCTGCTGCTGTGCGGGGCGCGGAAGCAGCCGGCGGCGCTGCTGGCGCGGGCGGATTTTGTGGAGGAAGTGGGGCGCGAGAACATTCTGCCGAATGTGCAGGCGGCGCTGGCGCGGGCGCGCGCGATCGGGGAGACATGGCGAGAAGCGCCTGTCGCGACCGAGGTCGGGGTGGGAGCCGGGTGACAGGTTGCAGGTTGCAGATTACGGGCCCACGTCTGGCGGATCGTGGACACTCCGGCTGAGCAGGAGCAAGGCTTCTTCAGTCGAGTTCGCGGAGGCGGCGATCGATTTCTAACTTCGCTTGCTGGAGGCGGGGGATTTCTGCGGCGTTGCCGGATCGTTCGGCGCGTTCGATTTCGAGGCGGAGCTGGCGCTGCTGCTGTTCCAGAGCGGCGATGCGGAGGGCGAGCACCGCTTCTTCCACGTGCTCCGACTGGGGCTCGGCGTCGTGGATGGAGAGGAAGAGGGCGGCGAGCAGGCGGCGGTGCTCTTCTGAGGCGAGGCAGGCGAGGGCGTCGGCGCCATCGGGGCGGGCGCGGAGCTGGTCGATCATGGTGCGGACATCGGAACGGAGGGCGGCCAGCTCACTTTCGTGCTGGTGCCAGGCGCCTTCGGCAACGAGGTAGCACTCGGCGGAGCGCGGGGCGGCAAAGGCCTGGAGGAGGATCTGCTCGGAGCGGGAGAGCGGGATTTCGTGGACAGCGAGAGAGTCGCGGCGGCGGGCGGCGGCGTCTTTGAGCTCGGCGCGGACGAGGGCGGAGTCAATGCCGAGAGCCTGGGCGGCGTCGTTGGCGAAGGAGTCGCGGGTGATGCGGCTGGGGATGCGGCGGATGTGGGGCAGGAGGTAGTTGAGGGCTTCGGTTTTAGATTTGGGATCGCGCGCAGGAAAAAGCGAGCGGGCGCGGGCGATGAGGTAGTCCTGAAAGGAGGGCGCGGAGCGGAGGGCGTCGACGTAGGCGCGAGCGCCGCGTTCGCGGACGTAGCGATCGGGATCGAGTCCGGCGTCGAGGGTGAGGACGCGGACGTCGAATCCTTCTTCGGTCAAAAGGGCGATGGATTTTTCGGCGGCGTTGGCGCCGGCGGTGTCGGGATCGAAGTTGACGATGACGCGGGTGGCGTAGCGCTTGAGGAGGCGGACCTGGGCCTCAGTGAAGGCTGTGCCGCTGGTGGCGATCACGTTGGGGATCCCGGCGAGGAAGACGGAGATGCAGTCCATCTGGCCTTCGACGAGGACTACGCCGCCGTCGGAGCGGATGGAGGTGCGGGCTTTATCGAGGTTGAAAAGGACATTGCTTTTCGAGTAGAGCGGGGTCTCGGGTGAGTTGAGGTATTTGGGGCCGGCTTTTTCGCCGGTCTCGAGCGTGCGCGCGGTGAAGGCAATGACGCGGCCGCCTTCGTTGGCGATGGGGAACATGACGCGCTTGCGGAAGCGGGCGTATATGGGGCCAGGGGAGCCGTCTTCCTGCTCCTTCCAGGAAAAGAGACCGGAGGCGCGGAGGGCGGCTGGGTCGGCGAGGGGCTCGAGGCGCTGGCGGAGGGCGTGGAAGTTATCGGGGGCGAAGCCGATGCGGAATTT
>DASXFH010000398.1:0-6794 GCA_036489655.1 Acidobacteriaceae bacterium | reverse complement strand
TAATTTACCTCCAGGCTATCGCTCGGGGTAAAGGCGTATTGCACCCCGAGCAGCCACTGTTGGACATAGGGTGATGGCCGGCTTCTGAACACGCCTCCGACCCCATTGCCCACCTGTTGATACTCCCCATTGGCGTTCCCTGTGATCTGCGCATAGTTGCCGCCCCAGGGATTGCTGGTGCTGATATTCGGATTGGGATTGATGCCGCCGTTCAGACTGGTGGTGGCATAGGTGGAAGCCGCGAAACCATCCGAATCTCCAGGGAAGCAGCAGGTGACCGATTGCGGATAGAAGATGCCATAGCCGCCATGGATCACCGCATTCGGCACCACCTGATAGGAGAAGCCGAAGCGCGGCGCCAGGTTGTCGTAGTTCATGTTGTAGACGTAGCGATTGCCAGGTCCAAGAAACTGCAGCGCGCCCATATATGGCCGCCCAGCCGAGTAGCTGATCGGATTCAACGCATTCGGGTTGAAGATCGAGGCCACATTATGGCGATACGTATCCGGAGTCTGAATCTCGTACCGGAAGCCAAGATTCAACGTCAGCTTGCGGGTCGGTCTCCAGTCATCCTGAAAGTATTGGCCGAGAAGATGATTCGAGACCAGCGGGTTATACACCGTACCGACGTTGGCTGAGTCCACGGTCCCAAGCAGCATCTCCGCCACGCCGTTGCCGCTGGCAAACTTCGATGCATTCACCGGATCCGGGCCTGAAGTAAATTCGCTGTTGAATTGCATCGCTGTCTGGTAGTAGTTATGCTGGCTGTCTACCTGCTCGACGCCCGTCCATCCGAAGTTCAGCGTATGGTTGCCCTTCACTTTGATGAAGTCCACCGATACCGTACCGATAGGGCCATGGTTGGTGACGGCTTGTTGGTCGTTGGCGCCAGGACCCATGTTCGATTGGCTGGCAACCGTGACCATCGGGAACAGCGGACTATTGGCCGTGACATACGCCGGAAGTCCCAGTTGGGCCGCCGGATCGAACCCGAACGACTGGTTGTTCGAGGTTTCATGCCAGATCTGCACCCCGGAGGTGATGTTCATCGTGAAGGTGGGGCTGAAGATCTTGGAGACGCCTGCCGCCATGCCCCAGCGGTTGTTCGGCCGGTTATTGCCCGGGCCCGCCGGGTCCGATGATCCCCAGTCGGCCGCAGCGCCGGTCTTGGCCTCGTTCTTGTAGGAGTAGCGGAAGTAGGCTCGGGTCGTATCGTTGATGTTGTGGTCGACGCGAATTAAAAATTCATCCGAATTGGCCGGCGCCGTGTTCGAGGCAATCAGGTTATTCGTGATCCCCGCACCGGTTGCTTTGGGATAATAACTCAGCAACTTGGCACCCACTGGATCCGGCGCGTACCCGGGAATGTTGCTGAGGATGTTGCCCGGAATCGGATCACGAATATAGCCGGTCGTGTTGGCCACGAGTCCGGT
Source organism: Acidobacteriaceae bacterium (assembly GCA_036489655.1). Lineage (GTDB taxonomy): Bacteria > Acidobacteriota > Terriglobia > Terriglobales > Acidobacteriaceae > Palsa-343. Next base: position 5,361 of record DASXFH010000398.1, on the reverse strand, counting down.
CGCCGGATCGATCTGGCCCGCCGTGATGGCGCGCCCACTGCGCGGATTGTAGATCTGGCCAGCGTAAATCGGTCTTCCCAGGCCGTCGACCTGACCGGTATTGGCGCCCAGAATCTCGGAAAAATTGCCGTTGCGGAAGTTGTCATCGGGAACCGTGTACGTGCCCACGGTGGGGGTGGTGACCGAGAGATGCTCGTACAAACCGAAGAAGAAGGTCTTCTCCCGCTGCCGATACAGGCCGGGAATATCCACCGGACCGCCGACCGTACCGCCGAACTGGTTGCGACTCAGCTTGGCCAGGGGACCGCTGGAAAAGTACGGCGCGGAGTCGAGATTCTGGTTGCGATAAAACTCGTAGGCGGAGTAGTGGAAAGTATTGGTCCCTGACTTGGTGACCACATTCACGACGTTACCCGTGCTCCAGCCATACTGCGCCGTAAAGGAGTTGTTCTGGATCTTCATCTCCTGCACCGCATCCGGGGAAGGCACATAGATGACCGCGCCCCACTCCGGATCGGTGTCCATCGAGCCATCCAGCAGGAAGGCCGACGTCCCAAAGAAGCCCCCGGCAAAGTTCATGAAGGAGATATCCTGATCCGCGTTGTCGGTGCTGTTACTGCCGCCACCCAGCAACATCTGCCCCTCCGACGTGTTGCTGATGGAGGAGTTGAGGGTGAGCAGCCCGAAGACGTTGCGCATGTTGAGGGGCAATTCCGTGATCTGCCGGGAATCGAGGTTGGCCGACACGTTCGAGTTGTCCGTATTCAGCGGCGAGGCATCCGCCGTGACCGTAACCGATTGGCTCTCGGACCCGACGGCCAGGGCCACGTTCTGGGTGGCGGACAGTCCCGCGTCCAGGACAATCCCCTTTTGCTGGTAAACGCTGAATCCCTTCGCCTTGACGTTCAAGGCATAGTTTCCCGGAGGGAGTTGACTAAATAGGTACCGCCCGTCTGCGCCCGCCGCAAAGCTGCGATGGATGCCGCGCTCCGCACTCGTCAAAGTCACAGCAGCCCCCGGCAGCACCGCTCCCGCGGGGTCTGTGACCACACCGGAGAGGGTTGCCGTCGTGGTTGCCAGTTGCGCGCTGATTCGTGAGGTGCCGCTCGTCAGGATTGCGAGCAGAACGGTAAGTCCACCCCAATACCAAAGCGATCGTTGTTTCCAGTTCCGCTTCGCTTTCAATGTAAGCCTCCATGCTGTCATCCCCCGTTTGTCCGGCACTCAACCACATGCGTCGCATGCGTTGAGTGTCCTTTGTGAACGGAGTTTGAAACCGTCATGGTTTGTATGCTTTTGGAGCAGGACCAGGTAAGGCTCTTACGGTATCGAATTGGGGGGCTTTACGGCATGACGAATGCATTCTTTACGGCATGCCGTCCCGGTCTTAACCGAAAGGTCGAAGCTGCGATCGGCAGCGACAGCTGGCAGCTCTCGCCCTGCCGGCGTCCTCATGCAAATTTACCGGGTGCCAAATCGTTGTCCAGCGGCTATATAATCCGGCGAAATACACGGAGCCTTTTTATGCCTGCAGTACTATCGCGCGAGCAGCGCGCACCGCTGAGCGAGTCGGAGAAGAGCGCCATCCGCGATCAGTTGGAACGGCTCTTGGCAAATCCCTACTTCAGCCACAGCAAGCGCTTCCCCACCTTCCTGCGCTTTGTCACCGAACAGACCCTGGCGGGAGGCGCAGAAAACATCAACGAGCGCTGGCTTGGAATTGAGGTATTCGGCCGGAATCCGGAATATGATACCTCCGCCGATCCCATTGTTCGGGTTACCGCAGCCGAGATTCGCAAACGCGTTGCCCAGTATTATCAGGACCCCTCACATGGGAGCGAATTGCGCATCGCCCTGCTTTCCGGCTCCTACGTCCCCAGTTTTCACTGGCCCAGGGACACCAGCGATCCGGTGCTTGCCGCCGGCGATCCAACCCACAAAGGGGGCGACCCTGCCCCCGAGGAGACGATCGCGGTCCCTGCAGACCATCCGCTCCCTCCCCCGGTACAACGGAATCGACGTTCTCTGCTGCTGCTCGCGCTTGCCTGCGTCCTCACCGCGCTCTTCTCGGTAGGATCGCTGCTCTCCTGGCAGGCCGCGCATCGCCCCGCGCCGGATCTCTTCTGGCAGCCGATACTAGCCACGAAAGATCCGGTGCTCCTCTGCGTCGCCGACCAACTCCAATACTCCGCCATCTCGCTGCGCGATGCCGCCCAGCCAACCCATCAGATCGTATTGAAGGACAATCTCACCGCGGTCGTCATGGACGATGTCTACGCCATCGTCAAAGTTGGCGGAATCCTCCAATCGAGTGGAATCAAGTACGCGGTCAAAGGCGAGGGCGCGACCAGTCTGGAGGATCTCCGCAATGGACCGGCGGTCTTTATCGGAGCCTTCGACAACACCTGGACCCTGCGGCTCACCAAATCTCTGCGCTTTCACTTTGCCAACAACGCCGACATGTCCCAGTACCAGATTGTGGATAGTTCAACCCCGACGCGCGCCCCCTGGACGGTCAACCGGTCCGTGCAAATGGCCATCAACAGCTATCGCGACTATGCCATTGTGGCCCGCTTCACCGACCCAAATACGGGGAACCTGTCCGTCGTCGTCGCCGGAATTGGCCGTGGCGGCACGATCGCCGCAGGGGAGTTCCTCACCGAACCCGAGGAAATGGCCGAACTCAAGCGCGCGGCACTCGCAGCGGGCGACAAGAAAAACATGGAAATCGTGTTGAGCACACAGATCATCGATGGCCAACCCGGCTCCCCGAAGATGGAAGCCACCTATTTTTGGTAGCGCCGGCGTCTAATCCAATCTCACTCGCACCTGCGTCTCTATTGGCGATTGGTGATTATGTAATTGACGCTGTTGCTTTTGCCTAGGATGGCCGATCCCAGTCTCCACGACCACCCTCCCCGCTTCCCAGCGTTACCTGCTGTGCGCGCCCGACTCCGCGCACCAACTCCGCCACATCGTCCGAAACGCCTCCGCCAGGCTCTGCGCGAACTCCTCCGGCCGTCCCATCGGGCTCGCGAGAAAGCGCTCCCGCATCCCGGCTCGCAGCTCGGCCAGCGCCTCCAGATCCCCCGCCCAGCGAATCCCCTTGTCCACAAATTCCCGCCCACTCCGCGCCACGAACGCATCGAGCCCGGCATGCTGCAGCAGCGCCGGCCCCAGCCTTCCCGCAACCGTCTCCCCCATCAACGCAAGCGTCGGCACGCCCATCCACAGCGCATTGCAGGTCGTCGTCGCCCCCGTAAAAGGAAACGGATCCAGGCACATATCCAGCTGTTGATGCAGCCCGAAGTACTCCCGCCCACTACACAGCGGATGGAACTGCAGCCGCTCGGCGGCGATCCCCTCGCTCTCGAACCAGCCCCGCAGCGTCTCATTCCCACTCGCGCGCGGCATCGCCCCCAGCAGCATGCGCGACTGCGGAACCGCCCGCAGCAACTCCGACCACAGCGCGATCACCGCGCGGCTCAGCTTCGACCGCCGACTAAAGCTGCCGAAGGTCACAAAGCCATTTGTCAGTGCCGGCAGCGCACTCACCTCCGGAGCCTCCGCACTCGCCTGAAACGGCGCCACCACGGGAAGCCGCACGATCTTCTCCGTGAACTGCCCATCGAACTCCCCCGGAGGCAGAAAATAGCGATCCCCGACGTAGTAGTCCATGCACTTGAGCCCGCTGCTTCCCAGGTACCCGATCCAACCGCACTGCACCGGCGCCGGTTTGCGCGCAAACGTCAGCATCCGGCTCGGCCCCGTGTGTCCCGTCAGGTCCACCAGGATATCGATCCCATCCGCCCGAATCTTCGCCGCCAGCTCCGCATCCGACAGCGCAAAGACGCGATGCCAGTTCGGAAGATGCGCACGCATCCGCTCCGTCACCTCGTCCTCCGCCGCCCGCGTCGAATACCCATGCAGCTCCAGCCCCGCCTGCCTCGCCAGATGCGCGAGCACCGGCTCGATGAAGCTCGACATCGCATGCGCGCGAAAGTCGCCAGAGACAAATCCAACCCGCAGCGCGCGCTCCTCATCCCGCGAGTTCCCATGCCGCTCCCACCCCCCCCGCAGCGGAGTCTCAAACGCCTCCGCAAAGCGAACGTGCTCGGCAAACAGCGCCTCCCCCGCGACCTCGCCGCTATGGCTCAGGCAGAACAGCAGCCCTTGATGCGCCTCCGCGAAGTCTGCCCGGATCGCCAGCGCCCGCTGATAGCTCGCTGCCGCCGCCTCCAGCCGCCCCTGGTCCTGCAACACCACGCCGAGATTGGCGTATGCCTCCGCAAACTCCGGGTTCAGCGCCAGCGCCCGCTCCAGGCACGCCTCCGCCTCGTCCACCTTCCCCTGAAACGTGAGCACAGCTCCCAGGTTTGACAACGCCTGCGGAAACTCCGGCTTCAACGCCAACGCCCGCCGGTACAACACCTCCGCCTGCGCCAGTTTTCCCGTCGCCTGCAGCGCCACGCCCAGATTCGAGCAGGCCTCCGGATACTCCGGCTTCAATGCCAGCGCACGCGCAAAATGCCGTATCGCCTCCTCCAGCTTCCCCTGCGCCCGCAGCGCGCGGCCCAGATCATGAACAGCCGTCGCCGAGTCCGGCCGCAGCGCCAGCGCCCGCTCATAGCTCCACGTCGCCTCCTTATCCCGTTTCTGCGCCAACAGGCACGATCCCAACCCCAAATAGGCCTCCACAAAATTGGGACGCAACGCCACCGTCCGCTCGAACTGCGCAACCGCCTCCGCGTTCCTTTCCTGTAGCTGATACGCCAAGCCAAGGTTGTACTGCGCATCCGCGAACTCCGGCTTCAACGCCACCGCCCGCCCGTACGCCTCCACCGCCGCGTCGTACCTGCCGTCCGCGCGCAGCACGTTCCCCAGATTCGAGTGATAGCTCGCCTGCCCCCCATCGCTCGCAATCGCCGCGCGAATCTTCTCCTCCGCCTCCGCATACTGCCCGCGTTTGAACGCAATCATCCCCAGGAAATGCAGGCTCTCGGCATGCCGATCGTCCCTCGCCAAAACCTCCCGATACAGCCCTTCCGCCTCCTCCAAACGCCCGTCGCGATGGTGGCCCACCGCCGCGTTAAACAGCCCCACAACCGCCGCCGACTCTCCCCACCCACGCTTCCGCGCCGCCTTCATCCCGCCCATCGCCTTGCTCCCCATCGCCTCTCTCCCTCCGCCCCGTCCCGCAGCCAGTTCCTCCACCAGCGCCGCCCGCAGCCACTCTACAACCGGCTCCCAGCCCTTCCGCCCCGTCTGCCGAAACAGCCGCATCGTCGGATACCACGGGCTCTCCTCGCGCTCCAGCATCCACCGCCAGTCCGGCGCAAACGGCAGCAGCAGCCACGTCGG
>DASXFH010000383.1:0-1545 GCA_036489655.1 Acidobacteriaceae bacterium | reverse complement strand
TCCGTGGTGCGCTACTTCCTGGAAGCCGCGGCCAAAACCGGCACCAGCATCATCGTGCTGGACCGCCCCGATCCCATCAATGGTTCATTCGTCCAGGGGCCGATCTCCGATGCCGGCAGCGAAAGCTATGTCAACTCCATGACGATTCCCGTTCGCCACGGCATGACCCTCGGCGAACTCGCCCGCTTCGACAACCAGCAGCTCCACCTGAACGCGCCGCTCACCGTCGTCGCCATGCAGGGATGGCAGCGCGGGGACTGGTTCGACTCCACCAGCCTGCCCTGGGTGAATCCCTCACCCAACCTGCACAACCTGGAAGAGGAGATGCTTTACCCGGCGCTCGGGCTCATTGAAACGACCAACGTCTCCGTCGGCCGCGGCACTGACACGCCCTTCGAGCTTGTCGGCGCGCCCTGGGTTGATGCCCGTGCCCTGGCGCACTACCTCAACCACCGCGAGCTCCCCGGCCTTCGCTTCATTCCCACGGCGTTCACGCCCGAGAAGCCGTACCCATACAACGGTCAGCTCTGCCAGGGCGTGCAGATCCTCCTCACCAATCGCAACGTCGTCGACACGCCCGAGCTGGGCGTGGAGCTGGCCTCCGCTCTGCATCGCCTGTATCCCGATCAGTATGAGTTACAGAAGATGAACCGCCTGCTCGCCAACACAGAAACCCTCAACGCCATTGCCGGTGGCGATGACCCGCACAGGATCTCGGAAGGCTGGCTCCCCGCGCTCGCGCAGTTCGAGCAGGAGCGCAGCCAGGCCCTGCTCTACAAATAGCTATTCGACTGTGACAGATTTTGCCAGGTTGCGCGGCTGATCCACATCGCAGCCGCGCCGCACGGCAATGTGGTAGGCCAGCAGCTGCAGCGGAATGACCTCAAGGATCGACAGCAGCAGCTCCGGCGCGCTCGGCACAAAGAGCACGTGGCCCACCAGCTGGCCGATGTGGTCGTCGCCCTGCGTGGCCACGGCAATCACCTTGCCCGAGCGCGCTGTCACTTCCTGAATGTTCGACAGCGTCTTCTCGTAGCGCAGCACCGAATCGCGATTGCTCTCGTCCTTCGTCGCCAGCACCACCACCGGCAGCGTCTCGTCGATCAGCGCGTTCGGCCCATGCTTCATCTCGCCCGCCGGATACCCCTCGGCGTGGATATACGAAATCTCCTTCAGCTTCAGAGCGCCTTCCAGCGCGATCGGATAATGAATCCCGCGCCCGAGAAACAGAAAATCCCGCGCGTTGGAGTAAAGCCGCGCCAGCGGCTCGCAGGCGTCATCACACGTTCGCAGAATCTCTGCCACCTGCGCGGGCAGGTGATTCAAAGCCTCCAGCAGCGCCCGGCTCTCCCCTTCGTCGATCGTGCCCCGCACCTGCGCCAGATGCACCGCGAAGAGAAACAGCGCCACCAGCTGTGCAGTAAAGGCTTTTGTCGAGGCCACGCCGATCTCCGGCCCGGCATGCGTGTAGATCGTGCCGTTCGCCTCGCGCGTCACCATCGAGCCCACCACGTTGCAGACCGCCACCGTCGGCGCGCCCTTCTG
>DASXFH010000382.1:0-2910 GCA_036489655.1 Acidobacteriaceae bacterium | reverse complement strand
GCTGCAGACGGCGTATCTGGGACAGGGCGTGATTGGGACGAACGCCAGCCCGTTCGACAAAGGCACGGCGTCGATCCGGTTTCATCATGCGTCGGGGCGGCTGGGCGGCATGCCGGGGATGTGGGGCTATGTGCGCGGCGGGATGGGGATGGTGTCGTTTTACTTCTGCGATGCGGCGCGGGAGGCGGGCGCGGTGGTGGCGAGCGGCGTGCCGGTGGCGGAGATTCTGCCAGGGGAAGGCGTGCGGCTGGAGGGCGGAGAGCGGATCGCGGCGCGGGTGGTGGTGTCGAATGCCGATCCGCGGGTGACGCTGCGGTTGCTGGGTGGGGCGGCTGACGGGGGATGGAAGACGAAGGTCGAATCCGTGCCGATTGAGGGCTGCACGGTGAAGCTGAATGTGCTGCTGCGGGAGCTGCCGAACTTCAGGGCGCGGCCGGGGACGGATGAGCCGCACCACTACGGGCAGATCAACGCGCCGCTGACGAAGCAGGAATGGAAGGCGGGGTTTGCTGCGGCGCGACGGGGCGAGTTGGGCGAGGCGCTGTGGGGCGAGCTGTATTTCCAGAGCGTGCACGATCGCAGCGTGGTGCCGGACGGGCTGCATACGATGAGCGTCTTCGCGCAGTATGTGCCTTACACGTTTACAAATGGAAGCTGGGAGACGCGGCGGGATGAGGTGCGCAAGCTGGCGCTGCGGTCGGTGGGCCGCTTTTGTTCGAATTTGGAGAGCGCCGTGATCGAAACGCAGGTGCTGGGGCCTCCGGACATTGAGAAGAAGGTGGGGCTGACGGGCGGACACATTTTTCAGGGGGAATGTTTGCCTCCTTATATGGGTGCGAAGCGGCTTACGGCGCGGACGCCGATGGCAGGCGTGTATTTGTGCGGGGCGTGCACGCATCCGGGAGGAAGCGTGATTGGGGTGAACGGGCGGAACGCAGCAATGGCGGTGCTCGCGGATCTGGGGCGGCGTGGCTGAAGGGCCAGCGGTTGTGCCCGGGATGGTGGATGCCTCCGGGGCGACCACGGGACTGAAGCGCGCGCTGCGGCTGCGCGATCTGACAGCGTTTTATGTCGCCACCGTACTCAGCGTGCGCTGGACGGCGATGGCGGCGGCGGCGGGACCGGGAAGCCTGGTGGTGTGGGTCTTTGCCGTGCTGGGATTCTTTCTTCCCTTATCAGCGAGTGTGATGGAACTGTCGTCGCGCTATCCGCGGGAAGGGGGGCTGTACGTCTGGACGCGGGAGGCATTTGGAGATCTTGCCGGCTTCATCACCGCGTGGATGTACTGGATGTCGAACCTGCCGTTTTTCGCGTCGGTGCTCTATTTTGGAGCGGGCTCGCTGCTGTTTGCCGGAGGTGCGCGGGGGCACGGGCTGGCGGCGAGTCCCGTCTACTTCATGGGATTCGCGGTGCTGTGGCTGGCCATCATCACCGGGGTAAACATCCTGGGGCTGAACGCCGGCAAATGGCTGAGCAACATTTGTTCGGTGGGAAGCTGGCTGCCGATCGTGATTCTGATTCTGCTGGCGATGGCATCGGCGCATCGCTTTGGAACGGCAACGCATTTCACGACGGCGACGCTGATGCCGCGGCTTACGCTGAAAGACACGATTTTCTGGTCGACAATATGTTTTGCGTTCAGCGGCATCGAGACGGGCTCGTTTATGGCGGACGAGATCGAGCGGCCGCGGCGCACGATTCCGCTGGCCCTGCTGGCGGCGGGAGGCGTGCTGACGGTGGGCTACTTTCTGGGAACGCTGGCGCTGCTGGTGGCGCTGCCTGCGGGCCAGGTTTCGGGCGTGGACGGCTTTATGCACGGGGTGGCGGTGCTGTGCGGGCGCTTCGGACTGGGATGGCTGGTGGTGGTAATGGCCGGGCTGGTGGCCCTGAACACCATGGGGGGAGCGGCGGGGAATCTGGCATCGACGTCACGGCTGCCATTTGTCGCAGGCATTGATCTGTATCTGCCGCCGGTGTTCGGGCGGATTCATCCGCGCTTCCGCACGCCGTATGTGGCGCTGGGGGTTTATGGGCTGGCGGGGATGCTGGTGGCCATCCTGGGGCAGGCGGGAACGACGGTGCGCGGCGCCTACGATGTGCTGGTGAGCATGGCCATCATCACCAACTTCATTCCGTTCCTGCTGCTGTTTGCGGCCATGGCGCGGGCGCAAAACAAGGCGGCAGGTCCTGCGGTGCAGCGGGTGCCGGGAGGGCGGCCGGCGGCTCTGGCGCTGGCCGCGGTGGGATTTGTAACAACTCTGATCGCGATTGTGCTGTCCGTCATCCCCGCCAGCGAGGAGCCGAACAAGCCGCTGGCGGTGGCGAAGGTATTGGTATCGACGGCGGTGCTGATTGGAGGCGGGACGCTGCTGTTTCTGATCGCGGAGAGAAAGAGGAAGACGCTGCTGGGGCAGCGTCTTCCAGCCGGTAGCCGGTAGGGAACCGGTAGCCGGGAGCGGGAGCCAGTTGCGGGATCAGGCGGCTTTCTGCTTTTCGCGTTCCTTCTCGACTCGCTGGTGGAGGAGCTTTTTGGCGCGCTCCAGTTCGCGGCGGCGCGTGGCGCTGAGGCCTTTGCCGGCACGGTTGATGAAGTAGGTGAGCATGCGCATGCCCGAGGCCGGACCTTTGGGAGAAACCTTCTTCGAGGCGAGGCTGCGGGCGATGACGGGCGCGCTCTTCGTGAAGAGGTCTTTGGGCGGGTGGGTGGAGTCCGTCGTGACCTTGCGGACCCAGCGGTTCCTGGAAGCGGACTTCTTCTTCGAAGCGGACGGCTTCTTTGTCCCGCCGCGGTGAGTATGTGTCGCCATGACGGATCCTTTTAGTGCCGCTTGAAGTACTGGACTGCGCGTTCGTGCTGCTCGGCTTTCGCGCGTGAGGAGAAGGTTCCGAGATTGCGGCGTTTGCCGGTGG
>DASXFH010000304.1:0-24069 GCA_036489655.1 Acidobacteriaceae bacterium | reverse complement strand
AACGACCTGGCCGTCGCCGCAGGAGACGATCTTCTGCTTCGTCAGGCGGAAGGTGGCACCGCGCGGGCGCACGTCCTGGGCAACGTCGTTGGCGTATTTGGTCAGGAAGAGCGTCCCGACCACCAGAACCGTCCACATCAGAATCTTCTTCATAGGCGGACCGGAGGCGTGGCTCCGGCACGAGCGACCTCCCTATTTTGTCATTCCCCTGCATAGCGAACAATAGTCCATCGGAGCGGCGCTGCCGGGTACTTTGGTGGGAGGCACTGCGTGCGGGCATTGCAGGCAGCAGCCGCCGATGGCCAAACATGTGCCGGATTGAGGGTCAGGGGTCAGCGGGGGCGCAGTGTCTGATAGCGCGCGACGGTGGTGCCGAGGGCGGCGCCGAGGAAGACGTCCGACGGGAAATGCGCCAGGGTGGAGACGCGGGAGAGACCCACGGCGGTGGCAAAGCCATAGACGGCCCAGGGGACCCAACGATGCCGGTGGTAGCGCAGGGCGACGACGGTGGCAACGGAGAAGGCGCCGGTGGCATGGCCGGAGGGAAAGCTGCTGCCCCTGAAGGCCGACTTGTTCGGGCTGAAGAACGTGTCGGTAAAAGGCGTGTTCAGGGGAACGTCTGAGGGCCGCTCGCGCCGGGTGATGGCCTTCATCGCGAGATCGACGATGGCGCTGTCTCCATAGGCGTCGGCGGCCAGAAGGGCCGTACCCACCTGATAGGAGTCGTGGCGGAGATAGCCCGCGGCGAGGAGCGAGGCGGGGATGGCCACGATTTCGCCCGTGGCAATCAGGGGATCGAAGACGTCGTTGGCATCGTCGAGCTGCTTCTGGTGCTTGCTGAAATACGGCATGATGTGCGGGTCCGCATAGAGCAGACCGACGGTGCCTCCGGCGACAGCGAGGGTCGGCACCCATCCGCGGCCCTTCGCCAGCCGCCGCACCGGGAAGAGCCATATCTCCTTCTGGTCATGCAGAAAATCCCCAGGAAGGGCGCGCCAGGTCTCGGTTCGCTCGGCAGCATATTGGTCCGGAGACTCGGAAGCCAGTTGCGGAGACGGGCTGTCGGGCAGGGCGTTCGCCTGATCCTGCGCACAGACCGCATGGCCGGCACCGAAAAGCAGACAGAGGAACAGGAATGAGCACAACCGCTTCAGGGCGATCATCGAGGCATTGGATGCAAAGTCCGGCAGACAGGGCAAAAAGATCGAGGGAGGATTACGGCGCGTTCAGAAAGCAAAGCGGGCCTCGTCATGAAGACGAGGCCCGCGTATTGGAAAATCGGCCCGGATCAGTTGCTGTTCGAGTCGTCGCGGCGGTGCAGCGTTGGGCGGTCGTTGCCGTCGTCGGTCGTGGTGCTGGCGCGGCGAAGGGTCGGCTTGCCCTTGCGGTTATCGACCAGGCGACGCTTGTTCTCGATGCGGGCCAGCCGCGCCTTGACATCGTTGAACTCCGAGGTGGTGACCAGGTATTGGTCGCGCGGCGGCAGGATGGTGGCGATTTCTTCCTCGGACTTCTCGATGCGGTCCGGGGTCTGGGGGTGATCCTCGAAGACCTTGGCCACAATGCCGGGCTTCTGCTTCTCCAGGTTCTCGATCTTCTCGAAGAAAGCCACGAAGGCCTGCGGGTCGTAGCCGGCGCGATACATGTACTGGATACCGAGGTAGTCGGCCTGGGCTTCAAACTCGCGCGAGAATTCGAGGAAGGTGACGGGGATCATGAGTTGGGCGGCTTCGTAGATGCCGTAGCCGGTCCAGCTGTAGCCGGTCATCATAATCAGCGGCACCATGCCGATCTGGGCATAGTTGGCGCGGGTCATTTCGCGGGCGGCGTGGTGAGCGCAGACGTGGGAGATTTCGTGAGCCATCACGCCGGCCAGCTCCGCCTCTTCGTCGGCGGCCAGGATGAGCCCGGAGTTGACGTAGAAGAAGCCACCCGGCAGAGCCATGGCATTGATCTGGTCTGTATCGATGACCTTGATGGTGAAGGGTACTTTGCAGTCGGAGTTCTTGACCAGGTTCTGGCCGATGCGATTGACGTATTCGGTGACGACCGGATCGGTAATGAAGCGGGTGCTCTTCTCGATCTCGTCGGCGTACTGCTTGCCCATTTTGATTTCCGACTCGGTCGAATACCAGTTGCCCATGCCGCGCCCGCCGATGTTGCGGGTGCCTACGGCGCTCACATCCTCGATGGTGCCGCCCTTGACGCCGGGCATCATGCCATCCTTCAGAGGTTCCACCTGCTTAAAGGGGTTCACGTTGGGGTCGGTGAAGGGTTTGCCGTTGATGATCGGGGCCGCGGCGGCGTCGTCGGTCCGGGAAGGAGGCGGAGCCGGCAGCTGCTGGGCGCAGACATCGCCATTCTTCGTATGCAGCACCGGGCCGCGGCAGTCCTGATCGGCATCGGCTGCGGGATGGGCATCAGCGGGGGCCGAAGACTGCGCCGCAGGGGCGGAGGCGGGCGTCGTGCCGGTGGAGCTCTGGCCCCAGGCAAATGCGCCTGTCAGCACCAGCGCCGCGCCAACTAAAAAATTGAAAGTAATCTTGGGGGCGGGCATGGACGAACCCTCCTGCAGGAACCACACGGAACCCTGCGTGTTAGACGTAGTATGCGCCATTTCGGTGGGCAGTGTCTCGGGGCATCTTTTCGGACCTGGCAGCTGTCAGAATCTCGTAACAGGCCGCTCCTGTACTCCGCGGGGAGGGCCCTGAACGCCCTCGGGCGACCGCCGACGGAAGCCGGCATGGACATGGTGACGGTACGCCGGGCCGGAAAACGCCGGCATCGGCTTTACCGGCAGGCGCCCCCGGAGCGCGAGGTCACCACCGGGCATCCGGCCGCCATGGCTTCGAGGAGCACGAGGCCGGGGTTCTCGGTGCGGGAGGGCAGACAGAACATGAGGACTGGCGTTGAAGAAGAATCCGGAGACGCAGATTATTAACTCTTTGCAAATGAGAGGGGGAGTCGCCTGCGGCGGCCCAACCTGGCAGATCAGTTCACCTGCTGGAGTCGCTCAATCAGCTTGCGCGCGAGGCTCTCGCCGGATTCTGACCAGAGCAGCCGCGTGGAAATGCCGCAGTGTTTCTGAACCCGATGCGTGAAATCCACGAGGCGTTGTACATTTTGCTTAACGCGCACGACTGCGTCTTCGTCCAGATCCATGTCTTCGTAAAGGAAGGGCGTGTCCAGACCGAAGTCGATACGGATGTGGCCGTTGGTTTCGTAGGCGCCCTCGTCGAATTCCGGACCAAAGCCGATGATGCGCACCACACGCGGCTCCTGGCGCCACATGGTGTCGAGGCCCGCCTGTCCGGGCTCGGGAACCCACAGCTCCCAGATCATTTCAAACTCCCAGGCGAAGTCGTCGTGGCCGTTCTCCATGGCGGCAGCAATCACGGCGCGGGGACTGGCCTCGTCATCGTCGGCCTCGTTGCGATAGACGCGCTGGTAGGACGGAGTTTCGTTCCAGGAGATGGGGTACGCGGTGGCCGCGGAGACGCGCGCCGAGCCGCCGACGGCGACGAACTGCTCCATCACCTTGTCGAGGGCGACAGGCAGGGCTTCGAGCCGGAAATTCGGATACCAGAGACTGAGGTAGAGCTGATCCACAGGTACAGGTTACAGGTTTCAGGTTGCAGGTGACAGGTGACAGGTTTCTCGCGCAGGACCTCGATTTCGGTGATGCCCGTCCGATTGAAGAGGCAGAGGAATTGACGAACTCGATCAGCAAAATGCTCTGGGCTGTCATCGAGAAGCTCTGACCTGCAACCTGTAACCCGTCACCTGCTACTCGATCTTTTCGTGCCGATACCCGGCCGCCGTCAGGATCGCGGCGATTTCCTGGATGTGGGCGGCGCCGCGGGTTTCCAGAGTGAAGTCGATGACGGTATCGCCGAGGCTGACGCCGTAGTAAGCACGATCGTGCGAAGTCTGCACGATGTTGGCGCGCAGCTCGGCGATGATCCGGGTGAGATGATGCAGCGCGCCGGGCCGGTCGGTGAGGTGGATGCGCACACGGGTGCGGCGGCCGTCCTTCACCAGGCCGCGCTCGATAATCTTCGAAAGCAGCGTGACGTCGATATTGCCGCCACCCACCAGAACCGCGGTGCGCTGCCCGTTGAGCCGCGTCTTCTTCTGCAGCAGAGCCGCCAGAGCCGCAGCGCCCGCTCCTTCTGCAAGGGTCTTCTCACGCTCGAGTAGAACGAGAATCGCGCTGGCGATCTCCTCCTCATCCACGGTCACCAGTTCGTCGACGTAGCGCGCCACCAGCGGCATCGTGACCTCTCCGGCCCGGCGCACGGCGATGCCGTCGGCAATGGTGGCCTCGGCAGGAATGGTGACCGGGCGCCCCGCCTCACAGGCGCGCAGCATCGACGGCAGCCGCTCCGTCTGCACTCCGATGACACGGATGGCAGGATTCGTTTCCTTAATGGCGCAGGCCACACCGCTGATGAGGCCGCCGCCGCCGATGGGCACAACCACGGCCTCGAGGTCAGGGACCTGCTCCAGCAATTCCAGGCCGATGGTTCCCTGCCCCGCGATCACAGCCTCATCGTCGAAGGGATGCAGGAACGTCAGGCCGTCGGCTTCGCTCTGGCGGATGGCTTCAGCGCAGGCGTCGTCATAACTGGCGCCGTGCAGCACCACTTCGGCTCCGTAGCCGGATGTGGCGTCCACTTTGACCAGAGGCGTCATCAGCGGCATGACGATGCGGGAACGGATCCCATGCCGGGTGGCGTGATACGCGACGGCCTGCGCATGATTGCCGGCGCTGGCCGCGATGACGCCGCGGTGCTTCTCCGCCTCGCTGAGGGTGAGAATCCTGTTCAGCGCGCCACGCTCCTTAAAGGCGCCGGTGCGCTGCAGGTTGTCGAGCTTGAGAAAGACCATCTGGCCGGTCATCTCGGAAAGCCCGGCGGAATGCGGCGAGGGTGAGAAGTAGATGGAGTCGCGGATGCGCTGGCGAGCAGCCTGAATCGATGCGAGAGTGAGGCTCAAGGGGTCGTTCCTTTCTGTTCCGAACCATACCTGGAGGCAAAACAAAAGCCATCGGCTCCGGGAGAGCGATGGCTGGTGTGCTGTACGTCGATGTTCGACTAGCCGCCCGCTCCCCGAATCATGGGGACGGTAATTCGCGCGATGGCGATGGCGGCAGCGCGCGTGGAGTGCGGCACGAGCATGGTTCGAGGAAAACAGAGAGGGTGCCCCCGTGTCAATCCACCCGGGGGGGTGGCGGACCGCAGAGGTTGCCGGCCAGCGCCGTTGGCGTGGCCGGGTTCACAGTGCAACAGGAGCCGGTTCGGCGAGCCGCACATCGGCAAAGAAAAATCCGTCGCGCTCCACAACCTCGCCGGCTTCAATCGGAATGGGCTCGCGGAACATGGGGCCGGAATACACAAACGTGTGGAACTCGCCGTTTTCGCCGCAGGGATCGACGTCCTGGGGCAGGTCCCGCAGCAGATCCGCATCGAATTCCCGGCCGGCAAACTCCGCCGGCAGCCTGCGAGGATCGACGCAGACCAGACGCGCGCGCAGGCCGTTCTCGATCATCTCCTCGGCAAGGCTCCGGGTGTCCAGGCCCCACACCGGAAAGACCGGCTCGAGCCCCGTTCCGGCCAGATGCTCTTCGCGATAGCGGCGCACGTCCTCAAGAAACAGGTCGCCGAAGGCCATGAACTCTACGTGGGAGGCAACGGCCGCGGCGCAGGCTTCGCGCATCCGCGCTTCATAGTCCAGGTTGGAACATGGCCAGGGAAGGGGCACCGTCACAAGGGGCAGGCCGGCCGCCCGCGCCTGCGCTTCCACGAGCGCGCGCCGGGTACTGTGCATCGCAACGCGGTCAAAGGCGGAGTTCAGCGTAGTAAGCAGGCCGGCAATGGAGTAGGCGCCGCTCTGCTGCAGGCGGTGCAGCGCCCAGGCGCTGTCTTTGCCGCTGCTCCAGGAAAGAAGAAGACGGGGGCTCATCCCTGCAAGGGTAGCGCACTGGAGCTGTAGTTCAGTGGCGCCCCGGTCAGTTTGCGCTGGCTATACGATCGATGGGAAGGGTGGCGGTCTCCCTGACCACCTGAAACGGCCGCAGCACCGGCGCCAGCCCGGAGTACGCCACCACCCGGGAGCGATGCGTGTACGTTTTCAGCCTGGTGTGCAGCAGCTGATTCACGGTCTCCAGTTTTTTCATTCGGCGCCCGGCCAGCAACAGCACCGCCGCGCTGCCAATCGTTGCTCCTATCCAGCTTCCAAGCAACAGCCCTGCCAGCAACCACACCCATGGAGACTCTGCAAACGGCGCCATACCTCTCCCTCAACTTTCCGGAGAAGTGCTTTCCACTTTCGGGCAGAGAGTCGGCTTGAGGATCATTCGAGGCTCTGCGATCCGGGGAGGGTTGAGTGCCCGCCGGGAAACACCATCTTCCGCACGCTTTGATGCAGCTGGAGGATGAAATGATCCGTCATCCCGGCAATATAATCTGCGATGACCCGAGGGGCGCCCTCCGTCTTTACCTCGCCCGCGTAAGCGGGCGGAAGCCGGTCCGGGTCGGCCATCCAGAACGCGAACAGTTCGGCCACGATCTGCTCCGCCTGCTTATGGCTTTGCTTCAGTTCCCCGCACAGATACAAATTCCGGTAAAGAAAAGCCCTGGCTTCCTTCCGCTGCGCTTCCATCTGCGGGGAAAACACTGCCAACCGCTCCGGGGCCTGGCGGATTCCGGGCAGATCCTGAATACCCCATGCGTGCAGACGAGCCTGAATCGTGGCCACCAGATCGTCGGCGAGCGCATTCAGCATGCGCTTCAGAGCTTCCTGGAAGAGAAGCTTTTCCGGCGCGCCGGGATTCTCCGACGCGACCGGCTGGAAATGACATTCGAAGAGCCGGACGCCCTGCCGGATCTGCTCCACGGTCAGAATTTCGGCTTCCACCCCATCGTCCAGATCGGCGACCAGATAGGCAATCTCATCCGCCAGATCGATGAGCTGGGCTTCGAGCGGCGGCCGCTGATCCAGAAAATACGCGGCCAGCTCCGGGTGCTCGTCCGGTGCATAGTCGTGGGAGTGCTTGATGATGCCTTCGCGGACCGCCAGGGTGAGGTTCAGCCCGCGAAAGCCCAGGTGCCGGTTCTCGAAATGCTCCACGATGCGCAGAGCATGCAGGTTGTGATCGAAGCGCAGCCCGTGCTGCCGCAGCACCTCGTCAAGCGCGCGTTCCCCGGCGTGCCCAAAGGGAGGATGACCGATGTCGTGCGCCAGCGCCAGGGCCTCGGTCAGATCCTCATTCAGCCCCAGCGCCCGCGCCATGGTCCGCGCGATCTGCATCACCTCCATGGTGTGGGTCAGGCGGCTGCGAAAGTGATCGGAACCGCGCTGCGTGAAGACCTGGGTCTTGCCTGCCAGACGGCGGAAGGCCCGCGCATGAATAATGCGTCCGCAGTCTCGCTGAAAGGGAGTGCGGTAAGGATGGTCGGGTTCCGGAAATTCTCTGTGCGCCAGCGGCCCGTCATCGGCAACGGCGAAGGCGGCGCGCAACTGAGGGGTCCTGGCGTTTTCCGCTTCCCGCATGCAGGGTTTCGGCGCCTTAATCCGGCTTGCTCACCGCCGGCGCGCCGGATTCCCGGGCCAGCCGAATGCGGGCGCTGTCCAGCTTCTTCTGCACCTTGCTCACGTCGCCGGTGTCCATGTCCGCCGCTACGGTATGCGCGTATTCGTTCAGCGACAACTCCCACTGCGCCGCCGCCAGCTTCAGACGGCCGGTCTTTTCGTAGACGTCGCCGAGGTGATCGTGGACCGTGGGATCGTTCGCTCCTCGCGAGATGGCCCGCCGCAGATCATCTTCGGCCTGGTTGTACTGGCCCAGCCGGTAGTAAGTCCAGCCCAGCGAATCCAGATAGGCGTAGTTGGTGGGCTCCAGCTTCACCGCCTTCTGGATCATGCTCAGCGCCTCATCCAGCCGGATGCCGCGGTCGGCAAGCATAAATCCGAAATTGTTCAGGGTCAGGGCATTGTTCGGATCGGCAGCCAGCACCTTGCGGAAGTCGACTTCGGCCTCGTCATAGTGCCTGGCCCGATCCGCCATCATGGCCCGCTGGAACACAACCATGGTCTGATCGTCTTTTTTCGTCGCCTGCTTGTCGGCCAGATCGAGCGTATCGGAGGCATCTTTCCACCGCCGCAGATCCGTATAAATCTGCGCCAGCTGGTAGTAGACCTCCAGGCTCTTTGCGTCGCCGGGGATCAGCGCCCTGGCCATGCCGATGCCTTCTTCGGCGTGTCCGGTGTCAGCCAGTTGTCGGGCCAGGGTGAGCTTCGCATCCACGCTTTTCGGCTGCTTCTCCACCGCGGTGCGCGCCACAGTCACTGCCTTGTCGTATTCGTGGGCTTCGCGCCAGGTTTCCACGATCTGATCGAAGGCCTGCTCTTCCAGCTCACCGCCCAGCGTGGTCATCTTCTGGTAAGTCGCTACCGCCAGGTCGGGCTTGCTCTGCTCGCGATAGACCCCGGCCAGCCGGTCCAGCACCGCCGCGTAGTTGCCCTTTTCTTCTTCTGAATACTGACCGCTGGGATGTTCGGTCGCTGTCACCAGCTGCTCGAAGACTTTGGCCGCGTCGTCCAGGTGGCCCAGCGCGTCGTCGACCTTGGCTTCCTCGAACTGGATCCCGATCGAGTCCGGAGCGGCTTCATGCGCCTTCCTCACCGCCACAAGGGCATCGTCCCACCGGCCCAGATGCTGGTCGATGGTGGAAATCTGCATCCACGCATCGCCGTCCGTCGGATCGCCGGCAGCGATGTCTTTCCATGCCTGGAGCGCAGGCTCGCCCTGCCCGTCCGCCTGCAGATCCTTGGCCATGGCCCGCTCCACATCCAGGTTATCGGGCTCCAGCTCCAGCGCCTTGCGGTAGGCTGCGATGGCGTCCTTCTGATCCTTTTGCTGGTCAAAGCTTGCGCCCAGCTGGTACTCCGTGCGGGAGGTCTGGTCGTCTTCCGGAAGCGACTTCAATACGTCAATCGCCTTCTGCGGCTCGCCCATATCGGAATAAAACCGGTTTGCGATCAGCGCCGTCTCTTCGGAACCCGGATCGATCTTGCGCGCCGCGGCCAGCTCCGTCTCCGCCTGCACCGACTGGTGATCGGCAGCATAGAGCCGCGCCAGCATCAGGTGATTGTCCGGGTCAGTCGGCTCCAGCTGCACGATCTTCTGGTATTCCCCGATGGCCAGCTTCAGCATCTGCCCGGTGGTATCCTGCTGCCCGTTACCCAGCGACCGAAGATAGACCTCGGCCAGCAGCTTGTGGGCCTCCAGATCGTTGGGGTCCTGCCTGATTCGTTCCTGGGCCGCGTTGATCGCTTCTTTGATTCGCCCGGTACGGAAATAGAGTTCGGCCAGATGGCTGTTCAGATAGGGCGATGAGGGATCGCCGTTCAGCGCCATCTTGTATTCCTCAATCGCACGGTTGGCGTACTCGGTCCGCCCCAGCGTCGTCGCCATCTCCTCGTACTCGCGAGCCATCATGTAGTGGTAGTAGGCGCCAGCGCGCTCGTCCGTGGCCTGGTCAACCGATTTCTGATCGTTGCCGGCGATCGGCTTCGGCGTTTTTGCCTGCGCATCGCCCTGGGCAAAAGCCACAGGCGCCAGTGTCAGAGTGGCCACAATGCCAAGCAAAGAAAGGTGACGGGCGACGGGACTGTTCATCGGCTGGGAATATTCCTGCTCCGGACGGTTCGCCGGGGAAATCCTCCGCCTCGGCTGAACGATTGCGCGGTTCCGCTCCGGTCCGGCCGGGCGGGCGCTGGTTCTATGACGATTGTACCCCGCTCTAAGATGCAGGGTTTCGGCCTTTGCCTGTGAGCCATGTCCCCAAAAAACACCGGGCCCAGGCTCCACCCTCCCCGAACCTCAGGCCTCGTTTCTGCGGCTCAAATCGAGCAGGGCAAACAGGATGACCCCCACCAGCGCGTTGGCCACAGCACGGATCAGCTCATGGACACCGTGCCAGGCAAACGGCTGCCCCAGCATATGCCGCTCCAGCAGGAACAGCACTCCTGTCTGCAGGAGAGTAAAGCCAAACGTCAGCAGCAGACGCGTGCCGTGGTTTTCCGTGTCGACCCGAACTCCCAGGGAAGCCGCCGTATAGCCGACCACCGCCTTGGAGATGCCAAAGACCCCGAGCGGATGGTGGGTCAGCCCGTCCTGCGCGATTCCGATGAGCATCCCCACCAGCGTCGCTGTGATCGGTTCCCGCCGCGAGATGCCGTAATAGATGGTGATCAGCAACGGCAGGTCGATCAGGTCGAAAGAGGGAAAATGCAGCGAAACCAGCGACTGCAGGCCCAGCGCCAGCAACGGCACCAGGATATAGATCAACAGCGGAAACGACCGCGATCCGACCTCGCGCCGCGAGGATGCCAGCAGGGCCATTCCTATACCCCTCCCTGCGGATTCGTGCCTGGAGGAGCCGGCGTCTGGCCGCTCTCGGTGGCAGGCTTTGCGGGTTCATGCGTCCGCGGCTGGTCCGCTGCCGGCTGCTTTGTCCCGGGCGGATTTCCTTCCTGGGCCACCGGCCCTACCGGCCGGGCACGCGGTTTGGCGGGCGACGGCTTGGCATGAGCTGCTGACGGATTTTCTGCCACAGCGGGCGCTGTAGTCGGCGCGGCCGGCGTACTCGCCGCTGCCTCGGTTGCCGGGAGCCGCTGGCCGGGAACCAGATCCGCCGCCGGCGGCGTGCCCGTCGGTGTGTAGCGGTCGGGGTGCAGCGCCTGCGGCGGACGCACCGGCCGCATGTCGTCGGCGGCGCTGTCCTGCTTCTGCTGGAGCTGCTGCTGCGCGCTCTGGGACGAGTTCGGATCGACCCGGGAAGGCAGCCGCTCCGCCAGCACATCGGAAGCTTTCTGCTCTTCCTGCGCGGCCTGCGCCAGGTCCTCCTGCATCTGCGCCGGCATCACGTCGCCGGTGCTGGTGATAATCAGAACCTCCTCCAGACGGGCCAGATTCGCCGCCGGCCGGATCATCACGTTGACCAGGGTTCCATCCGGGTCGGGCACCACCTTCTGGACCGTGCCCACCGCCAGACCGCGCGGATAGATGGCATCGCCGCCGCTGGTCACCACCGTGTCGCCCTTCTGAATCCGCTCGTCGGGCGAGATGTTCACGATCTCCGGGTGGCCCCAGCTGTCGCCGCGCAGCACGCCGCGGATGCGCGTCTTCTCGAGGATCACGCCCGCGCCGCTGGTGGGGTCGGAGATCTCCAGCACCTGGCTGGTGTGCGCAAAGACATCGCGGGTCTTGCCCACGATGCCATCCGGCGTAATCACCGGCATATCCGGCTTCAGGCCGTCGCGCGACCCCTTGTCGATCAGCAGCACCTTCGACTGCTCGGTGCCCGAACTGCCGATGATCTGGGCGGCAACCGTCTTATAGATGTATTTCTCCCGGAAACCCAGCAGCGCCTGCAGGCGCTGTCCCTGGCGAGCGTCCTCAGCCAGGCTCTCTTCTTCGAGGCGAAGGCTGTCGAGCTGCGATTTCAGACCGCGGTTCTGCTGGCGCACGTGGATCAGATCCACGTAGTTCATCCACGTGCTGCGAATACCGTGTCCGGTGGCGCGCAGCAGGCGCTCCGGCGGCGTGACCAGACCCACCACCCAGGAGCGGATTAACCGCACGCTGCCCTTGTCCGAAGGATTGGGGCCGGGACGGCGCACCTGCACCGCCAGCCCGACTACCTGCACCATCAGGACAGTAATCAGCACCAGGGCGTTACGGTAGCGGCTGTAAAAAGATTCCATGACTCAGGACCTGCTTATGCCGGCGGCCGCAGCGCGCCACCCGTCATCCGTCGATCTTGATCTTGCGCAGGAGACGGAAGTCGCTCAGCATCTTTCCAGTGCCGAGCACCACGCTGGCCAGCGGATCGTCCGCGATCGAGACCGGCAGGCCGGTTTCCTCGCGGATGCGCTTATCCAGATTTCTGATCAGCGCACCGCCTCCGGTGAGGACGATGCCGCGGTCGCTGATGTCGGCGCTCAGCTCGGGCGGGGTCCGCTCCAGAGCAACGCGGATGCCATTCAGAATGGTGGAAATGCACTCTCCGAGGGATTCGCGGATTTCACCGTCGTCGATGGTGATGGTCTTGGGCACGCCTTCGATCAGGTTGCGCCCCTTGATCTCCATCGTCTGCGGCTTCTCCAGCGGATAGGCCGAGCCGATCTCCATCTTGATCTGTTCCGCGGTCCGCTCGCCGATGAGGAGGTTATATTTCCGCTTGAGGTAATTCATGATGGCTTCGTCCATCTGATTGCCGGCCATGCGCAGCGACCGGGAATAGACGATGCCGGAGAGCGAGATCACGGCGATATCCGTCGTGCCCCCGCCGATATCCACCACCATGTTGCCGCTGGGTTCAGTGATGGGCAGGCCGGCGCCGATGGCGGCCACCATCGCCTGCTCCACCAGGAAGACCTCGCTGGCCTTGGCGCGATAGGCTGAATCCTCGACCGCGCGCTTTTCCACCTGGGTAATCTCCGAAGGCACCCCGATCACGATCCGCGGATGCACCAGCATCTTGCGGTTATGGGCCTTCTGGATGAAGTAGTTGAGCATCTTCTCGGTGACCTTGAAGTCGGCGATGACGCCGTCCTTCATGGGCTTGATGGCCACGATATTGCCGGGCGTGCGGCCGAGCATCTCCTTGGCCTCTTTGCCCACCGCTTCCACTTCACCGGTGTTCTTATTGATGGCTACGATCGACGGCTCGTTGACGACAATGCCCTTGTTGGCAGCGAAAACAAGCGTGTTCGCCGTACCCAGATCGATGGCCAGATCGTTGGAGAAGACACTAAAGAGGGATCGCAAACTGTGCGATCGTCCGGAACGCGGCTGGAAACCATTGGATGACATCGAGAAATTAACTTTTCTGAGAAGACTTGACTTGATTGTAAGGCTTTACCGTTCCTTCCGGCACTTTCACAGATCGGATATTTCCGGGCAATAGCACCTTAGTTCTCACCCCTGCATGCTCGGGTTATCCTGTTAAGTTTGACTCGTCTCCAGGAGATTGTTCGCCCCATGGCGCCAAAAACGCACTTGAACCTGATCGGTGGCCGCTGGACCCCAGCCCGCACCGGCAAGACCTTCCTGAATATCAACCCCGCCCGCAAGGATGACATCGTCGGCGAATTCCAGGCCTCCGGCCCGGAGGACGTCGATGCCGCCGTCGCCGCTGCTGCCGAAGCCTGGAAAACCTGGCGACTGACCCCGGCCCCGAAACGTGCCGAGATCGTCAACCGCGCCGGCGACATCCTCGTCCAGCGCAAGGAGCAGTACGCCCAGGACATGACCCGCGAGATGGGCAAGGTTCTGGCCGAGACCCGGGGCGACGTCCAGGAAGCCATCGACACCGCCTTCTACATGGCTGGCGAGGGTCGCCGTCTCTTCGGCGTCACCACGCCTTCGGAGCTGCGCAACAAGTTCGCCATGGCTATTCGCATGCCGGTTGGCGTCTGCGGCATGATCGCGCCCTGGAACTTCCCCATGGCCATTCCCTCGTGGAAGCTGCTGCCCGCCCTGGTCTGCGGCAATACCTGCGTCATCAAGCCGGCCATGGATACGCCGCTCTCCACGCTGAACCTCGTGCAGTCCCTCGTCGATGCCGGCCTGCCTCCGGGCGTGGTCAACTACGTCACCGGCTCGGGCTCCTCGGTGGGCACCCGCCTTGTCGAGCACCCCGGCGTCGCCGCCATTTCCTTCACCGGATCGTCGGAGGTCGGAAGTATCGTAGGCCAGACCGCCGCGAAAAACTTCAAGGCCTGCTCGCTCGAAATGGGCGGCAAGAATGCCATGATCGTCCTTGAAGACGCCAACCTCGACCTCGCGCTCGACGGCGCGCTGTGGGGCGCCTTTGGCACCACCGGCCAGCGCTGCACCGCTACCAGCCGCATCATCGTGCACCGCGCCATTGCCGAGGAGTTCATCTCGAAGCTAACGGCCCGCGCACAGGCGCTCAAGGTTGGCGACGGCCTCGACGAATCCGTGCAGGTAGGGCCGCAGGTCAACCGCTCGCAGATTGAAACCTCGACCCGCTACTGCAGAATCGCGCAGGATGAAGGCGCGCAGCTGCGCTGCGGCGGCAACGCCCTTACCGACGGCGCCTGCGCCAACGGCACGTTCTTCGCGCCGACGATCTTCTCCGGTGTGAAGCAGACGATGCGCATCGCTCAGGAAGAGGTCTTCGGTCCCGTGGTCAGCATCCTCGAGTGCTCCGATTTCGACGAGGCCCTTGCCATCTCCAATAACATCCCCTACGGTCTCTCCACGTCGATCTACACGCGCGATGTCAACCGCGCCTTCCGTGCCATGCGCGATCTGGAAGCGGGCATCACCTACGTCAACGCGCCGACCATTGGAGCGGAGGTCCATCTGCCCTTCGGCGGCGTGAAGCAAACCGGCAACGGGCATCGCGAAGGCGGCATCGGCGCCATTGATTTCTACACCACCTGGAAATCGGTGTACGTCGACTACTCCGACAAGCTGCAGAGGGCGCAGATCGACACGGGAGAATAAATTTCGGGCGGTTCGCACATCCCTCCCACAGCGAACCGCCGATGCTTTACGATGGCTGTGGTTCGATGCGAGCCGCATTCCATGCGTTCTTCATTCGCCTGGACGGTCAATCTTTCCGCAATCACGGATACTGCACACAATCGGGCCTTAGTCGATAACCCTTCGCTCCGCGCGAAGTCCAAAATATAAGTCAGACGATGATTACAGTTACAGACCTGACCAAGCGATACGCCCGCACCACCGCCGTTGACCACATATCCTTCTCTGTAGACAAAGGCCAGATCGTAGGCTTCCTGGGCCCCAACGGCGCCGGTAAAACCACCACCATGCGGATGCTCACGTGCTTCTTCCCGCCCACCGCGGGAACGGCCACCGTGGCGGGCTACGACGTCTTCACCCAGTCCCTTGAAGTGCGCCGGCGCATCGGCTATCTCCCCGAAGCTCCGCCACTCTATCTCGAGATGGAGACGGCCGAATACCTGCGCTTCGTGGGCCGCCTCAAGGGCCTCTCCGGCGCGGAACTGGAGAAGCGCATCGCCTTCGTCTGCGAGCGCTGCGCCATCGCCGACGTGAAAAAGAAGCTCATGGGCAAGCTCTCCAAGGGCTATCGCCAGCGCGTGGGACTCGCTCAGGCCATCATTCACAACCCCGACGTCCTCATCCTCGACGAGCCGACCGCAGGCCTCGATCCCAAGCAGATCAACGAAACGCGCGACCTCATCAAGAGCCTCGCCGGCGATCACACCATCATCCTCAGCACCCACATCCTGCCGGAAGTGGAGCAGACCTGCGAGCAGGTCCTCATCATCAACAAGGGCAAGCTGGTGGCCACGGACTCGGTCCACAATCTGCAGGCACGCGCTCGCGGCGCGGAATCCATGATGCTGGAAGTGGCCGCGCGCAGCGGCGATCTCTCTGTCCCGCACGTGCAGGAGCGACTTACCGCGATCTCCGGCGTCAGCAACGTCACCTGCAAGGGGCAGGACGCCCAGGGCGCTGTCTTCGAAATCGAGAGCCACAAGGGCCAGCTGGTCCGCGGCGATCTGGCCCGCGCCGTCGTCGATGCCGGCTGGGACCTGAACGAACTCCGCCCCGCCGCTATGAGCCTTGAAGAAATCTTTCTGCAGCTTACCGGCACTGAAGCCGCCGCAGCGGCCGCGGAAACCGGCGGATCCGAACCCGGCTCCGCGCCGCCGCCGGATCTCAGCGCTGCCGAACCCGACACTCCGGAGGCCCAGGCATGAGAAATCTCTGGATCATCTGCCGCCGCGAACTGTCAAGCTACTTCAGCTCGCCCATCGCCTGGCTGCTCCTCACCATGTACAGCATCCTCTTCGGCTGGTTCTTCTGGAACTACCTCGGCAACTTTGTCGTCGAAGGCATCGAGATGCAAATGGCCGGCCAGATGCAGCCCATGAATATCAACGAGCAGATCATTCGGCCGATGCTGCTCAACACCAGTTTCCTCGCTCTCTTCTTCGTGCCGCTCATTACCATGCGCCTGTTCGCGGAAGAAAAGCGCAGCGGCACCATCGAACTGCTCGCCACCTCGCCGGTGCGCGACATCGAAGTGATCCTCGGCAAGTGGTTGGCCGCCACCATCCTCTACGCGTGGCTGCTCGTCTACGCCGGCATCAACTTCGCATTCCTCTTTGCCTACGGCCATCCGGACTGGAAGCCTGTTCTCATCGGCTATCTCGGCTTGCTCCTCCAGGCCGCCGCGCTGCTGGCCCTCGGCACCTTTATCTCCACGCTGACGAAAAATCAAATCATCGCCGGCGCTGCCACCTTCGGTGTCATCCTGCTCTTCTGGGTCTTCTCCTGGGTCAGCAGCTACGACTCCTCGACCTGGGCCCAGGTGCTCTCTTACCTGTCGGTCCCCGTGCACTATGAATCCTTCGGCCGCGGCGTCCTCTCCTCCAAAGATGCTGTCTACTACGTCAGCTTTATCTTCCTGGGACTCTTCTTCACCGCCCGCTCGATGGAATCCCTTCGGTGGAGGTCCTGACCAGGAATGGCTAGTCAGTGGTTGAAAGCCCGTCAGACTAAGTACGTCAGCTACGCGACGATCTACATTTTGATTGTTGCGGCCATCGTGGTGGTCGCCAACGTTCTCGCCAGCCGCTACGAGAAGACCTACGACACCACCGCCAACAAGCGCTACAGCCTCTCCAGCGAGACGAAGAAAATCGTCGATGAGCTGAAGCAGCCGGCCACCATCACCTACTTCAACCAAAGCGGGCACTTCCGCGAAGGCAAGTCGCTCCTCGACGAGTACGCCGACCTCTCGTCGAAGCTCCACGTCGTCTACGTCGATCCCGACAAGGATCCCGGTGCCGCCCGCGCGGCCGGTATCAGCAAACTGAACACCGCTACGGTCGCGGTCGGTACGCACACCGAAACCGCCGGCGATATGACCGAGGAAGGCATCACCGGCGCGCTCATCCGCGACATCAAGGGCAACACGCGCACCGTCTGCTTCGTCACCGGCAGCGGCGAGCATCAGATCGACGACAGCGGCCGCGACGGCCTCTCGCATCTGAAAGACCTGCTCAGCCGCGACAGCTATCAGACCCAGTCCATCGACCTGCTCACTCAGGCCCAGGTACCCGCCGCCTGCACCGCCATCGTGATCGCCGGACCCACGCACGATTACCAGCTGCCCGAAGTCAGCGCCATCAAAACCTACATCGACAACGGCGGCCGTGCCTTCTTCATGCTCGATCCTCCGCTGAAGATGGGCCCCTCACAGATCGGCGACAACGACGCGCTCGCTTCCCTGCTCTCCGGCTGGGGCGTCACCATGGACAAGGACCTTGTCCTCGACATGAACCCCATCGGCCAGATCGCGGGACTCGGCCCCCAGGTGCCGCTGGTCACCAGTTATACTTCTCAGCCCATCGTTGCCGACATGAAAGGCACCGCCACCGGCTTCCCCATCACGCGCTCCATCACCACAAAGAACACCAGTACGGCATCGGTCGAACCGCTCTTCTCGTCTTCGCAGAGCAGCCTGGCCACTACGAACCTGAGTTCTCCGCGCGTGGACGTTAAGGACCCCAGCAACGAGAAAGGTCCTCTGGTTCTGGCCGCGGCCGCTACGCTTACCGGCGGCAAGCCCAATGAGCAGGGACGCCTCGTGGCCATCGGCAGCTCCATCTGGGCCTCAAATCGCTTTATCGATTTCAACGGCAACGGCGATCTGGCCAGCAACGCCATCAACTGGCTTACTTCCGACGAGGACCTGATCTCCATCCGGCCCAAAGCTCCCGAGGACCGCCGCATCACCATGACTCAGGGCCAGCTGCGTACGGTCCGCATCGTCAGCCAGTTTGTTCTGCCGCTTATCGTGATCCTTGCCGGCATTCTTGTCTGGTGGAAGCGGCGATAGCTTCCTGGGTCTAACGTCCGGCATCGCCGGTTCTCGAATGACTGCTATGAAACTTCGTGGTCTTCTCATTGCTGCTGCGGTTCTCGCCATTCTGGGCGGGGTGCTCTACTGGTCTTCGCACCGCACGACGCCGCCCACGCAAGCCGACGCCGCCACGCCGGCCATCGTCAAGGTCGCGCCCGCCTCGGTCACGGCTCTGACCCTCACCCGGAAGAACGCTCCGCCCGTAACCCTCACGCGCGGCGGCGCGAACCAGTGGCAGATCACCGCGCCCAAAGCCACGCTGGCCGATGCCAACACCGTTTCCGGCATCCTCTCCAACCTCGATCCCCTGCCCTCGCAGCGAGTCGTCGCCGACAAGGCCACCAATCTTGCGCAGTATGGCCTGAAGGATCCCTCCGTCACCATCGACGTCACCGAAAAGAACAACAAAACCGAGAAGCTCTTCCTTGGCGACAACACCCCGACCGGCGACGCGGTCTACGTCGCCCTCGCCGGCAATCCGCGTGTCTTTACCGCGGCCTCGTACATCAGCAACAGCCTCAACAAGAGCTTCGACGATCTGCGCGACAAGCGGCTGCTTCCCATCGATTCCGCTTCTGTCACCACCATTGATCTGAATCGCAAATCGCAGCCCGTCGACTTCGGACGCGTGCAGAACGGCTGGCAGATCCAGAAGCCTGAGCCGTATCGCACCGATACTTTCCAGGTCGAGGACCTGTTGACGCAGCTCACCAGCGCCAAAATGGACACGCTCACCACGCCCGAAGCCGCGTCCAAAGCCTTCGATCATGCCACGCCTGTCGCGACGGCCAAAATCACCGGCAGCTCCGGTACCGACTCCCTCGAGGTCCGCAAAGAGAAGGACAACTACTACGCGAAATCCAGCATGCTGTCCGGCGTTTACAAAATCGCCTCCGACAACAGCACGGCGCTCTCTGAAGCCCTCAATCGCCCCCTCGACGACTACCGCAACAAGCAGCTCTTCAGCTTCGGCTATACCGATCCGGACAAGATCGAGGTTCGCTCCGGCTCAACGTCGCTCGCCCTCACCCATGCCGGAACCACCTGGAGCTCCAACGGCCAGAAGATGGATACTGCCTCCGCGGAGTCTCTCGTCTCCGCCCTGCGCGATCTGGCCGCGACAAAATTCGTCACCAGCGGATTCAACCAGCCGGACATCGATATCGCCGTTACCTGGAGCCATGGCAAGCAGAACAGCCATGCGCAGATCCAGAAGACCAAAGACGGCGGCATCGCCAAACGCGACGATGGCCCCTCGCTGTATCAGCTGGACGCTGTCACGCTCAACGAACTCACCAACGCCGTGAAAGGCGTCAAGCCAGCGTCAGCAACAAAGAAGAAATAGCCTGTTGGTCGGCGGCCGCCCGGTTCCTCTGCGCGCTCCATCTCCTCTGGGGTAAAAGGCCGCGCCCTTACCCCCAGGTAAAGGTAACCGGCGTTTCCACGTCCGGATGCAGACTCTTCTGCACCGGGCACGTGTGCGCCGCGCGCTCCAGCTTCAGCTGATTCTCGGCATCCAGGGCATGCGGCATGTGGATGCGCACCGTCAGCCGCCCGATCCTTCGCGGCGGCGGAGTCATCTCCTTTTCCACGGCCGCTGTGGCGCCGGCCATATCGATCCCCAGCGTGCGCGCCAGGATGCCCATCGTCGTCAGCATGCAGGTTCCGAGCGCGGTGGCCACCAGGTCGGTCGGCGAAAAGCTCTCACCCTTCCCCTGGTTGTCCTTCGGCGCATCCGAGTTGAGTTCGGTCCCGGAAGGACCATGCACCGCCCTGCAGCGCAGGCCCCCCTGATATTCGACTTCTATCGCAACCATCGTTCTCCCCTGAACCCGCGGTTGGCATCGGCGCGGATTTCAAATCCCATCCTTACCTTAATCAATACGCCGGCATGCCGCAGAGCCTCGCCCCGCCCCACTTATCAGCCCCATCGCACCTGTGGTAATTCCCCCTTCAGGGGATGGCCCGCCATTGGTGTTATTTCCTATTCTCATGAACGAGTTAGACGCAGCTTCGGCTCCCCGCGCCAGCCCTTCGCATCTGCGTATCCCGCGAATGGGTCATCAGATTGAAGCAATAGAAAACAGGCGCGCGGACCCGGGGAACTGCGATGGATTTCTTCGGCTCAGATCGTGGATCGCACCGCGTTTCTGGCCCTGCCTGACTGGTTCGGAACTCCACCGATTTCCCATCCGGTCTCTTACTGCCTCGGGAAGGACTTTGCCTGTCATGCGTTTCCTGAAAGACGAACAGGGCCAGGCGTCCATTCTGCTCGCCGTGTGTATGGTCGCCGTGGTTGGCATCGCCGGCCTCGCTGTCGATGTCGGTCACCTGCGCTACGCCAAACGGCAGCTGCAGACCCTCGCCGACTCCGCCGCTCTGGCGGGCGCCACCGAATTGTCGTTCTGCGCCGGATCTTCCGACTGTGACGCCATGCAAACCGCGGCCCAGCAGTCGGTCACCGAGAATGGGGTCACCCCCGCTACCTTCCTGACCCAGTGCTCCGGCAGCGTCTCCGGGGTCACTCTGGAGCTGAACAACGGCCCCTGCGCCCTCGGCGCCTCCGACCCCAACAATGCTGACGCCAGTTATGTCGAAGCGGTGATCACCCAGTCCGAGCCCATGTACTTTGCCCGCATTCTCGGCGTCAATGCGATGACCATCAGCGCCCGCGCCGAGGCCAAAATCGGCAATTCACCTTACTGCGTCGTCGCACTGGGATCTGCCGGGCTTACATTCCAGTCCAACGGAGGCGGGATCACGGCCTCCTGCGGCCTGATGGTCGACTCCGATTCAACCACGGCCTTTCAGGCCAACGGCGCCAACGTCACCGCCAGCCAGATCAGTGTGAATGGCGGCGACCAGATTAACGGAGGCACGGTAAGCCCAACCCCGGTCACAGGCGCTCCACCATTGTCCGATCCACTCGATTATCTGAAGGCGCCCACCAGCAACGGCTGCACCTACAACAGTACCTTCAGCGTGAATACCGGCACTCAAACTGTGTCTGCAGGCACTTACTGTGGCGGAATTCAGCTGAATGGCGGCTCGCTGAGCCTTAACCCCGGAACCTACATCCTGGATGGCATAGGCCTGCAGATAAACAGCGGCAGTATCTCGGGAACAGGAGTTACCCTCTACATCGCGCAGGGGGCAGTCCAGTTCAATGGCGCCAATTATGTGAACCTGGTTGCCCCCACGACGGGCACCTATGCAGGAATCCTCTTCGATCAGAGTTCCACCGACGCCTCCGCGGCCAGCATTAACGGCGGAGCCGCGGGGGCCTTCCAGGGTGCGCTTTACTTCCCGGATTCAGCAGTTCAGCTGAACGGCAGCAACACCGCGGCGTACACCATCGTCGTTTCCAAAAGCGTGCAGATCAATGGAAGCAACTTCAACATTGGCAGCGATTACTCCTCGCTGCCTGGCGGTTCACCCGTGAAAAGCACAACCGGAATTCTGGTGGAATAACATGCGCTCTCCCCTTTGCAGCAGGCTCCTCCGTTCCCAATCGGGCTCCAGTCTCATCGAGGCGGCAGTGCTCGCCCCAGTCCTTCTTTTCCTGCTGCTGGGTGCAGCCGATTTTGGCCGCGGCTATTACCTGGCCGAAGAACTCGCCAGTGCCGCCCACTCCGGCGCCTCCTACGCCATTCAGAATCCCGGCCGCATCTCCGCTGACAGCACCGGCATTGAAACGGCCGCGAAAAATGATGCCCCCAACGTTCCCAACCTGACCGTCGACAAACCAAGCTGGGGCTGCGAATGCTCCAATGGCACTTCCTACTCCGCCAAGTGCGCCTCTGTGCCGTCCGGCTGCACCACCAACTGGGTCTACAAGGTCACGGTCACGGCCTCCACCAGCTACGCGCCGCTCTTTCCCTGGCCCGGAATCCCCTCCTCGTTCGCCCTCTCCAGCTCCGCAACCATGCGCTCTGGTGGAAGCTGATGAACCGCCTCCGTCTCTCTGCTCATCGGCGTTTCGCCCGCGAGGAGAGTGGCAGCCAGCTGGCGGAATTCGGTGTGGTCGTCTGCCTCCTCTTCATGCTGCTCATCGGAATTATCGACTGCTCCCTCGCTTTCTACGCCCACCACTTCGTCTCCTGGGCCGCCGAAGAAGGAACCCGCTATGCCGCCGTCCGCGGAGCCGACTGGACCTCCGCCTGCTCAACTTCAGCCCCGCCCGGTTTCACCCTCAGTTACGACTGCTCCGTCAGCGCCTCCGACATCCAGAATTACGTGCAGAGCCTGGCCCCTCCCGGCATCGCCGCGGCGTCCATTACCGTGAAGACCACCAGCTCCTTTGTCTGGCCCGGCACCACGCCGGATTGCTCCACCGGACCCTGCACTCTGTGCTCCACCAACAGCAATGCTCAGGGGTGCTTCGTGCGCGTCCAGGTCAGTTATCCCTTCACCTTTACCCTGCCTCTGCTTCCCCAGGACTCCATGACCCTCACAGCCACCTCGGAGAAGGTCATCCAGTACTGATCCGGGCAGTCCTCCACCAACGCCCGAGTGCTGCATTCTCTCTCTTCCGCCCGCTTTTGTGCGCCGGCACGTTACCATAGCGGACATCCTCGTTCCAGCGGAGTTTGAGCGCATGCTCCAGCGTTGTGCTGTGGTGCTGTTCGCCTGTTTCGCCGTTGCCCCCATCTCGTCGTCCGCCCAGACCATGGATTCCGACTTCGCGGCGCACGTAAAAGCGTGGACCACCAAACCGGAATTCATGAGCCCGCTCGTCGATCATCTGCCGGCAGGCGGAGCCGTGCCTTCCCCGCGCGACGTTCTCGGCTACGACATCGGCGCGCCAAAAAAGCTCACGTACTACGCTGACGTCCTGCGCTACTACGACACGCTCGCCGCGCACACCGGGCGCGTGAAGGTGATCCGCACCGGCCACACCGAGGAGGGCCGCGAGACAGTCATCGTCTTCGTCGGCTCCGAGGATTCCATCGCCCACCTCGACGAAGAGCGTGCCAACATGGCGAAGATCGCCGATCCCCGTGGCCTCTCCGACGCCGACGCGCAGCAGCTCATCGCGCACACCAAGCCCATCTACACCCTCTCCGGCGGACTCCACAGCGCCGAGCTCGGCCCGCCCGAGATGCTGATGGAGCTCACCTACCGCCTCGCCACCGAAGACTCGCCGCTCGTCCAGAGCATCCGCAACAACGTCATCGTCGCCATCCTGCCCGTCGCCGATCCCGACGGACGCGACCGCTCCATCGACTGGTACTACGCCCACAACGTCGACATCACCGACTACGACAAGCAGTCGCGCGTTCCCTACTGGGGCAAGTACATCGAGCACGACAACAACCGCGACATCAATTACTCCGCCGAGGCCAATCAGAATTTCCTGCGCTGGTACCTGCAGTGGCATCCGCCCATCATTCACGACCTGCATGAGTCCGTGCCGTTCCTCTACATCTATAGCGGCCAGGCTCCGCAAAATCCGCTCTGGAGCCCGATCCTCTACAGCGAGCTGCCCATGCTCGCCAACTGGGACATGACCCAGCTGGCCCGCTTCGGCATGCCCGGCGTGTGGACCCACGCCTACGTGGACGCCTGGTCCCCGGGCTACGTCGCCGAGATGGCCACCGACCACAACGGCCTTATGCGCTTTTACGAGATCATGGGCAACGACGGCGCCACCACCATGGAGCGCACCATCACCCAGAAGAACCCCGCGTTGATCGGCGGGGGTGGCGGCATGTTCTCCGACCTCAGCAAGCGCGAGTGGTACCGCCCCAACCCGCCCTACGAACACGTCCTCTGGTCGATGCGCGACAACACCAACTATGCTGAATCCGGCGTGCTCAGCTCGCTGCAGTTCGCGGCGGCCTTTCCCCAGGTCATCGTCGGCGACTTCTACGCCAAGACCCGCCAGGCCATTGCCAACGGCACCAAAGACGCGCCCTACGGATTCGTCCTTCCGTCAAACCAGGAAGACCCAACCCGCGTCGCCTTTGTCATTCAAATTCTGCGCATGCAGGGCATTGAAGTCGGCCGCGCTAAGGCTGAAGTGAAGCTCAGTGACGGCACCTATCCCGCTGGATCGCTCATCGTCAAAACCAACCAGCCCTATGGGCCGCTGGCGAAGACCCTCCTC
>DASXFH010000288.1:0-3453 GCA_036489655.1 Acidobacteriaceae bacterium | reverse complement strand
AAGGAGTACGCAACGGTCACCCAGGGTGACGCCAACTGGCAGAAACTCAGTTTCCCCACCGGCGACGTCTATCAGTGGGAGCCCGACTCCACCTACATCCGCAAGGCGCCCTACTTTGACGGCATGCCCGCGCAGCCCGCGCCCGTCGAGGACATCACGAACGCCCGCGTGCTGGCGGTTCTGGGCGACTCGGTCACCACGGATCACATCTCGCCCGCGGGATCGATCAAGGCCAACGGGCCGGCCGGCAAATACCTCACCGAGCACGGCGTCAAACCGGCCGACTTCAACTCCTACGGCTCGCGGCGCGGCAACCACGAGGTCATGGTGCGCGGAACGTTTGCCAACGTCCGCCTCCGCAATAAGCTCGCGCCCGGCACCGAAGGCGGCGTCACGCGTCTGCTGCCGGAAGGCGAGGGGATGTCCATCTTCGACGCCTCAGTGAAGTACGCCGAGCGTGGCACGCCGCTGATCATCCTGGCCGGCAAGGAATACGGCTCAGGCTCATCGCGCGACTGGGCGGCGAAAGGACCGCGTCTGCTGGGCGTGCGCGCCGTCATCGCCGAAAGCTTCGAGCGCATTCACCGCTCGAATCTCGTCGGCATGGGGATTCTTCCCCTGCAGTTCGAGGCGGGCCAGAACGTGGAAAGCCTCAGCCTCACCGGCGAAGAGACCTGGGACTTCCCCGGCCTGAGGGGTCTGCTCGATTCCAAATTCGCCAGTGGCCACACGCTGAAGGTCCGCGCGAAAGACCCCAGCGGCAAGACGAAAGAATTCTCCGCCAGGGTCCGCATCGACACCCCGCAGGAGATCCTCTACTTCCAGAACGGCGGCATTCTGCAGTATGTGCTGCGGCAGCTTGCCGGGAAGACCCAGGCCACCGCATGATGATGCCATAGTGGTTGTTGCGCAACCATGCCACCTCTGGCCGACAGAGGTGGCATTTCTCTTCGCACGAAACGGAGAAACGGATGAATACCCCGGGCTATCGTCGACTGGCTTCGCTCGCCCTCTGGATCGCGCTCGCAGTTGAGGCGGTGTGGCTGCTGTTTGAGCGCTTCGGACATCATGCCGCCTGGAAGAGTCTCGAGCAGCCCACTGTGTTCTTCGCGCTCTTCGCTCTCCTGGCTCTGCTCGGCACCCGCGTGTTTTGGTACCCGCTGGCCATTCGCGTCTTTTTTGCGTATGAATTTGGGGCGGCTGTCGCCGATCGTCTC
Source organism: Acidobacteriaceae bacterium (assembly GCA_036489655.1). Lineage (GTDB taxonomy): Bacteria > Acidobacteriota > Terriglobia > Terriglobales > Acidobacteriaceae > Palsa-343. The sequence goes on along the minus strand of DASXFH010000288.1, from coordinate 2,236 downwards.
GGCTGGCTTGGGCCTCCGGGCTCGGGTGTCGGGTGGGGCGACTTTACGCACTTCGTCGCCTACACCCACCGCGTGAACGCGTTTCTGCCGGTGAGTTTCGCGTTCCCGCTTGCGCTGATCGCCACGGTCGCGGAGAGCACTTTCACCGTGACGCTGCTGCTGGGTATTTGGACACGCCTCTCTTGCCTGGGGGCTGCCGTCCTGCTCTGCTTGTTTGGCTCGGCCATGACGGCGTCCGGTCTTTCGCACGGGCAGTTTTATTACGCCGTGTTTCTGCTCGCCGCCGGCGCCTGGACAATGTCCGCCATCGATCCCACCTGGCTCAGCCTTGACCGCCTCGTGGCGCGGCGCGGCGGCAAATCTTTCGGTGCGGATGCAGACCAGTAGCTTCGCAAAATGGAAATGGCCACCGCCTGGGTGGCCATTTCCATTTCTCTGCATTGCGCTTACGCAGCCAGTTTGGCCTCTTGCCTCGCCATGCGCTCCACCACCGCCGTAGCCCCAAACGCCACCGCCGCGATCGCGGTCGTCGCCAGCAGATCGTTCCGGTAGAACGGAAGAGCCGCGGCGTAGCAGGCGGTCAGGCCACCCATCGTCATCGGATACATCGTCCCGCCAGCCCACACGGCAAAGTTGCTCACGGCAAAGAACGAGGTCGCCGCCACCACCGGCCCGGCCACCACCCGCGTCACCGTGATCTGCTTCCGCAGCAGCGCCCGGCCCAGCAGGATCACGCCCGCGTACCAAGCCCACGTCGCCAGATAAGCGCCCGTGTGCCAGGCGTAGTGGTAGACAAAGAGGGTCAGGTAAAAGTCCGTCGCCATCAGCGTCAGCACCGGCAGGGCCATTTCCTTCAGCGGCCGACGCGCTCCGAAATACAGCAGGCCCGCGCCCACCGCCGTAAAGTTCATGCCCGGAAAAGGCACCACCCGGCTCAGCACCGCCAGCACCATCAGCAGATAGGCAGCCATCATTCCCCCGTGGTTCGAAGTCAGTCACCGCGAAATCAAGAGCAGTCTCTCCATTCTGCGGACCCGCGGCTTCCGGGTCAAGGCAAACCTTTCATTTCATCAATTGCAGGCTTCACAGTACGAAAATCATGCTGCGAAAATCTTCTGAGCATTTTACGGATTCTTCTGCTCGTGCCCCTGCATGAACATTCCCTCAATTTCGTTCTCCGGCCCGACGTAGACCCAGCCGCTCAGCGGAGGCACCCGCTGCCGGCTTCCCCGTCCCGCATTCAGCGGCCAGTATCCGAAACGCAGATCCTGGAACTCCACTGTGTGCCAGTTTGGCTCCGGCTGCACGTTGACGCCAGGGATTTGCACGCTCCCGAGGTCCGTCACGACCGGCCACCGCGACCAGTCCAGATACACCTTGCCCAGATAGGTCTGCTTCGCTGCCGCCACCGGCGGGGTCACCGGAGGCTTGTAGGTCGCATCGTCATAGGCATCGGTCTCCACACGATCCCCGATGGTGTGCACCTCCGCCGTCTGGTAGTAATCCTTCGTCTCCATCACCACATGCCAGTCGAAGGGGCTCACCATGTGCGGCTCGGCGGCCACGCGGATCAGCGGCTCGGTTGTGTAATCGCCCGTTCTCACCAGCTCCAGCGCATGCAAACGCTCGGCGTTGCGCAGACCCCACCACAGGACCATGAACACCAGGCCGGCAATCGCCCAGGCACGGCCGCGGAATGGCTTCTTCTTTGCCCCGATCTCGCGATCCGCCAGCCCCAGGATCCACGGAATCACCAGTGCCAGCAACAAGGCCAGAAACCAGACCGGATCGAAGATGAACTCGATGCTCCATGCGTACCAGTGCGGGTTCCACGGCAGAAACGGACGCACTCCGTAATTCACGGTGTAGTCCAGCAGAATGTGGCTCAGCGCCGCGATCAGCGCGAACAGGTACAGCACGCCCCATCGTGGCGGGATGACTGGATCTTTTCGTCGAAAACGCCAGAGCAGCCAGACAAAGCCGACCGTGACCAGCGCCACGACCGGTGAGCCGATGAAGGCGTGCGTCCACCCGCGATGGTGCTGCAGCTGCTCGACGGGGCCCTTGAACCCCCACAGCATGTCGAGGTCCGGCGCTTCCGCCGCCAGCGTCATGGCCAGCGTTGCATAAGCCGTCTTGCGATTGAATCCGGAGCGCCCAAGGCATGCGCCGGTTAAAAAGTGCGTTACAGGTTCCATGCCCTCTTTCAGAAACGAACCGACGGCCGTTCAGAGCC
>DASXFH010000282.1:0-10176 GCA_036489655.1 Acidobacteriaceae bacterium | reverse complement strand
GGATCGCGGACCCAAAGGCGATAGTCAGCCGCAACATGCATGAGCGCGCCGCAGCCGCGGATTGCCGTGCGCAGGGATTCCGGTTCGAGCAGGTCACCGGTGACGGTTTCCGCGCTCAGCCCCTCGATGTTCGCCAGGTTGCTGGTGCGTCGAGTCAGCAGGCGCAGGGCAGCGCCGCGGTTGGCCAGTTCGCGGGCCACATGGCTGCCGACGAATCCCGTAGCCCCGGTGACGAAGATTCTCATAAAGCAGCCGGCAGCCTGGAGCCGATGGCCCGTAGCTCAAGCCCTGCCGCTCCGAACCGAAAGGCAGGGGCCAGCCCGCAGATCATCGTTGTTCCACCGACAGCCAGGAGCCGAGCTCGGCGACGGGCAGCCGCACGCCAACGTAGAAGGCTCCAAAGAGGCCGTACGCAGCAGAGGCTTCATCGAAGCGCATCTCGTAGATGAGCTGCTTGAAGACGCCGGGATGATCGGCGTAAAGGTCGACGCCCCACTCCCAGTCATCGAGGCCGATGGAGCCGGAGATGACCTGCTTCACCGTTCCCGCGAAACGGCGGCCGATCAGCCCGTGGTCCTGCATCATGCGGGCGCGGTCGGGCATGGGCGTGGAATACCAGTTGACCTGCTCGCCACGCTTCTTGTCCATGGGGTAAAAGCACAGATATTTTGTGTCGGGGATCGCCGGGTAGAGGCGGGTGGACATGGCCGCCGCCTGGCGTGCCATGGTGTCGCGGACGCGGGCATCCCACGCCTCTGAGTAGGGCTCGATGCTTTCTGCGGCGAGTTGCGCGTACAGCTTCGACGAGGACTCGTAGAGGCCCAGCTCCACAATCGACACATAGGAATGCGTCGGCTGCAGAAAGCTGCCGAATTCGGTGCGGGCAAGGTCGCGCTCCGCCTGAGCCAGCTGCTCGATCGTGTCGCGATAGTGGACGAAAAGAAGGTCGCCCTTGTGGCCCAGCTGCGCGAAGACGGCGGACTGATTGGGATGGCCCTGGGACGAGCCTTTTTCGAGCGGCCCCAGCAGCGAGGAGGCTTCGCTGATGACGCTGTCGCGGGCCGCGGCATCGAGCCGCCGCCACGCAGGCCAGTCGAAGCGAAACATCTGGTGAAGCAGGCTCGAGCCGTCGAGCGTGAGCGGATAAGGCGGGGTTTCGGGCAAAGGAGCCTCCGAGGAACAGGGTACAGCGTTCAGGTTACAGGGTGCAGTGCGCGGGCTCAGCGCGTTGAGGTCGCCTCGTCAGCGTAGAACTCGGCGATTTCGCGTGCGTATTTCTGCGCCACCACGCGGCGCCGGAGCTTGAGGCTGGGCGTCAGCTCGCCTGAATCCAGCGACCACTCGTCGGGGACGAGGCGAAAGCGCTTGATGGTTTCGAAATTGGCGAGCGTGGCATTGATGCGGTCAATGAGCGCCTGATATTCCGCGCGAACCTGATCGTTGCGAACCAGCTGCGGGCGATCGGTGGCGGCGATGCCGCGCTCTTTGGCCCACGGTTCAAGCGCGGCGAAGTTGGGGGCGATCAAAGCCGATGCGAACTTGTGTCGGTCCCCCACCAGGGCGCAGTTGCCGACCAGCACACTGGCCTTGAGCTTATTTTCGATGGGCTGCGGCGCGATCATTTTGCCGCCCGAGGTCTTGAGCAGCTCCTTCTTGCGGTCGGTGATGAAGAGAAAGCCGTCGGCGTCGATGTGCCCGATGTCTCCGGTATGGAACCAGCCTTCGGCGTCGAAAGTCTCGGCATCGCCGCGGTTTTTCCAGTAGCCCTGGAAGATGCTGGGGCCGCGGACGAGCAGCTCGCCGTCTTCGGCAAGGCGGCATTCGACATTGGGGAGCGGCCGTCCAACCGAACCCATGCGATTCGCCGGCGGCGTGTTGATGGCGATCACCGGCGAGGTCTCGGTGAGTCCGTACCCCTCGAGAATCCGAATCCCCATCGAGGCGAACCAGTGCGCGGTGTCGATGCCAAGCGGTGCGCCGCCGGCAATGAAATAGCGGACGCGGCCGCCGAATCCCGCGCGCAGCTTTTTGTAGACCAGTGCCTCGGCCAGCTTCCAGGAAGTGGACGATGGCGTGCGGCCCGCGGCAATTTCTTCGCGATGCGGGCGGCCGGCCGCCTGCGCTCGGGCAAAAAGCCGCCGCTTGATGCCGGACTCCGAGGCGCGCTGCTCGGCCACCTGGCGAACCTTCTCAAACACCCGCGGCACCGCGACGAGGATGGTGGGGTGGATCGCCTGCATTGCCTGGGGCAGCTTCTCGAACGAAGGGCAATAGGCCACCAGCACGTTCTTCGCGTACAGCGCGTAGTCCAGGTGCCGGGCGGTGATGTGCGAAAGAGGCAGAAAAGAGATGCACGCGTCCGCAGGCAGAAGACCAAATGCGTCGAGCGAATAATTCAGATTGCTGGCGACGTTGCCGTGGGTGAGGAGAACGCCCTTCGGCTCCCCGGTTGTACCGGAGGTGTAGATGAGGGTGGCGAGATCGCCGGGCTGGACCGCTCGCGCCGTCTGTTCGAACTCAGGATCCGTTTGGCCGCTCAGCAGCGAAGAGAAGTTCTCGGCGCCCGGCACTTGCTCTTCGTCCATGATGACGACGTGCTCCAGCGGCGTGGCGCTGCGAATGCCGGCAATCTTGTCGTATTGCGCGCGCGTGGAGAGGAAGATCGCGCGCGAGCCGGAGTCGGTCAGCAGAGGCGCGATCTGCTCGGACAGCAGTGTTGGATAGATGGGGACATCGACGACGCCCAGCGCCAGGCAGGCAAAATCGGCCACGGCCCATTCCCAGCGATTTTCAGAAAGGATCGCGACGCGATCGCCCTTGCGGATGCCCCGGGAGGTGAGTGCCGCCGCAATGGAGCGGACCTTCTCCGCGAACTGCTCTGAGGAAATAGGCTGCCATGATCCGGCGGCGTCCTGCCAGACGATGGCGCGGTCACGGCGGCTTTCCGCAATCGTGAAGAAGATGTCGTTGAGCGTTTTAAGCTGGAGCACGCGCGACTACTCTATCGGAGCGGCCCCGGCCGCGCAAGAGAACGCCGCCGGTTCAGGCCCCGGCTGGCGTGTTTGCCGATGCGATTCCCTGCAGGCCGAGGATTTCGGCATTCGCGCGCATAGCCGCAATGCAGTTGGCGATGTGGTCGTCGAGAGGAATCTCCAGCTCCGCTGCGCCCTTCACAATGTCGTCGCGGTTGACGCCGCGGGCAAATGCCTTGTCCTTCATCTTCTTCTTCACGCCGGCCACTTCCACGTCGTGAATGGATTTGGTTGGCTTCACCAGCGAGCAGGCCGTGAGGAACCCGGCCAGCTCATCGCAGGCAAAAAGTGTCTTCGCCAGCTGCGTCTCGCGCGGAACGCCGGAGTATTCGGCGTGGCCCAGGATCGCGGTGCGGACTTCTTCCGGCCACCCCTGCTCGGTGAGGATCCTGTTGCCGACGAACGGGTGCTCTTCCGCGGAAGGATGCTTCTCGTAATCGAAATCGTGGAGCACCGCCGTAGCCGACCATGTGTCGAGCAGCGCGGCGCGCTCTTCGCCGGCGAGCCCCAGGGCATCGGCGTGGCGCTCGGCGCAGGCGCGGACACAGCTCTCGACAGCGAGCGCGTGTTTGATCAGGCTCGCCGACTGCGTGTGTTCGTTCAGCAGCGTCCAGGCATCTTCGCGCGTATAGGAACCGTCAGGCATCGGCAGCATTCTCCATTTCTGGGTTTTCCTGGGTTTTGCACGGAAACTTTGGGGAGTCTCGCACTTTTCACTTGACAAAGAGGATACCCTCCCGGCAATGTATTTCAAAGGCTGGGTTCGGCAGTTGCCGGGCCAGTCCGGTTCGCTTGCTCTGGCGTTCCGCACAATCTATGGCGACTTCGTTAGCAACTGTTGAGACCCGTGAGGTACTTCGTTGCGACTTCTGTAGCCTGGTGCAATTCCGCACGTCGAATTCCCTGTGCAGGCGTTGCCGCAAGCCCCTCGAAATGGAAGAGCCCGAACCCCTGTCTCCGCAGCTGGTGTCTGCCAGCGCGCAGAGCGCGGAGGAGGAAGAGGGCATTGACGTGGCGCGCGCCGTTCGCGAAGTGCGCCACGGCCGCAACCTCAGTCAAAGACAGCTGGCCGGGCGCATGCAGGTTCCGCGCACCTATATCTCGAAAATCGAGAATGGGAAAGCAGTGCCAACGCTCTCCTCGCTGCAGCGGCTGGCCAACGCGCTCCAGGTCAATATCTGCGACCTGCTGCGCGATGGGCAGAGCCGTCGGGCGCGGGAAACGGCGGCGGTGCTGGCGGATCCGTTCCTCGGGGAGATCGCTCCCCTCGTGGCGCAGCTCGACCCGTTCCAGCGCTCCATGTTCCTCAATCAGGTGCGGGAGCTGGCCCTGGGGAGACGTCGTCCGGCGTAGTTCCAGCTGGATGAACATCCTGTCATCGGGGCGCGACACGGCAGCATTCGGGGGCGGCTCAGGTCTGTATAATCTGGCAGAGAGGAACTGCTCCCAGGGTTCCGCGGCAACGCGCGCACGCAGGAATAGTCACCCGATTTGGCCAGGTGCGCGCCCGTTTTACGTCTGCCAGGGAGCCGCCTGAAGGGGACCGTTGCTACTGAATTCCAGCCGTGTTCACGAACTGCCGCCGGACGAGGCAGCGGTCTACCGCCGCCTTGATCCCGAGCGCCTGCCCCAGCACATCGCCATCATCATGGACGGCAACGGCCGCTGGGCAGGGAAGCGCAGCCTCAAGCGCTTCCTGGGCCACCAGCAGGGCGCCGAAGCGGTGCAGTACGCGGTGGAAACGGCATCGCGCATCGGACTCCCCTGGCTCACCCTCTATGCATTTTCGCTGGAGAACAATCTCAAGCGGCCCAAATCGGAAGTCAATTTCCTGATGCGCCTGCTCAGGAGCTATCTCACCAGCAACGTGCAGCGCATGAACGACAACAACGTGCGCATCCAGTACGTCGGCCGCACCGAGGAGTTGCCCAACGAAGTGCGCGAACGCATGCTGTGGGCCGCGGAGGCGACGCGGCAGAACACCGGCACCGTCCTGACCCTGGCCCTGAACTACGGCGGACGCTCGGAGCTGGTTGACGCCTTCCGTAGTCTCGCGGCCGAGATGCAGAGGCAGGGGCTGCGCCCGGATCAGATTGGCGAGGTCGACATTCATCGCCACCTGTACACCGCGCACATGCCCGATCCCGATTTGCTTGTCCGTACCTCGGGCGAGATGCGCATCTCCAACTTCCTGCTGTGGCAGATCGCCTATACAGAAATCTTTGTCACCGATCGCCTGTGGCCCGATTTTCGCGGGATCCACATGCTGGAGGCCATTGAAGACTACCAGCGCCGGGAGCGGCGCTACGGCGGTTTGTCCGACGGAACGGAGTCGGACGATATCGAGAACCTGCCCGTGAACCAGCTGGTCGGCTAACGCGGACCCAAATCCAGGTTTGAAATGAAAAGGCGCATCGCACAGGGCGACGCGCCTTTTGCTTTGCGCCGGCTTATGGCTGCTGCATCGCTTCGCCAGGAGCAATCCACACCTGCTGGGGCGCAGTCACACTGGTTCCAGCAGCCTTCACCTTTACCTTCAGGGTCTCCTCCTGGGCTTTGCCGCGCAGAGGAACCGTGAATCCCAGTTCGTACTGGTTCTGCAGGCGCCGGCTGAAATCTTCAAAATAGGGCTGCAGCGCAACAGGATTCCCCAGGCCGATCCAGTAGGAATTGCCCCCGGTCGCCTGCGTTACCTGGGCCAGAAGATTTTGGCCGTCGTAGTTCGCATATCCCGTGCGATCGAGAAACCCGGTATTCCGCCAGTAAATGGAATAGACCACCATATGCGCGCGGACCGAATCCTGGATGGACGCCAGCACGTAAGGATCCTGCGGATCGTAGCGGCGCTCGTAGTAATCCACTCCATCGGTGATCATGATGACCTCGCGTCGCGCCTCCGGATCGCTGGACGGCCAGTGCTTCGCCAGGTCGGAGAGGCAGAAATACGGGCTGCCGTTCTCCTCCGGCTCCCCACTCGGCAGATGCAGCCCCCTGAGCGCCTGAGCATGATCGGCGGTCAGCGGACCGCTCAGCGCCGCTCGGCCGTTCTCCATATAGCCGATGGTGAACTTCACATTCGGCGGCAGGTTCTGGACGAAATGCGTGATGTCGCCCAACTCCCGTCCCAGGCTGGTGCGCGCTCCCTGGTCGATCAGCAGCACCACCTCGACGGCGGCGCGATCGTCCCGCTGAGGCTGCCAGGTGGAGACAGCCGTCTTTTTGCCGTTGACGGAAACCTCCACAGCCTGCCGGGTGACATCGCTGCCCTGTGTCTTTGAATTCTTCGGCAAAACGGTGACCGTTGCCTGCCCGTGCCCCTGGTTTTCGTTTTGCGCCGGCGCCATCGGCGCCGCGATGAGCAGGCCTGCCACTGCAGCAAGAACCCATTCCGACTGGAAAATGCGTCTTCTCATGAACCCATCCGTTTTCCGGGCAGAAGGTCGTATTTCCAACAAAGAAATTTCCTTCTCCCCAGTCAATTAGATGGGTCGAGAGCGGAAATGTTTCGCGCCCGGCACAGACGGGGCGCTACTTAGCACGATGGAAATCCACACAATCCCGCCCGAAGCAGAGCCTGTAATTCTCCGCGGAAGACCCCTCCAGGATCTGCAGCGGCATGGGGCGCGGCATCTTCGCGTCGTGGGCAGCAGCGGTCTGCAGCAGATCGTGACTGCCGATATCCATCACGACAAAGTGCCCCCCGACAAAGCCGACCCCGTAGGCGCCGGCAGGCAGACGATGGCCCTCAATGTCGAGCGGCACCTCGGTCAGCAGATAAGCCTGGTACTTTTCCTGTATGGATGAGGAATAGCCGGAGGTATCGACCAGGACGGCGAGAAGATAGTGGCCGTCCGCATAGTGCACGCCCGAGGAGTTACGTAACTGCGTGTTCGCGGATTTTCCCGCAAAGTACACCATGTTGGGGAGAACCTTGGCGGCCTCGGCGGCATGCAGGATGGCCGTTTTCGCAGGCCCCTGCGCCACAGCGCAGACAGGCATGGTAACGACAGCGAGGGCCAGAACGAGGGGAAAAGAAGGGAAGCGGCGAGCGACGTGCATGGATAAGCCTCACAGAGATGCGGACTGAGTATAACCCCGGGTACGCGGCTGCAGGAGATAACAGTTGCGGGGTTTCGCGGAAAGGTCCGCTTCTTTACTATCAATCGTGATGCCGAGAATAATCGAGTTCCGTTCCGCCCGTTGGCGGAACCTGCGACGGCGGATGCGGCAGGGATCGGTCGAGGCCCTGCTGATCGCGCATTTGCCCGATGTGCGCTGGCTGTGCGGGTTTACAGGATCGAACGCGGCCCTGGCCGTGACCGCGAACAAGGCTGTGCTCTTCACTGACGGGCGCTACACCACTCAGGCACGGGAGCAGACGCGCGGCGCGCGTGTCGTGATCGCCCCGAAATCCGCGCTCAAAGACGCGTGCGCCTGGCTCGCAGGACAAGCGCAGCACGCCTGGTTCGACGCGGACCATACCTCTGTCGCGGCGCTGGACCTGATGCGTTCAGCCCTGCCGTCGAAACAGCGGCGAGGCTTCTTCGCTGCCATGCAGAGACCTCTGCTCTCCGAGCTGAGGATGATCAAAGATGCGGACGAGCTGCGGCAGATGGAAGAAGCGGCTGCGCTGGGCTGCTCGCTCTTTGAGGCCATGCTGCCACGGATCGAGGCGGGAGCCACCGAGATTGCGCTCGCAGCAGAGCTGGAATTCCTGGCCAGAGGCCTGGGAGCGGAAGGCATGTCCTTCGAGACCATCCTTGCCTCCGGGGCGCGATCGGCCCTTCCGCACGGGCGCGCCACGCAGGCCAGGCTGCCGCGCAAGGGATTCGTGACACTGGACTTCGGTGTTATCCTCAATGGTTATTGTTCGGATATGACGCGAACCGTGCACGTGGGCCGTGCGAGCAGTGAAGAACGGTCTGCGTACGATGCGGTACTGGAAGCCCAGGAAGCTGCAGTGGCTGCCGTGCGGCCAGGCACAAGCTGCGGAGTTGTCGATGAAGCCGCGCGCAGCGTCCTGCGCAGGGCTGGTTTGGCGAAGTTTTTTACCCATTCGACCGGACACGGTGTCGGATTGGAAATTCACGAACAGCCCCGCATTGCAGCGGGGCAGGAGACGCGGCTGGAGCCGGGCATGGTGATCACAATCGAGCCCGGCGTTTATCTGGCAGGAAAGTTCGGGATTCGGATCGAGGATATGGTGGCGGTGACCGAAAGCGGAGGCCGCGTTTTGACGCCGGTCACAAAAGGCTGGATTGAGCTGTAGATGGATGAGGCGCGCGAGAGCGAAACGATGAATGCCGAAGATATGAATGAACTGAAGGAACTGATCGAGTTCCTCAAAGAAAACAAAATTGGCGAGTTCGACCTGGAACGCGGCGATTTAAAGGTCCGCATCAAGTTCGCTCAGGAGGGCGGCGCCGATCTGGGTGGGCTCGCTCGCATGCTGCAGGCCCAGGCCGCTGCTGCTCCGGCTCCTGTGGTCTCGGCGCCGGCTCCGCCCATGCATTCCAGCGCTGCGCCTGCTGCCGCCGAAGCGCCGACCGCGGAAGACTCCGAGGCCGGCCTGCATATCGTGAAATCGCCCATCGTCGGAACCTTCTACGAATCGCCCTCGCCCGGTTCGCCGTCTTTTGTCAAGATCGGCGACCAGGTGGATGTGGGCCAGGTGTTGTGTATCGTCGAAGCCATGAAGCTCATGAACGAAATTGAGAGCGATGCGGCCGGCGAGATCGTCAAACGTTTCGTGCAGAGCGGTCAGCCCGTCGAATACGGCCAGCATCTCTTTGCGGTGCGTCCCCGATAACTATGCGTAAAGTTCTGATCGCCAATCGTGGCGAAATCGCGCTGCGCGTGATTTGCGCCTGCCGGGAGATGGGTCTCCGTACCGTCGCCATCTACAGCGAGGCGGACCGCCATTCGCTCCACGTTCGCTTCGCGGATGAAGCCATCTGCATCGGCCCTCCCCGCTCCGCGGAGAGCTACCTGAACGTTCCCGCGGTCATCAGCGCCGCCGAGATCGCCGATGTCGACGCCATCCACCCCGGCTACGGCCTCCTCAGCGAGAACGCCAACTTCGCCGAGGTATGCCGGGCCTCGAATATCAAGTTCATCGGGCCGCCTCCCGAAGTCACCCGCCTCATGGGCGAAAAAGAAAAAGCCCGCCAGGCCATGAAGAAGGCGAAGGTGCCCATTCTTCCTGGCTCCGACGGCGTCATCCAGAGCGAAGGCGAGGCCCTGGAATGGGCGCAGACCGTCGGCTACCCGGTCATCCTGAAGGCCTCCGCCGGAGGCGGCGGGCGCGGCATGCGCGTGGTGCGTTCGCCGGAGGAATTGCCCAACCTTTTCCAGGCGGCCCAGAGCGAGGCGGCCAACGCCTTCGGCAACGGCGACCTCTACATGGAGAAGTTCATCGAGCGCCCGCGCCACATCGAGTTCCAGGTCCTCGCCGACGAGCACGGAACCGCCATGTCTCTGGGCGAGCGCGAATGCTCCATCCAGCGCCGCCATCAGAAGCTCATTGAAGAAGCACCCTCCCTGCAGGTCACCCCCAAAATGCGCGAGGAGATGGCGCGAACCCTCAAGCGCTGCCTCGAAGCCGTGGGCTACCAGAACGCCGGGACCGTCGAGTTCCTCATGGACGAAGACGGCAAGCTCTACTTCATCGAGATGAATACCCGCATTCAGGTCGAGCATCCGGTCACCGAGATGGTGACGGGCATCGATCTGGTGCAGGCGCAGCTGCGTCTGGCCATGGGAGAAAAGCTGTCCAGTGTCGTGGCCGAGCCGGTCACGATCCGCGGCCATGCCATCGAGTGCCGCATCAATGCCGAGCATCCGGAAAAGTTCACGCCTTCAGCCGGCAGGATCACCGCCTTCAATGTGCCCGGCGGCAACGGCATCCGCGTGGACACCGCGCAGTATGCCGAGGGCGTGGTGCCGCCTTACTATGACTCCCTGATTGCCAAGCTGATCGCGCATGGGCACAACCGGGAAGAGTCGATGGCGCGCATGCGGCGAGCGCTGGGCATGTTCATCGTGCAGGGAATCCACACCACCATCCCGCTGCACCAGCGAATCTTTGAGGATGAAGATTTCCGCCAGGGCGAATTCGACACAAAATTTATGGAGCGCTTCTTCG
>DASXFH010000274.1:0-13696 GCA_036489655.1 Acidobacteriaceae bacterium | reverse complement strand
CAGGGCACGCATCTGGGAGCCATCAACTTCGGCTCCGACACTTCAGCTTATTTTGTTCAGAACATCCTGCTGCCGTTTCTGGCTGAGCATCTCCAGGAGAACGGACCCGCCGCGCATCTTGCGCACGTCAACGCTTTTCTGACGGGTCCCAACGAGTGGGAGGCGCTGCCGACCTGGCCGGCTTGTCCCGGCGAGTGCAAGGTGGAGAGAAAGCCGCTGTATCTGCAGGCCGATCATGGACTGAGCTTCGATCCGCCGCAGTCGTCAGGCGGAAACGGGTACGACCAGTATGTGTCGAATCCGGCGGCACCGGTGCCGTATCGGACGCGGCCGGTACCACCTGCCGAGACGCGCACCTGGCCGGAATGGCTGGTCGGCGATCAGCGTTTTGCTTCCGCGCGTTCCGACGTCGAGACCTACGAGACGCCAGTGCTGCAGGATGCGGTACGGGTGAGCGGACGTCCGGAGGTACACCTTGTGGCCTCGACCAGCGGCACCGATTCCGACTGGGTCGTAAAGGTGATCGACGTCTATCCGCAGCAGGACACGAAAGACCCGGATATGGGCGGTTACGAATTATCCGTCTCGATGGATATCTTCCGGGGCCGCTATCGCGAGAGTTTCGCGCACCCTTCTGCGCTAAAGCCGAACCAGCCGCTGGAGTACAAGTTCTTTTTGCCGGCGATCGATCATGTGTTTCTGCCGGGGCATCGCATGATGGTGCAAATCCAGTCGAGCTGGTTTCCGCTCTACGACCGCAACCCGCAGACCTTTGTGCCGAATATCTTTCACGCCACGGCGGCGGACTACAAGGAAGCGACGCAGCGGATCTATCGCACGCCTGAGCACGAAACCTACATTACTTTGCCGGTTGGGCAGGGGAAGTAGGCGGGCGATCGCCGTGAGAGTGCAGGGCGCGGAGCGGGTAGGATAAGCGTCATGCACTGGAGATGGGCTCTGATTGGCGCAGTTCTGGCGAGTGGGATGGCGGCTGCCTCCCCGGGGCCGCGGCATCTGGCGCTGATGAGCCAGCGAAGTTCGCCGCAGGACCTGGAGATTGCCGGCGATGTGCCGGGTGTAGCGGCCGGTGCGACGCGCTTTGTGAGTTATGCCGAACTGAGCCGGCTGCCGCAGGTGAGCTATACGGTCCGCAACGATGACAATTTTTCGGGGCGGGTGCGGCTGAGCGGGGTTTCAATGGATGTTTTGCTGGCTGCTCTGGGGATGAATGGCAGAAACGAGCTGATTGCGGCGGTCAGCGGGGACGGCTACGAGGGGCATTACACGACGGCATATCGCGCCGCGCATCACCCGTTTCTGGTGCTGCGGATCGGCGGGAGGGAGCCGGCGCAGTGGAAGCCGGGCCCGGACGGGGAGAAATACACGCCCTACGTGATTTCAAATCCTGACTTCAAGCCGGCTTTCCACGTTCAGGCACACGAGGATCTGGCGCAGATTCCTTATGGCGTAACGGAGCTGAAGCTTTATCCGGAGAAGGCGACGCTGGCGGCCCTGGAGCCCCACGGCGGAGGTGCGGCGGCGATGGAGGGATATCGCATTGCGGTGCAGAATTGCCTGCGCTGTCATCGGGCAGGGACGATTGGCGGGACGAAGTCGCCGTTTGGGTGGCCGCAGATGGGGTTGGTCGCGAAGGGAAAGCCAGTGGCGTTTGGCAGGTACGTGGTGCGGCCGCAGGCGGTGAATCCTGAGGCGGAGATGCCGCCGAATCCGGAATACAGTGCGGCGACGATTGCGGCGCTGACGGCTTACTTCCGCAGCGTGGTGGAGGCCAGCCATTGATTCTGCGGCTTTCGAAGTCGCTGCTGGTGGCGGCGGTCGCGCTCTACTTCACGCTGGTTCTTCTGAACAACCTGACCGACTACGGGTCGAATTATGCGTTTGTTCATCATGTGCTGTGGATGGATTCCACGTTTCCAGGCAATCACGGCATGGGGCGCGCGATCCACACGCGGTGGATTCATGCACTCTTTTACGATGGCATCATTGGCTGGGAAATCGTGACGGCGGTGCTGGTGTGGGCGGGGTCGGTCCAGTTGTTTCGCGCGGTTGGGCAGCCGGGTGCCGTGTTTCACAAGGCGAAGCCGGTGGCTATCGGCGGGCTTACGGTGGGCCTGCTGCTGTGGCTGGTGGCCTTCCTGAGCATTGGCGGAGAGTGGTTTCTGATGTGGCAATCCGCGATCTGGAATGGCGAGGAGGCGGCTTTCCGGATGTTCGTGGTGGTGGCGCTGGTGCTTCTGTATCTGGTGATGCCGGAAGCGGAATGAGGCGCCGCGCGTGGGCAGGCGCGGCACACCCGCTAAAATAGAAATGTGACGGAAGAATCTCGGAAGTCAGACACCCCGGGCGGAACCGGGGCGCAGGGCCGGCCGCGCATTGGATTTGTTTCGCTCGGCTGCCCGAAGAATCTGGTGGACAGCGAAGTGATGATGGGGCTGCTGGATCGCGCGGGGGCGGAGATTACGCCCAACGCGGAGGCGGCGGACATCCTGGTGGTGAACACCTGCTCCTTTATTGATAAGGCGAAACAGGAGTCGGTGGACGCGATTCTGGAGATGGCGCGCCTGAAGACGTCGGGATCGGCGCAGAAGCTGATTGTGGCCGGCTGTCTGGTGGAGCGGTACCGGGACGAGATTCAAAAGAACATTCCCGAGGTGGATGCGGTGGTGGGGACCGGCGAGCTGGAGGCAATTCTGGCGGCCGCGGGTCTGGAGACACCGGATGGGGCAGCGCCTGGGTCCCCCTTCAACATTTTGAGCGGGAATGGAAGCGCTCATGTGCGGCCGGGACAGGAGGCGCTGGCGGGGACGCATCGGCAGGCAGCGAGCTCGCGGGCGGAAGGCGAACGGCGGGAAGAGCAGGGGCGATTTTCGCGGGCGGCCTGGGATGGCGCCGGAGCCCAGCTGCCGCAATATCTGTACGATCACACGACGCCGCGGCTGAGGGCCACGAAGGGCGCGTCGGCGTATATCAAAATCGCGGAAGGGTGCGACCATCCATGCACCTTCTGCGTGATTCCTAATTTGCGAGGAAAGTTTCGTTCGCGGCGGTTCGAGTCGGTGATTGCGGAAGCGGAGGCGCTGGTCGCTGAAGGCGTGCGCGAGATCACGCTGATTGGACAGGACACGACCTGCTATGGCGAGGATCTCGGGCTGAAGGACGGGCTGGCGCTGCTGCTGGACCGGCTGGCGGAGATTGAGGGACTGGTCTGGCTGCGCTTCCTGTATGCCTATCCCAACAGGATCACGGGTCGGCTGCTGGAAGTGATGGCGAAGCATAAGAACATCTGCAGGTACCTGGATGTGCCGCTGCAGCATGCGGCGACGCCGGTGCTGAAGGCGATGAAGCGAGGCGGAGGGGCAGAGATCTTCCTGAAGATGCTGGAGAAGGTACGCGCGGCGGTTCCGGGAATCGCGCTGCGGACGTCATTCATTGTGGGATTTCCGGGCGAGACGGATGCGGACTACGAAGCGCTGTGCGACTTTGTGGCGGAAGCGCGGTTTGACTGGCTGGGAGTGTTCTCCTACTCCGATGAAGAGGGCGCGAAGGCATTCGATCTGGGCACGAAGGTGCCGAAGCGGGTGATCGAGCAGCGGCGGCGCGCGCTGATGAAGCTGCAGAAAGGAATCAGCCGCCAGGCGATGCGGGAGCGGGTGGGGCAGACGCTGGATGTGCTGGTGGAAGGCGAGTCGGAGGAGACGGCGCTGTTGTGGAAGGGGCGGGCGGCGATGCATGCTCCGGAGATCGACGGCATGGTCTACGTCAACGATTTCGGTCCGTTCGAAGCGCTGGTGCCGGGAAGGTTTTATCGGTGCGAAGTGACCGAGGCGCATGACTACGATGTGGTGGTGCGGGTGGTGAGCGCGTCGGATGTGGAGCCTGAGGACGAGTGCGCGGAGCCGGCTTTGGCAGGGATGGGGGAGGTGCTGTGAGTTTAAAGAACAAAATTCTGCGCTGCCCGACCTGCCGCACGCTGGTCACGGAGAAGGACGAGAATTATCCGTTCTGCAGCGATCGCTGCCGGGTGATCGATCTGGGAAAGTGGGCGAGCGGGGCGTATCGGATCTCGTCGCCGGTGCTGGATCCGGAGGTGCTGGAAGGCCTGGGAGGCGAGGGAGAGCCGCGCGGGGAGCATGACGAGGATGACTGAACTGCCTCCGCCGGGGGTGCGGGTGCGGCCGGAGGGAGCATCGGCGCCGGCGGCGCGGACGCGCTGGGCGTGGATGGCGGGAACGTTCTTCGGGATCGGACATCTGAAGCCGGGGCCGGGGACGTGGGGTTCGGTGGCGGCGGCGGCGATCTGGTACTTCGGCCTGGAGGCGGCGCATCTCACTGGCTGGACGGTTTTGGTTCTGACCCTGGCGGGTGCTGCGGCGGTGACCTGGGTGGGGATTCCCGCGGCTACGGTGGTGGAGCGGGAGAGCGGAGGGACGGATCCTGGATTTGTCGTCATCGATGAGGTGGCAGGACAATGGATCGCGCTGGCGGTGGCTCGGGTCGATGTAGAGCACGCTTTGCTGGCACTGTTGTTGTTTCGGGTGTTTGACATTACGAAACCGTGGCCGGCGCGGCAGCTGGAGCGGCTGCGGGGCGGATGGGGCATCATGCTGGACGATGTGGCGGCCGGGGTCTACGCGCTGCTGGTGATGCTGGTGGTGCAGATTTGGTGGTAAGTAAGGGTGAGATGGTGCGAATACTCAAATCCGAGTCGAGCACGACGCCGCGCATCGATGCTGTGCTGCCGGGAGCAGCGATGCCCGGCGGAGACGTGGAGATTCGAGGCGCTAATCTTGGGGGCATCGCGGTATCCCGGGTGGAGACGGGGAAAGTGGGCGGGCCGGAGTTCCGGCGCCCGGTGGCGATGCTGGGGGAACTGGCGGCGCCGGTTCTGCTGAGCCGCGGAAGCCGCCTGACGCTGCGCGTTCCGGAGGAGGCGGAATCGGGACGGCTGCGCATTTTGCAAAACGGGGCGCAGAGCAATGCGGTCGAGGTGCGGGTGGCGAGCCTGATTGCGACCGGGGCGCATGTGGTGGCCAGCCCGGCGATGGATCAGGAGGGGAACATCTACGCGACGTTCTCGGGACAGAGGGGACAGGAGACGCCGGTGTCGGTGTTTCGCATCGAGCGCGACGGCGAGATGCGGCCTTTCGTGCATGGAATCATGAACGCGACCGGGCTGGCACTGGATGCGGACGGGATTCTGTACGTCTCCTCGCGGCACGAGGGCAAGGTGTATCGGGTGGCGAAGGATGGCGCCGCGACGGTCTATGCCGAAGGGATGGGCGTGGCGACCGGGCTGGCGTTCGATACGGAGCAAAACCTGTATGTGGGCGACCGCAGCGGGACGATTTTCAAGATCGCACCGGATCGGCAGATTTTTGTGTTTGCCACGCTGGAGCCGAGCGTGTCGGCGTATCACCTGGCGTTCGGTCCTGACGGAACGCTCTACGTGACCGGGCCAACGACGTCGAGCTACGACGCGGTGTATGCGATCAACCGCGACGGCGACATCGGGGTGCTGCATCGGGGGCTGGGGCGTCCGCAGGGCATCGCGCCTGACATTGCGGGGAACGTATACGTGGCGGCATCGCTGCAGGGACGGCGGGGAGTCGTGTGCATTACGCCGCAGGGCGAGGCATCGCTGGCGGTGGCGGGAAATGGAATTGTGGGCTTCGCATTCATTGCCGGGGGCGGGGTACTGCTGGCGACGAGCACTTCGATTTACCAGCTGGCGCTGGGTGTAGAAGGTTGGCGGCTGTGATGGCCGCAGGGACAGCAGTTAACTTCACGGCGGAAGCTCGCGGGGTTCGATGAACGCGGAGATTATCGCAGTTGGTTCGGAAATGCTCACGCCTTTCCGCCAGGATACCAACTCTCTTTACCTGACCGAAAAGCTGAATGAGCTGGGCGTCGATGTTGCGTTCAAAACCATCGTCGGCGATCGGCGGAAGCATGTGGCGGAGGCAGTGCGGCATGCGCTGGGCCGGGTGGACATTCTCATCCTGTCCGGTGGGCTGGGTCCGACCGAGGACGACCTGACGCGGGAAGCGGTGGCCGACGCGCTGGGGGTGCGGGTAAAACGCGATGCGGACGTGATCGCGCATTTGTACGCGCGGGCGGCCTCGCGGCGCAGTACCATCACGCGCAATAACGAGAAGCAGGCGGACGTGATCGAGGGCGCGACGATGCTGCCGAATAAGCTGGGATCGGCGCCGGGACAATGGCTGGACACGGTGGTGGGCGTGCACAGGAAGCTGACGATGCTGCTGCCGGGGCCGCCGCATGAGCTGAAGGGGATGTTCGAAGACCAGTGCCTGCCGCGGCTGAGGGAGATTCTGCCGAAGCGCTTCATGGCGACGCGGGTGCTGAAGGCAGCCATGATCGGGGAGTCGGCTGCAGATGCGCGGATTGCGCCGATTTACACGCTGTACAAGGATGTGGAGACGACCATCCTGGCGCATTTGGGAGATATCGAGCTGCGGCTGAACTGCTCCAAACCGATCACGGATCTTGCCCAGGCGCGGGTGGACGAGCTGGCTGGCCGTCTTGAGGAGGAGCTGGAGGGTTATATCTACTCCTCGCAGGGCGAAACGCTGGAGCAGATTGTTCTCTACTACCTGGAAATGCGGGGTGCGTCGCTGGCGGTGGCGGAGAGCTGTACCGGCGGAATGGTGGCGGAGCGGCTGACGAGTGTGAGCGGGAGTTCGCGATCGTTTGTGGGCGGGGCGGTGGTCTACAGCAACCGGCTGAAAACGGAGCTGGCGGGAGTGGATCCGCAGCTGATTGCGCGGTATGGTGCTGTAAGCCGCGAGGTAGCGGTTGCCCTGGCAGACGGCATTCGGGAACGCTGCGGCGCGACCCTTGGGCTGGGGATTACGGGCATTGCGGGTCCGGCGGGTGGGTCGGAGGAAAAGCCGGTGGGGCTGGTTCACATCGCAGTGAGCGATGCCGATGGGACGGACTGGGTGGAGAAGCAATTTCCGGGGGATCGCGCGGCGGTCCGGTTCTACGCGAGCCAGCAGGGACTGGATCTGGTGCGGCGCCGGCTTTCGTAAGAAGTGCGGCTGGGAGCCGGGAGCTGGGAGCCCGGAGCCGGGCGCCCGGAGCTGGGAGCCGGGTGCAACCGGTGGCCGGCAGCATTCGGCTGGGGCGTTTCATATTTCGAAAAATTGTCTGCTTACCCTCTTGCGGGTTGCGCCGTCCTATGTGTTACAGTGAGTAACATTATGGCGCGTAACAGAGAGTCGATGCACGATCCGGTTGAACTGGGCGTTCTGGAGCGGGAGCTTCTCAGCATTGTTTGGCGGCGGGGTGCGGCCACGGCGGATGAGGTGCGTGCGGAAGTGGATCGGCCGCTGAAGGATTCGACGATAAGGACCGTTCTGCGCCGCCTGGAAGAGAAGGGCTACGTCACGCATTCCATCGACAATCGAACGTTTGTTTATCGGCCGGCGGAGTCTCCGCAAAAAGTGGCGGGGCGCGCGGTGCAGCGGATTGTGGACTGGTTCTGCGCGGGGTCAGTGGAAGAACTGCTGGTGGGGATGGTGGATTCCAAAGTGATCAGCCGTACTGAGCTGGAGCGTCTGGCGCGGCGGATCGCGGCGGCTAAGCAACAGGAGGGAGGGAAGGCATGACAACCATGGTGATCGAAGCGGCCGTACGGGGGCTGCTGCTGGCGATCGTGGTGGGCGCAGGGTTGCGCGTGCTGCGCGTGACGAATGTGCCCGTGCGCAAGGCGGCATGGAGCCTGGTGCTGGTGGCATCGCTGGCGATGCCCTTCCTGATGCGCTGGCCGGCGATGACGGGGCTGGCAAAGGGGATGGGGTGGGTTGTGCCGATCCATCGCTTCGACGCTCAGAGTGCGGCGACGCAGCAGCGGACCGTGCAGGAAGCGGAGGCCGGAATCCCGGCGAGTACAAGCCAGGCGGAGGCTTCGCTCGTCCTGAAGTCACGCGTCTCTGCACGGCGGAAAGTGACGGAGCCCACATCCGCCGCCGCGATGCCTGCGGAGCTGCACGAGGTTTCCGAGGGTGCTGCCTCTGCGGTGCCCGTGGCGACGGAGCCTGCTGTCACGCGGCACTCCCGGCAGTGGCCGCCGGTGGAGCGGCTGATCGTGTGGGTTTATCTGGCGGGGAGCGGAGCGTTGTTGCTGCGGCTGTTGTGGGGTCTGGGCGCGGCTGTATGGCTGTGGGCCCGGGCGGAAGAGATTTCGCCTCTCGACGTGCCGGAGGAGAACGTGCGCACGACGGCCAGGATTTCGTCGCCGGTAACGATTGGCAGCGGGATTGTACTGCCCGGCAATTACCGAGAGTGGGAACGGGCGAAGCTGCGGGTGGTGCTGGCCCATGAACGGTCGCACGTGCGCCAGATGGATTTCTATCTGCAGCTGCTGGCGGGGCTGTACACGGCGGTGTTCTGGTTCAGCCCGCTGGGATGGTGGTTAAAGAGAGAACTGTCGCATCTGGGCGAGGCGATCAGCGATCGCGCAGGGCTGGAAGCGGCGCCGAGCCGGCTGGAGTATGCGGACGTGCTGCTGGAGTTCGCGGCCGGCACGCGGCGGCCTTTGCCCGGTGTGGCGATGGCACGGAAGGGTAATTTGTCACGGAGGGTGGATCAATTGCTGAATGAAAAGCTGTTCGAGAGAGCCTTTGCCGAGGGCCGGCGGCGCGCCCTGGTTTCGCTGCTGCTGATCCCCGCGGCGTTGTTTGCGGTAACGGCGCTGGTGCGGGTGCCGCGCGTGGCGGCTCAGACGGAGACCGCTCCAAAGACCGCGGCCGTGCAGGCAGCAGCGCCGTCTGCGCAGGAGCCAGACGCGGCTCGGCCGACGGTGGGAGAGTCAAATCCGCCGGAAAGCCAGGTGACGACGATGAGCCCGGAGACGGTGCAGAATCCGGCAACGCCGCCGCAGGCTGCTCCCGCAACGGGAGCAACGGCTGCGGGAGAGGATGCAGCACAGACACCGCAGCCCGCAGCAGTTCCACAGACCGTTCCCGCGCCGCCGTCGGCGCAACCCGCTGCGCCAGAAGCAGCGCCCGCTCCCGCACCCGAGGCTCCGGAAGATACCGATGGGCCGATGACGCTGGATGTTGGACCGATGCCGGAAGTGACGATCCCGAAAATGCCGAAGATGAAGATCGTTGTACCCAGGACAGCGGAGATGCTGGATGACGAGATGCCGCAGTTGATGGCGCTGGACAATATGGGGAGCGAGTTCAGCCTGGTTGGGCCGGGTGAGAGCTTCTACCTGGCTCCAAACGGCGGCAGCTATGGATACGCGTACTACTTCTCGTCGAATAACGGCGATTCGTGGGCCATTGTGGACGGAACGAGCAGGAATTTTTCGATGGGAAGCGGGAAGGACAAGGAGCAACTGGCGCTGGCGCAGCGCATGGCGAAAGGACCGTTCCTGTGGTTCAGCCATGAGGGCAAGTCCTACATCGTGGATGACGCGTCGACCGTGGCGAGGATTCAGTCGCTGTATGCGCCCATGCGGGATCTGGGCCGCCAGCAGGAGGCGCTGGGCGTTCAGCAGCGAGTGATGGGGAGGATGGAGGCGGAGCTGGCGCGTCAGCAGCGGACGAATGCGAATGTGCGGATTCCGGACCTCTCCAGGGAAATGGCGGACGCGGAAGCGGCGCTCAACAACCTGAAATCGGAGCAGGGACAGGTGATGAGCGAAGAGAAGCTGGGGGAGATGCAGTCGAAGCTGGCAGAGGTGGAGGCGCGGTTGGGAAAGCTGGAAGCGCGATCCGCAATGCAGAACGACTTTGGCGAGAAGATGCGCGGTTTGGGCGAGCAGCAGAGGGAGATGGCGGAGCAGCAGCAGAAGCTGGGTGAGCAGGAGAGGACACAGGCGAAGCAGGCGCAGGAGCAGGTGCAGAGCATCATTCAGGAATGCCTGCGCAACGGAAAAGCCACGCAGGTGAAGAACTAGCCGTCCGGGCACACGCCGCTTCGCGGCCAACGCGCGGACGGGCACGAACCAGAGGTGAGGCCGGGGTGATCGAGGCGAATCCAGAGGGATGGCCGCGCCGCTCACCGGCGGCGGCTCAACTGGTAGACTCGTAAGCGCGATGCCCCTGACCTTCTACGTTGCTGCCGCGCTGGCAGCATATCTGCTCGGGTCCATTCCGTTCGGATATCTGCTGGTGCGGTTCGTCCGCAAGGAAGATATTCGGCAAAAGGGAAGCGGCAATATCGGCGCGACGAATGTGATTCGTTCCGGGGCAAAGGGCCTGGGGGCGATCACGTTTCTGCTGGACGTGCTGAAGGGCGCATGTGCGGTTCTTCTGTGCGCAGCGGTGGCCGCGCGCTGGGGACTGGCGCCGGCGGTGCGCGGCAACGCGGTGGCCATCGCGGCATTCTTCGCCATTCTTGGGCACATTTATACCGTCTGGCTGGGTTTCAAGGGCGGCAAGGGCGTGGCCACAGCCTTTGGCGTCTTTCTGGCCCTGGCGCCCTGGGCGGCGCTGGCTGGGCTGGGCGTTTTCGCGGTGGCCTTCGCGCTGTCGCGCTATGTTTCCCTGGGATCGATCCTGGCTGCGGTGGCGTTTCCGATCTTCGCGCTGCTGCTGCCGCACGCCGAGCGCACGGCCTGCGAGACCACGGTGCTGTTTCTGGTTCCGCTGATGGTGATCTTCAAACATCGCGAGAATATCGGGCGCCTGCTGCATGGCAAGGAATATCGCTTCGGCGGGACAAGGACCAACGCTGTATGAGCCGCATAGCTGTGATGGGGAGCGGGGCCTGGGGTACGGCTATCGCGATCAGTCTGGCGCGCCGGGGCGGCCACGAGATCGCGCTCTGGTCGTTTGAGAAGGATGTCGCCGCGGTCATGCGCGATCGGCGCGAGAATCAACCGTTTCTGCCAGGTTTCCCTCTCCCGGAGTCGATCTCCATTTTCGAGGATCCTGGCGGGGCTCTGGCCAACGCGCAGATCGTCGTCAGTGTGACGCCGTCGCAATTCGTGCGGTCCTCCTATCGCGCCTTCGCGCCGCATCTGCATGCGGGCCAGATTCTGGTGAGCGCTACCAAGGGGATCGAAGACGAAAGCTGTCTGCGCATGACGCAGGTGATCGAGGAAACGCTGCGGAGCGAGGGGCTGGAGTTGCCGTGCGGCGTGCTGAGCGGGCCTTCGTTCGCGCAGGAGGTGGCGGCAGGGGCGCCGACGGCGATCACCATCGCATCGGCGGATCTGGATCTGGCCTCACGCGTGCAGCGCGAGTTCTCCAGCGGATCGCTGCGGCTCTACACCAACGACGACGTGGTGGGCGTGGAGTTGGGCGGATCGATCAAGAACGTGATCGCCATTGCTGCCGGCATTGTGGCGGGCCTGGGGCTGGGACACAACAGCAACGCGGCGCTGATTACGCGCGGCATCGCGGAGATGACGCGGCTGGCGGTGGCGTGCGGCGGACGGCGCGAGACGCTGGCGGGTCTTTCGGGGGTCGGCGATCTGGTGCTGACCTGTACCGGATCGTTGTCGCGGAATCGCACCGTGGGCATGGGGCTGGGGCAGGGGAAAACCATTGATGAGATTCTGACGGGCCTGGGCGGCCACGTGGCGGAGGGTATCCGCACCACGTCGGCGGCGCTGGGCCTGGCGCGGCGCCATGGGGTGGAAATGCCGATCGCCGAGCAGATGAAGGCGATTTTGATGGATGGAAAGTCGCCGCAGAGGGCGATCGAAGAGCTGATGCAGCGGCCTGGGCGCGACGAGTAGGCTGCTGGACCGGATTCCGGGCAAAAAAATCGGCCTGACCTATTACGGTGGTAAGTCATTGTTCCTCCTCAGATGCCCGCTTTACCACCTTCGGGGGAAGGTGCATACAGCGTAACCCCCGTAGACTGGCGGAGAAAGGTGGGGAATGCCTAAGAATCCTGGACCCGGGCCCCGGAAGAGCAGCACGCCGGGGAGCGTGCGCTTCCGCTGGCGTGTGTTTGCACGATTTCTGGCGGTTTTCGCCGCGATCAGCACCATCACGGTAGCGACGATGCTGTTCGCCCAGAAAATGCTGCGGCCGGGAGCGGCGAGCGTGACGGGGCTGGCTCTGGAGCTGGCGCTGAGCGCCGGAGCGGCCTGGCTGTTCACGCAGTGGCTCACCCATCGGACCCAGGTATTGCTGCGCGCTGTTGACGCAAGCCTGAGCGGGCGCGAACAGGAGGCTCTGGCTGATTCGGCCGATGAGCTGCTTGGCGAGGTGGTGCCTTCCTGGCAGGGCGTCCTGAAAGGACTGCACGACGCGCGGCGGGAGAAGCAGGAAGAGGCCCACCAGCTGTACGAGACGCTGACGGAACTGATGCGGATGATCGCCAAGGCGGTGGATGAGCGCACCATTTATCTGCGCGGCCACTCCGAGCGGGTAGCCGCTTACGCCGCTGCCATCGCATGGAAGCTGGGGCTGGAGCAGACGCAGGTGGAACGAATTCGGCTTTCGGCGCTGCTCCACGACATCGGTTGTATGGGTGTGGAAGATTACCTGGTGATGAAGCAGTCGCCGCTGACCGCGGAAGAGTTTGAGATTGTGAAGGCGCACACGGTCAAGGGAGCGGCCATTCTGCGGCCAATTGCGCTGCTGCGCGATCTGGTGCCGGGAGTGGAGCTGCATCACGAATCGCTGGATGGGCTGGGCTATCCGTATGGGCTGGAGGGAGAGCAGATCCCGCTGATAGCGCGCATTATCGCGGTGGCGGATTCTTTTGACGCAATGACCACGCCGCGTCCCTATCAGGCGGCGATGAACCCGGATTATGTCCTCGATATTCTGCGGCGGCTGGCGGGCTCCCGCTACGACTCCGCGGTAGTGGAAGCTCTGGGAGAGCTGGTAAAGAGCGGCGCTCTCGAGCTGAAGGACGTGCGGACGCCGGTGAGCTTCCGGATGAGAAAGCCGGCGGCGGTGACCGAGCTGGTGTAAGGCATTGGGCCGGCGAGCAACCCTGCATCCCATGGTTCGCTACACTCGAAGAGAAGGTGCGGTGAGGGTGCGGTTCTCATGATTCAGACGTTGTTTGGCAGCCTGGAGCAACCGGAGAAAAAGGGTGTGTTTGAGCGCATGCGGGAGGCGGTTTCCCGCACGCGCGACAACCTGGGAGAGCGCATCGACAGCGTTCTGGCCATGACCCGGACGGTCGACGAGTCGGCACTGGAAGAGCTGGAGATGAGCCTGATCGCGTCGGATATCGGCGTGGCCACATCGGCGGAGATCACCGCCAATCTGCGCGAACGCGCGAAGCGGCAGCAGATTCGCGACGGCGCCGAACTGAAAGAACTGCTGAAGGAACAAATTCGGCTGATGCTGGATGAGAACACCCGTCCCGCCGCCACGGTCGCTGTCGCCCCGGAAGTGATCATGATGGTGGGGGTGAACGGCACGGGCAAGACCACGACTACGGGCAAGCTGGCGGCGTTCTACCGGGCACAGGGCAAGACGGCTCTGCTGTGCGCGGCGGACACCTTTCGAGCCGCAGCCATTGAGCAGCTGGAAATCTGGGGCGAGCGCAGCGGCGTGGAAATGATTAAAACCAAACAGGGCGGCGATCCTTCCGCGGTTCTCTTCGACGCGTTGACCGCAGCGAAGGCGCGCCAGACCGACGTGGTGATCGTGGATACCGCGGGCCGTCTGCACACGAAGACCGGTTTGATGGCGGAGCTGGACAAGATGCGGCGGACGGCGCAGCG
>DASXFH010000245.1:0-6974 GCA_036489655.1 Acidobacteriaceae bacterium | reverse complement strand
GCGGGCCTGAGGTGCTGCGTCTGGCAGAGGCAGAGCCGCCGCGGCCAGGCCCTGGCGAAGTTCTGATCCAGGTGGCTGCTGCTGGGCTGAACCGGGCGGACCTTTTGCAGCGCGCGGGGCATTATCCGCCTCCACCCGGCGCCTCGGAGGTGCTGGGGATGGAAGTGGCGGGCACGATTGTGGAGCGCGGACCGGACGCGGAAGACCGCTGGCAGGTCGGCGATACGGTGTGCGCGCTGGTTCCAGGCGGTGGCTACGCGGAGTTTTGTGTGGCGCATGGGGGATGCTGCCTGCCGGTGCCGAAAGGTCTGAGCCTGGAGGAGGCCGCGGCATTGCCGGAAGCGTCGATGACGGTGTGGGCGAATCTTTTCGAGCCGCGAAGACTGTTTGCCGGCGATCACTTTCTGATGCAGGGCGGGACCAGCGGGGTGGGGACGATGGCGATCCAGATCGCGCGAGCCTTTGGCGCGCGGGTAGCTGCGACGGCCGGGTACGCCGAGAAATGCCGGTTCCTGCGCGAGCTGGGATGCGAGCGGGCGTGGAACTATCGCGAGGAAGACTGGGCGGCCGGGGCGCAGGCGTGGGCGGGGACTCCGCCGGACGCGGGCGTTGACGCAATTCTCGACATGGTGGGCGGCGATTATTTCCCGCAGCACGTGGAAATTCTGGCTCGGGACGGACGGCTGGTTCACATCGCGTTTTCTCATGGCGCCGAGGTCAGGCTGGACCTTCGTCTGCTGATGGGGAAACGTCTGGTGATTACGGGCTCGACCCTGCGCTCGCGACCGGTGGAGGAGAAGCGCCGCCTGCGCGATGGCGTGGAGGAGCAGGTATGGCCGCTGCTGGCGTCCGGCAAGGTGAGGCCGGTGATGGACCGGGTGTTTCCAATGGAAGAGGCCGCCGAGGCGCATCGGCGGATGGAGCGCAGCGATCACATCGGCAAGATCGTGCTTCGAATGCGAACAGAGAACGGGATACAGTAGTCTGCGGACGGAGGGCGGACATGAAGAAGCCGATGGGGGTGGGGATTGCAGTGGGCGTGGCCGTGGGAACGGGCTTTGGCGCGGCCTTCCACAATATGGCTATGGGTGTGGCACTGGGAGCGGCCTTTGGTGTGGCGCTGGGCGCAATGATGGGCCGAAGTCGCGGGAACTGCGGCTGAGGGACGCGTGGAGACCTGGTGCGAAGGGGCGCGGGCGGAGTGAGAGAATCAGGCAGGTATGCGCGTAACGATTGAGGGGCTGCGCCGCTGGATTCTGATCACGGGCTCTCTGTTGCTGGCGATGGTCGCCGGATTCTTTATTTACGGAAGGAGCCGGCTGCGGCACATTGAGAAGGACCTGCCGGCGCGTCTGGGAGTGAACATCCAGCAGACGGCGACCGGCTGGAGCCTGTCGCGGTCCAGCCAGGGACACACGCTGTTCACGCTGAAGGCTTCGAAGCTGGTGCAGCTCCGGGCGGGACACGCATTGCTGCATGACGTGGACATCACGCTCTACGGGCCGCCGGGCTCGGGGCGCGAGGATCGGATCTACGGCAGTGATTTCGACTACAACCAGAACGACGGTGTGGCCACCAGCCAGGGCAATGTGGAGATCGAACTTCAGGGCGTGGGCAAACGCAGCACCGCGACCG
This sequence comes from Acidobacteriaceae bacterium, assembly GCA_036489655.1. GTDB lineage: Bacteria > Acidobacteriota > Terriglobia > Terriglobales > Acidobacteriaceae > Palsa-343. The sequence goes on along the minus strand of DASXFH010000245.1, from coordinate 5,339 downwards.
GCAACGACGGCAGCGATACGATCCGGGTCAAGACCAGCGGGCTGACCTTCGCGCAAAAGAGTGGCGAGGCGTCGACAGCAAAATTGGTGGAGTTCCAGCTGCCGCGCGCTGCGGGGAGTGCGGTAGGCGCCGACTACAACGCGAAGACGGGGGTGGTGATCCTGAACAGCCAGGTACACATCACCACCAGCAGCAACGGGAAACCGGTCACGGTGGCGGCCGGGCACGCGACAATCCTGCGCGATTCGCAGCAGGCGCAGCTGACCAACGCGGTCATGAACTACGTCACGGCGACCGGTCGCGCGGATCAGGCGACGGTTTACTTCCGCAAAGACGGGACGGCGGAGAAGGTGGACGCGCAGGGGCAGGTGCGGCTCCACGCAGACAGCGGGGCGGATGTGGAAGCGCAGACCGCGGAGGTTCTGTTCAGTCCTAAGAGTCAGCCGCTGGAGGCGACCCTTGGCGGCGGCGTGCAGTTCGCCTCGGCGCGACCGAACCAGACGATGCGGGGAGCGGCGGAGGAGGGCACCCTGCTGTTCACAGCGGGAGGTCCGGGCTCACCAACAAGCCTGAGGCATGCGGAGTTCCGCAAGAATGTCCGATTCGACGAGCAGGCTGCGGGGTTGCGGAACGATCCGCGCGGCCGTATGGAGAGACAGGTGGAAGCGGGGACGCTGAACGTGGACTTCGCGCCACAGGCCGGTGGGCGGGATGTGGAGGCGCGGAAGGCGATCGCCGATGGAAGTCCCGTGGTTACGATGCGGCAGATGCCTTCGAAGGGGCCGGGACGTTCGATGAGGATCAGCGGCGACCAGCTGGTGGCGACCCTGGCCGGGGGCAATCGGCTGCGGACTCTGGACGGAAGCGGAAATACGCAGGTCGTCGATGAGTCCAGTGACGGCGCCCGCGATACGACACGCGGCGATGTGCTGCACGCGACGTTTGTGGAAGAGCCGGCGAAGGCGCAGGGGAAGCGTTCCGCCGGGGCCAGACGGTCAGGGAAGGCGCAGCGCAGAACGCCCGCACCTGCGAAGTCGGGAGCGACGCTGGAGACGGCGGTGCAGGACGGACACGTGATGCTGACCGAGACGCCAGCGAAGAAAACCGGAGAAAGCGCGCCGCCCGCGACGCTGACGGGCTGGGCGGATCATGCGGAGTATCACGCGCAGGATCAGGTGCTGCAGATGACGGGGCATCCGCGGATCGTGCAGGGCGAGAGCATGCAGCTTTCGGCCCAGCAGATCGAGTACCACCGCGATACGCAAAACGCGGCGGCAAAGGGCAACGTGAAGGTGACCTACACCCAGGCGAGCGATCAGCCAGCGGCGCATAAGGCGAATCCGACGATGGGGGGCAAGGGACCTGTGCATCTGATCGCGGATCGCGCGGTGCTGGATCACGCGACCAGCCAGAGCATCTTTTATGGAACGGCGCGGTCGCCGGCGCGGATGTGGCAGGATGCGGATTCGCTGCTGGCTCCCATCATTGCGATTGACCGCAGCAGGAACGTGCTGAAGGCCTGGGGCGAAGGGACGGGAGCGGCGCCGGTCGTCGATGTAAGTTTCGCTGCGGGTTCTCCCGACGGGAAGCGGCCGGCGCAGGCCACCGAAGTGCACAGCCGGACGCTGGTGTACTCAGACGGCGAACGGGTCGCGGATTTTCAGGGCAGCGTGACGGCGGAGCAGGGAGAAGAAGCAATCCGCGCCGATGAAGCGCGGGTGGTTCTGAAGAAGAGGGAGGCAGAGAAGGCAGCGGCTGGTGCGAAGCGCGACGCGGGGGGATCGCAGCTGGATCGCGTGGTGGCGACCGGGCATGTGGTGGTCACGGAGCCGGGCCGAAAGGGGCAGGGAGAGAAGCTGGTTTATACGGCCGATGAGGGCAAGTATGTTCTGACGGGAACGCCGGCGGAGCCGCCGCGCCTGTGGGATCGCGACCAGGGGATGACGACCGGCGCGGCGCTGGTCTTTTCCAGCCAGACCGACAAAGTGGACGTGATCGGAGGCAAGTCGAGCGTGGTGACGGAAACGCATGTTCCGCGGTAGCGCGTGACGCGCGGCGCCCTGTAAGCTGGAAACAGAATTCATGCGCAGGCTGGCCACGGACGAAATCAGCAAATCCTACAAGGGTCGCCAGGTGGTGCACGCGGTCAGCGTGCAGGTGACCGAAGGCGAGGTCGTGGGTCTGCTGGGGCCGAACGGCGCGGGCAAGACCACGAGCTTTTACATGATTGTGGGGCTGATCCAGCCGGATGGAGGGCGCATTCTGCTGAATGATCAGGAGATCACGCATGTGCCGATGTACCTGCGGGCGCGGCAGTACGGGATCAGCTATCTGCCGCAGGAGCCGTCGGTGTTCCGCAAGCTGACGGTGGAGGAGAACATCCTGGCGGTGCTGGAAGTGCAGCCGATTGGGCCGGAGATGCGGCGGTCACGGGCGGAAAAGCTGATCGAGCAGCTCAACCTGGGGCACATCCGCAAGACGCGGGGGTATGCCCTGTCCGGGGGCGAGCGGCGCCGGGTGGAGATTGCGCGAGCTCTGTGCATTCAGCCGTCGTTCATTCTGCTGGACGAGCCGTTTTCGGGGATCGATCCCATCGCGGTCCTGGATTTGCAGGAGATCATCTTCGATTTGAAGACGAGCGGCATCGGGGTGCTCATCACAGACCACAATGTTCGCGAAACGCTGTCGGTGACGGATCGCGCCTACATCATTAATGAGGGGCGCATTTTCCGGGACGGGACTCCGGAGCAGCTGGGGAACGATCCCGAGGTACGGCGCGTCTATCTGGGCGAGAGTTTTTCGCTCGGATAAAGTCCGTAATCCATGGCAGGTCAGTGAGTTACTTTTGCGTACCCGGAATGGGCAGGCAGGGGTAGTGGTGCGGATGTAGACTTTGAGGTACTAACGCGGGTTTCGAGAGATTATGGTCCTTCTTCAGCCAAGACTCAGCCTCAAGGTCGCGCAGCGCCAGATCCTGACGCCGGGGCTGATGCAGATGGTCAGCGTGCTGGCGCTGAACAAGCTGGAGCTGAAGGAGATGATCCAGGCGGAGATTGCCGAGAACCCGGTTCTGGAGGAGCTGGAAGAGAACGTTCCTCTGCTGGACGACGTGGCGCGCGAAGAGGAAGACCGCGACCGGCCGGTGGAGACGCAGACGGCGACGAGCGAGGCGGAAGCGAAGGAGAAGGATCCCTTCGACGAGATCGACTTTGGCAGCTACTTCCAGGACTACCTCGATCCCGGTTTCCGCTCGCCAAACAACTACGAGGAGATCGAGAAGCCCTCGATCGAGAACTTCCTGTCGTCGCCGGCCACCCTGACCGATCACCTGTTCTGGCAGCTGGGCGCGCTCAACGTGTCGCCCGCAGTCCGTGAGGCGGCCGAGTACATCATTGGCAATCTGAACGAAGACGGCTATCTGACAGCGACCGACGAGGAACTGCTGGCGGGGTATCTGCGCGAGCAGATGGAACCGGATACGGCGCAGAATGGCCAGCGCGCCAAGGATTCATCCGAGCGGGTAGCCGAACTTCCCCCGGCCATGGTCGATCGGGCGCGCGGGCATCTGACCGCGGCGATGGATGTGGTGCGGCAACTGGATCCGCTGGGCGTGGGGACGCGCGATCTGCGCGAGTGCCTGCTGGTACAGGTGGAGGCGCAGCGGAAGGAATTCGACCTGATTTTCCGGCGCTCGGCGAACGGCGCGGGAGGATCGGCGGGGCATGCGAGCCAGAACGGCGCCCACGGTGCGGTCCACAGCGCGACGGCTGCGGCGCACGGGACTGAACCTGCCGCAACGCACCCGATTGCCAACAGCAACGGAGCGAAGCCGGATGCGGAGCAGACGCAGCGGATCGAGATCTTCGAGATGGCGACGAAGATCATTGACGCGCACATGCAGCTGCTGCAGAAGCGCGATCCGCGCGAGCTTTCCAGGGTGTTGAGCAAATCGGTCGAGGAGACGCAGCGCGCAATTGATTTCATCCGGACACTGGATCCCAGACCGGGACAGAGGTACAACCGCAGCGAGGCGCGGCTGATTGAGCCGGATGTGGCGTTTGTGAAGCGCGGCGATGAGTGGGTCGTGGTCATGAATGAAGAAGACTTGCCGACATTGCGGCTGAACCAGGGTTATCGGCGACTGCTGACTCAGGACGGCGCCGAAAAGGACGTTAAGGATTACGTGAAGGAGCGGTATCGTTCGGCGCTGCAGCTGATGCGGAACATCGAGCAGCGGAAGAACACGATCCTGAAGACGTGCGAATCGATTGTGCGGCGGCAGACGGATTTCCTGGAAAAGGGAGTGGACGCGCTGAAGCCGATGATGATCAAGGAGGTCGCCGAGGAAATCGGCGTCCATCCCTCGACGGTGAGCAGGGCGGTTTCCAGCAAGTATGTGCACACGACACAAGGGGTGTACGAGCTGCGCTTCTTCTTCTCAGAAGGGGTGAACGGGCCGGAAGGCGCGGGCACGCCGCTGATGCTGCTGAAGCGCAAGGTGAAGAAGCTGATCGAAGAAGAGGATGCGCGCAAGCCGCTGACCGACGATCAGATCGCGCAGATGCTGCAGGGGCAGGGCATCGACGTGACCCGGCGAACCGTGGCAAAATACCGCGAAGACCTGCGGATTCCGAGCACACACCAGCGGCGCGTCCGCGGCTGAGGCAATTCCTGACTGACAACACGGCATTTCCCCAGGGAGAGGAGCTTTCCATGCAGGCTGAGTACACAGGAAGGCAGGTAAGCATCACGCCGGCACTGCGCCGGATTGGGGATGAAGGGGTGGAACGGATCGCGAGGCTGCTGCCGAAGGCGGAGGCCGCGCACATCGTTCTCACCTCAGAGAAGTATCGCAAGACGGCCGACGTGTCGGTGAAGATGCGGGCCGGGAAGATTGTGGGCTTTGCCGAGTCCACGCAGATGGACCAGGCGCTGCGCGAGGCTCTGGAGCGGGCTGAGACGCAGGCGATTCGGCACCGGAAGCGGCTGCATTCCATCAAGAGGCAGCCCAAGGAAGAGAAGCAGCCGAACGAGGTTCTGGCCGTGAGGCCAAGGAAGGCGAGCCGCTCCCAGTCGGAGCCGGAGGAGAATCCAGTGGCTGAGGCAGTGGCAGCGGCAAAGGCCAACGGCAGGCGCGCTGGACGGACGATGGTGCCGGTGACGGTGCACACGTTTCCGGCGAGGCGTCCGATTCCGGAGCCGCACATCGTGCGCTCGTCGGATTCGGTGGCGCTGAGGCCGATGACGATCGAAGAGGCGGTGAAGGAAGCCGAGTTCCGCGATCGCGATGTGTTTGTCTTTCGGACCAATGAAGGAACCGTCTGCGTGCTGCATCGCAA
>DASXFH010000236.1:0-3247 GCA_036489655.1 Acidobacteriaceae bacterium | reverse complement strand
GCGGACGACATGCGGGCCGTCCTTGCTGCCGGAGCGTCGCGCCGGCAAATCGAGGACGCGCTCGCGGTCTGTTTCTCGTTCAATGCGATCACTCGCCTGGCCGATGCCTTCGGATTCTTCGTGCCGGGTCCCGAGGCCTTCAAGAGTGGCGCGAAATACCTGCTCGCCCGCGGCTACCGCTGAGCACGCGGCGTGGGACTCCGCGCGTTCTCTAAGCTAGCGTGCCGGGGAATCGGATGGTCGTGCCGAAGCTGCGGAGTCCTGCCCGGCGAGCCGTGCGACCCGGGCGCGATGCTTGCGGACATAGTGCGCGGCGATGTCAGGGTAAAACTCACGGATCGACGAGAACATCACGTCCCGCATCACGGAGTAGCCGAACTTGCTGGCGAGGACGCCAAACGTGGCCGCGCTGGACGGATAGTAATAGCGGGAAACGTACTGCGTGATGGCCTTGCCGCCGAGTCCGGCAATGTTGGGCGTGGGCCGGCCGCCATAGGTGCGGGCGATCGCCTGGCGATCGATGACGTAAAGCGATCGCGCCAGCATGCTGTGACCCGCGCCGAGCGCGTAGTAGCGGGTGTCCTCGTGCAGCAGGCTGGGCAGCAGCCACGCGGAGAGGTAAGTGCCGTCGCTCTTGTCCAGAAAGCCCCGCCAGGTATAAGCGTAGAATCCGGCCGGGCCTTTGCCCAGAGCCGGGTGCTCATCGATCCCTTCGGCGTAGAGCGACGTCAGGCCCAGGAAGATGAAGGTGGAATAATCGGTAGCCTGGTGCGTGGCGACAATGAAGTTGTATTTGAAGCCCGGAGGATGAGGCGTGGACCCCCCGGAGACGCTGCGAAAGTTAGGCATGAAGCCCAGGATGCGCTGCGGCTGCTGGCGTTCCAAAGGGATTGGATGACCCGCGGAATCGAGGGGCCCGCTGCCGGAAGCGGATGAGGACTGCGCCGACGAAGAAGAAGGCGACGCCCCAGGCTGCTGAGCATACGCAGCCGGAAAGAGAAACAGCAGGAGAAACGGAACCACAAAACGCAAGCCGACCGTCCTTGCATTCAGGAGTCGAATGGTCGAACGAGGCAAACCGGATACGACGACTCAGGAATTGCACGCTGGAGATTTCTTTTTGATTAAAACAGGAAAAGAAAGAAAAAGATGCGCGCCTGCGTCAAAATTGAGGGTCCGGAGTAGCGGCGTTGATTCGCGAAGCCGGTCCAGTGGATGCATCCAAAAGGTTTGCAGAAGGGGGAAGAATGAGAAAGCGCTGGGTTCGGGTTCTGCTGGCGGTGGTGGTTCTGCTGGCGGCGACGATGCTGATTGTCCCGCTGTTTGTGAATGCGGACGCGTTCCGTCCCGCGCTGGAGAACCAGCTGTCCAGCGCGCTGGGGCGGAAGGTGACGCTGGGGCACCTGAGCTTCTCGCTGTGGTCGGGCAGCCTGGTGGCGAAAGACCTCACAATTGCCGACGATCCGGCCTTCAGCACCAGCCCGTTCTTCGAGGCGAAGTCGCTGCACATCGGTGTGGAGATTGGGGCCTTCCTCTTTCATCATCAGGTGCACGTCACGAAGCTGATCGCCCAGTCCCCGCAGGTGCGCCTGATCTCCGGCAGGAACGGGACATGGAATTTTTCCGATCTGGCGCGCGCGGCCGGATCAGGTAGCGGCTCGAGTGGCGGCGCGGGCGGTAGTTCGCCCGGCAGCCCTGCGCCCCAGGTGACGGTGGGGAAATTTGAGATCAGCAATGGCAGCGTGGTGGTGTCGTCAGTGCCGGCCACGGGTAAGCCGTTTACGTACAGCGACGTCAACGCGACCGTGGAGAACGTGAGCCTCACCCAGGTCATGCCCTTCACAATTGCAGCGAAGCTGCCGGGCCAGGGCTCGGTGAGCCTGAAGGGAACCGCGGGACCGCTGAACCAGCAGAACACTGAGGCGACACCGCTGCGCGCCAGCCTCGCCGTCGAGCACTTCGATCCGGTGGCAACGGGCGTGCTGCCGGCCAGCGAGGGCATCGGCATGGTCGCCGACGTCACGGCGCAAATGCAATCCGACGGGCAGACCGCGACCAGCTCAGGAAAAATCACGGCCACGCATCTGCTTTTATCCCGGGCCGGGACACCGGCAGCCCAGCCGGTCAACGTGGATTACGCCGCCAGCTATGCCCTCCAGACCCAGTCAGGCACGGTAAAGGACGTTGCCGTGCACGCCGGGCAGGCCGCCGCGCACCTGTCAGGAACCTTCCGCACCCAGGGCGACGAGACGTTGCTCCAGATGCGTATTTCAGCTCCCAACATGCCCGTGGACTCGCTGGAGAATCTGCTCCCGGCGATGGGCATTCGTCTGCCGAAGGGCTCGCAGCTCAAGGGTGGGACGCTGACCGCGCAGCTGGCCGTTACAGGAACGGCAAAGGCTCCGGAGATCAAAGGCCCGGTGCAGTTGGCGAACACGCAGCTCACCGGCTTTAACCTGGCGCAGAAGATCGAAGGATTGAATATTCCCGGCATCTCCGGGAATGTGACGTCCATCCAGACGCTCCAGGCCGATGTCGACTCCACGGTCCCGCAGACCGCGCTGACGAACATCAATGCGGTCGTGCCGGCCATCGGGTCGGCGACTGGACAGGGTACGGTATCGGCGGCTGGCGCGCTGAACTTTCAGCTGACCGGAACGCTGAAAGGCGGCGTGGCGTCGCTGGCAAATGCCGCAGCCTCGGCTCTGGGCGGGATCGCCGGCGGACTGCTGCATTCGGCCGTGAGCAATGGAGTGCCGCTGACGGTGACCGGGACAACCTCGAACCCGGTGATCCACGCCGATATGGCAAAGATGCTGCGGGGCGGCGCGCCCGGAAAGAACGCCCAGGGAAAGAAAGCAAACATGGGCAGCGTGCTGAAGGGACTGCTGGGGCCAAAGTAAGGCAGGGCAGCCTCCCGTCCCCGAAGTTCGTTCAGGAATTGTTCTTCGGTTTTGCAATCAGGGCACGATTCTGATGCTCATTGAAAATACATAGAAAGATCTGCGGTTTCTGTTCTGCGTCGAACCGTCGCCGAAACTTCCGGAAAGCCGACAATACGCCCGGAACCCTGGATCACGCCGGGTGCCCCATCCTTGTCGCCTCTTGCCGTTTGAGGCGACAGGGTGGGAAGCCCTGAATCTCAACCAGGCGGCTTTGTATCAGGGCATGACTTCAGTCGTGCCGAAAAGCACCCAAAATGAACCGGGCTTCAGCCACTGCCCGCCAGCGATCCCGCGCCAGCGGG
>DASXFH010000198.1:0-2974 GCA_036489655.1 Acidobacteriaceae bacterium | reverse complement strand
CCCAGAGGCGTCGGCTTCAGGTAATCCACCCGCAGCGACGCGGTGACAAAGCGAAACGGCGCCTCGGTTCCCGGTTCAAGTCCGGCAGCACGGCTGGCGGCGGCGGCTGCCGTCCCCGTCGAGTGGCAATCGACAAGCGATGCAAGGATGCCCCCGTAAACGTAGCCCGGAATGGCGATGTGCCACGGCTCAGGCGTGAACACAGACACCGTTTCATCCCCATCCCATTCGGTACGGATGTGGTGGCCATGGTCGTTCAGCCGGCCACAGCCGTAGCCCAGGCGAGGCTGTCGGGGTAATGATCCTGGACGGCCATAATTCTGACAGTCTATGCTCGATCGTCGCGCTCGATCGCCGTGGTCTCGATCGCTGGGTCCGGAGATCGCCTGTCCATCAATGAACGCAGGCGAATGCCCCCGAAACCCATTACCTCGCAAAATCAGCCACTTGCCGCATTCCTCCTCCAGGGGGCTACCCCCTGGGCTCGGGCACCCGATCTCGGGTCTGCAATCCGCCGATCTGTCTTTCCAGGTGCAGTTCCGGAAATATTCACCGGAGAACCATTGACGACTCAATTATCCGGGGCTAGTCTGACGGCAACTTCGACCCTTGGCGCCCATTGCCAACCCGCTCCGTTCGCGCTGCCTCAGGCATCCAATGTGTGTGGTGGCTCCTGCGCCGCAATCCGCGACCTTCCCCCTTCAATCTTTCCACCTGCGCGGCGTTCGTTCTGCTGCGCGCGGAGGTTTTTTCCTCGACTGATGAGAAAACATCTCGAGATCACGCCCAATCTTGAGCCCCTCTTCGGGACCCGCGACGAAAATCTCAGACTCATGGAGTCCGCACTCCACGCCCGCATCGACCTGCAGTCCGATGCGGTTCTCGTCGAAGGCTCGGACGAATCCATTGCCCGAGTCGAGCATATTTTCAAGGATTACGAGGCGCTGCGGCGCCAGGGAATCCAGCTCCAGAACGGCGAGCTGAACGGGATGCTGCGCCTGGTGACCGCCGATCCGTCGGTTTCGCTGCGCAATCTCGCCGAAAGCGGCAAGCAGCGGTCCGCCGGAATCAAGCGCATGGTGCAGCCGCGCTCGCTCAACCAGCGACGCTACGTCGAGGCCATCGAGCAGGACGACATGGTCTTCGGCATTGGTCCAGCCGGCACCGGCAAGACTTATCTGGCCGTCGCCATGGCGGCAGCGGCTCTGCTGGCCAAGAAGATCACCCGCATCGTTCTGGTTCGGCCTGCGGTCGAAGCCGGCGAGCGGCTCGGCTTTCTTCCTGGCTCGCTGCAGGAGAAGGTCGATCCCTACCTTCGCCCGCTCTACGACGCTCTTTACGACCTGCTGGAGCCAGAGCGCGTGGACAAGATGCTGGAGCGCAATGTGATTGAGATCGCGCCGCTCGCCTTCATGCGCGGCCGCACTCTCAACGACGCCTTCATCATCATGGACGAGGCGCAGAATACCACCAGCGAGCAGATGAAGATGTTCCTGACCCGCATGGGCAACAATGCCAAAGCCGTGATCACAGGGGACATCACCCAGATCGACCTGCCCAATCCGCGCAAGTCCGGGCTGGTCGAAGCGATGAACGTCCTGAATGGCGTAGACGGCATCCGCTTCGTCCACTTTGAGGATGGCGACGTGGTCCGACACCATCTCGTCCAGCGGATCATCCGCGCGTACGACGGTTTCGGCCGAGCCCGTCAGGCGGAACTGCCGCTGGGAATCGAGGAAGGCGAGGAGGTTCATCTTTCGCCGCCACAGTAGGAATTGCCGGCTCCTCGCTTCTGCCTCTTGCGGAGCCGCAAAATTGATACCATCGAACGGGAGGGTTCACAGCCCTCCTGTGTTGTTTTGTGCGACGGCCAGCGCGAATGGCTGGTGCACTCGACCATGATCCTGATCGAACCCACGATCCAGGCCAGATTTGGCCGGCGGCTGCGGCTCCGGTCCCTGAGCGGCTTTCTCGAAGACGCAGCCGCGGCTGCGAAGCTGCATGGGGAAGTCTCCGTGCTGCTCACCGGAGACGCGCGGATTCGGCGTCTGAACCGGCAGTTCCGCCGCAAGGACAAGCCGACCGACGTCCTCTCCTTCCCTGCTCCGGATCTTCCTGGAGATCACTCCGTTGCAGGCGACCTGGCCATTTCGGTGGAAACGGCTGCTCGCCAGGCTGAGGATCTGGGCCACTCGCTGGGTGTGGAGGTCCAGGTCCTCATTCTGCACGGATTGCTGCACCTTGCTGGTTACGACCACGAGCGGGACTCCGGACAGATGGCGCGCCGGGAAGCGACGCTGCGCCGGCGTCTGGGTCTGAGCCATGGACTGATCGAACGCAGTAAGGCTGGAACCTCAGCTCGGGCGAGCCGTCGCCGTGAGGTTCGCCGGCCATGACCATCGCATCGGGAATCCTCATCGGGGTGCTGCTGGGCGTGCTGGCGCTGTCGTCTTATATCGATCGCCTGTACGCGGAAATGGGCAAGTTCCTGGCCCGTGAATTCCAGGAGAACATCGATGTCTGGGAGCAGCGGGTCGAGCCGCGTCTGGGGATGAACCGGGATCGCATCGCCTTATCCGCGGCGATCCTGATGAACCTGTCGCTGGCGTTCCTGACGCTGATCTTTGGGATGCTGCTCTTCTACCGCACGCACGCCGGCGACCGGCCCAGCGCCGCGGAGATTGCGCAGGTTGTCCTTGGTGTCATCCTCGTCATCGTCCTGTTCAACCGGCTGCTGCCGTTTGCCTTCTTCACCCGAACCCAGGGCGCGTGGATTGTGCGCTGGCGCTGGCTGCTGTGGCTGCTGCTGTGGCTGGTCTTCCCGATCACCCTGTTCGTGCAGTTCCTGCTGTCGATCGCGGCCCTGGCCGAGCCGCGGCCCAGCGGCAACGGCGAAGCCACCAGCTCTGAAGCCGTTGAAGCGCTGATTGAAGCCGGGCAGGAGGAAGGCATCATCGAAGAGAGCGATCGCGAG
>DASXFH010000186.1:0-14366 GCA_036489655.1 Acidobacteriaceae bacterium | reverse complement strand
GCCGCCATCAGCTTCCATCCGGAAACCCACCCCGGTGCAGCACCATGGGAAAGTGCGGCAGCGTGCTCGGCGGCCTCACCTTCGCGCGCCACCCCTCCGGCCTGGGATCGAGCCCCTGAAACAGCGGAGACCCTTCCCGGGTTCCATCTCCCCCCAGACTCTCCAGCGCCCCTCGCAGCGCGGAGCTTGCTTCCGGACCCATGCGCGCCTTGCACCGCTCCTCCGCAATCCGCAGCCGCAGGGGATAATCCCTCTGCATCTGGATACCGGCAGAAGTCAGCAGCACCATGCGCCCGCGGCGCGCCTGCTCCTGGGAGACAACCTCGACAAACCCGCGCTTTTCGAGAAATCCCAGCGCCATGGCGATGGCGTCTTTGCTGACGCCGCTCAGGGCCGGGATGTGGCGGACCAGAGTTTCATCCGGATCGAGCACGCGGACAATGTTGGAACAAATGGCCAGAGACATTTGCGCATCCTGCTCGAACTCCAGCGTCAGCCCAAGCAGCACCCGTGCCAGCAGCACCGGCAGCGCAAGGTCCCCACACTCGCTCTCCGAAGCCGGATCCCCTCGCTCCTTCGGGCCTTCGCTGGTCAGCCCGTAGTGCAGAATGGGCATGCAGTCCGGAAGACCGCCAGGCAAAGTTCGCAGCATCGCGATCAGGCCTCGGCGGAGGCTTTCGATCGCCGCATCGCCAAATCGCTCCCGCCAGCGCTGCTCGATCTCCGGAAGCACCCTCCGCATCCCTTCCTGGAAGACGCGTCCCTGCGCCGTCGTGCGCACCAGCCACTCCGCCTGAGGCGGCCGCGGGCGAAGATCCTTCGGGTCCGGTGCCAGGAACACATATCCCCAGCGCCGCATGCCATCCCAGTTCGGCCGTGTCGCGGTCTGGCGCTCCAGCTCGCGCACGGTGATTCCCTGCTCCGGAACAAACTGCAAAAAGTTGAAGTACATGGCCATCGAAATAAGCCATGGAGCGGAAGCCGGCCCGCCGCCGTCGGAGGTGCGATGCGGCAGACGATGTTCCACTTCGTTGTCGAACTCGATGGTGAACGCCACCAGAGTAAACGAGAGCAGCGTCGACAACGGAAGGGGGCGAGCCATGGAACGCATGATTCCACGGCTGAGGACCCCAAAACAACAAGCCGATGCGCGGCCCGAAAATTAGCGCAAATGGAAACGCCGCCCGAAGGCGGCGTTGAATCCTGGGGGATGTCCGGGGGAATCACAAGGTGGATTCGATCTCGAAGCCCCACGCCTCCAGCAGCGATTCGGGGATGTACTTCGAGTTGCGGTTCCGGCGAGCCCATTCGCGGAGCCGCGTAGAGCGGACATACTGATCGGGAGTGAGCTTGAACTCCTTGACCACCTGCTCAAAGGAAGTCACGGTGGGCACAACCGGGCCGATCGGCTCAGGTTTGCCCCAGTTGGGATTGCCACGACGCTTTGCCATGAATGATTTACCCTCTGCGGTTGATAAATGACTTACAGCATTCCCGGACGCCAGTACTGACTGCATCGGAACACCACAAACTTTATTATTCTAGGTATTTTTTCTATGAAAATCAAGAGAAAAATGCCCCAGAGTCAGACGAATCACATTGCTAAACACCCGTCTTTCAGTTAGATGACAAAATCAGCCCCAGGGTTCGTCCCCCAAACCTCCCCAAAACTGGCCCGCCAACCCCTCAGTAACCCGGTGCCGCAGTAGATTACCGCCCCGCGCAGACCTTCTCCGCTCACGCTATCCTCTGAAAGACAAATCACTTCCGGAGAATTCCCGTGGTCACAAAGTTCGAGCGTTTTCGACCCGTAGCCTCGCTCATCGGCCGCCTGGTATTGGGATCCATCATGCTGGCCCACGGCTGGATGAAGGTCATCCCCCGAGGCTCGCTCTACAGCTTCGCGCATATCGTGGCCCACATGGGGCTTCCCTACTGGCTGGGCTACGTCGCCGCCTTTACCGAGTTCTTCGGCGGCATCGTGCTGATTCTGGGCCTTCTCACGCCCATCGCCGCCGCCGGAGTTGCCATCGATATGTCCGTGGCCATCCTTAAAGTGCACCTGCGCCACGGCCTCACCGGCCCCGGCGGCTTTGAGTTCCCCCTCGGCCTCCTGGCCCTGGCCCTGCTGCTCCTCGCGGACGGCCCCGGCTACCTCGCCCTCGATCGCGCGCTCTTCCGCGGCAATTAGCTCCCAGGCCCGAAGCAGCCCCGGAAATTCATCGGGCCCGATCGCGTGCGACCGGATCGCTCACTGCGCCTTATCCAGCGCGAACTGGTACTCGATGATCATCTTCAGCTGCGCGTAGGGCACCGCAAGCATCGGCACCGCGCGCCCGTCGATAAAGAGCGTCGGCGTCTCGTTCACATTGAGGTCCTGTGCCAGACGCAGAGTGGCCTCAACCGGAGCTTTGCCTGCCGCTGAATCGGCACACGCGGCAACCTTGTTCGGATCGCTTCCCGCCGCCGTGACGGAATTGCGTAGAGCCTGCTCCGCACCCTGTCCGGCAAGTTCGCCCTGGGCGGTGAAAATCGCGTCGGCGTACTTGAAGAAGGCGTCGTTTCCACCTTGCTGATTCACGCATTCCCCAAACGCCGCCGCCTTAAACGCCATGGGATGAACGTTTACCAGAGGAAAGGTCTCGAAGACATAGTGCGCCTGGGGAAAATCCTGAAGCAGCTTTTCCACCACCGGCTGCGCTTCCTTGCAGTGGGGGCATTCAAAATCCGCAAACTCCACCAGTTCGAATTGCTTCCCTGTCGCGCCCCGCGAGGGGCCGGTAGCCCTCTGCTGAAGAATGCGGTAGTTGTTCTCATACGGGCGCGCACCGAAGTCCATGACCGCCTCCTGCGAGATCAGGTGCTTGCCGTCCGGTGTGACGAAGAAGGTGAGGTTCGCGATCTGTTTGGGGTTCTGCTTCTCCGCCACCAGCACAATCACCTTGCTCACGCCCGGCGCATTCGTGTTCTGAACGGCATAGACCTCCCACACGCGGTTCGAGTCATAGCCCCACGAGGTCTTGAGGAATGCCTCAACCTCTTCCTTCGTCGGCGAGGCCGCACTAAAGTTGGAAGCCTCTACCGGAGGAAAATGGACCTCTTTGGGCTCAAGCGAAGGCGCCGGAGCCGTCGGAGCCTGCTGCGGAGCGGGTGCTGCGGGTACCTGGGTCTGCGCTGAGACGGCGGACGCCGCCAGAGACAAGGTGAGCAACGAGCTGAGGAATAAATACCTGTACATGGAATCCTTTCGGGGATGTGTCTAAACCTGCACCTGAACTGCGATGGGGAACCGCCTGCCCATTCCAAAAGCCTTGGGGGTGACTTTCAGCACCGGCGCGGCCTGCTGCCTTTTGTACTCGCTGCGCTCCACCAGCCGCACCACCGCGCGAACAGTGGCAACGTCAAGTCCGCGATCGGCCGCAATGGCCTCCGGTGGCTCGTACCGCTCCACATAGGCTTCGAGAATGGGATCAAGAACGTCGTAGGGCGGCAAAGAATCGGTATCTTTCTGGCCGGGGCGCAGCTCTGCCGAGGGCGCCTTCTCGAGAATCGCCGCGGGGATGACCTCCCTCTCGCGATTGATACACCGGCACAAATCGTAAACCCGTGTTTTGAGGACGTCTCCAATCACCGCGAGCGCGCCGACCATATCGCCATACAGCGTACAGTAGCCGGTCGCCATCTCGCTCTTGTTCCCGGTCGTCAGCACAAGGGCATTGCACTTGTTGGAGAACGCCATGAGCAGCGATCCCCGAATGCGCGACTGCAGATTCTCCTCGGTGATGTCGGGCTCGCGTCCGGCGAAAACCGGGGCCAGCGCGTGGTTGAATCCGGCAAAGATCTCCTCAATCGGGATGACTTCATAGCGCACGCCCAGGTTTTCAGCCAGCTGGCGGCTGTCATCGATCGATCCCTGCGAGGAATACGGGCTGGGCATACCCACGGTAGTAACGTTCTCCGCGCCCAAAGCGCGCACCGCAATCGCCGTCACCAAAGCCGAGTCAATGCCGCCGCTCAGCCCGACCACCACCCTGGAGAAGCCGCACTTCCGCACATAATCGCGCGTCCCAAGCGTCAGAGCCTCCAGCATCGCCTCATCCTCGTCGCCCGCCTGGTCGTGCATGTCTCCGGAAAGGGCGGTCAGATCGGCAAAGATCAGGTCTTCCTCAAAGCTCTTTGCCTGAGCGACAACGCTGCCGTCGGGGCCAAGCACCAGACTCGATCCGTCAAACACCAGGCTGTCGTTGCCTCCCACCTGATTGACCATGACCACCGGAACCCGATGCCGTCGCGCAATGGCTGCCAGCATCTCCTGCCGCAGCGCCCGTTTGCCGTGCCACCAGGGCGACGCGGAGATGTTCAGGATGACCGAGGCCCCCTGCTTTATCTGCTCTTCCACGGGATCGACTGAGTACAGGCGGTTCTCCCAAAAGCTCTTATCGTTCCACGCGTCTTCGCAGATGGTCAGGGCCACGGACTGTCCATCGAGATGGCACAGCCGTTGCCGCGCCGCAGGGGCAAAGTAGCGCTGCTCGTCAAAGACGTCGTAATAGGGCAGCAGCATCTTCGACTGGACGAACTCCACATGCCCGTGGCGAACCAGGGCGGCAGAATTCATCACATGCTTGCCGGCGCCGTGTTCGGCCGGGGTAACGTAACCGGCGATCACCGCAATGGAGTCGTTAGCGGTAGCCCGGGCAATCTCGCACAGCGCCTCTCCGCACCGCGCGACAAAGGCCGGTTTCTCCAGAAAATCCGCCGGCGGATACCCGCAGAGCGCCAGTTCCGGAAACAGCACCAGATCCGCCCCACCCGCCTGCGCCCGCCGCGTAAAATCCAGAATTTTCGAAGTATTTCCGCGGAAATCGCCAATGGTGGGATCGATTTGCGCGAGAGCAATCTTCACAGATTTAGTGTAGCAACGTGGATCGAACCGTCGTGTTGCGATCCAATCCGGGTGTCACGCACGAAGAGACATCGCCGGTTGTCCGGCAGTCCTCGAGACATGGTGCCGGTGATTTGGCCCTAAGTAAGATGGGCCGCATCGCCGGCCATACTTCCCCTTCGTGTGGAGGCTCGATTCCCCCGCCAGAAGTGGCCGCCCCACAAATGGTGCAGCGAAACAAGGTAATACCCAAAACCTATTACCCTCCGCTAATTGAAAACACGGTACTTGTTGAGGCCCTCAGCCAGGGGGGGTGGGGGGGTGCCCGAAAATGGCCTCAAAGCTGCGGCAGAACCAGCATGTCCAGCTCCAGAAACTGGCGCAGAATCTCGTCGTCGGAAAGCTTCATCTCCGCCATGGTGCCGAAGAATTCGGCGCGCCCCTGATGCAGGAAAAGCACCCGGTCAGCCAGCCGCTCGGCAAAGCGCATGTCGTGCGTGACCACAATGCTGGTGAGCTTGAGCTGGTTCTGGAGCTTCTGGATGAGGTTGCCGAGCAGCCGCGCGATGAGCGGATCGACCATCGTAGTCGGCTCGTCGTAAAGGATCGCCTGCGGCTCAGCGGCTAATGCCCGCGCAATGGCCACGGAACGCTTCATCCCTGTAGAAAGATCGGACGGCAGCAGGTCATACATTTCCGCAACCCCCACCATCTCCAGCAGCCCACGGACGATCTGCTCGATCTGGTCGTCGGAAAGCCCGCGTCCTTCGCGCAGCGGAAAGGCCACGTTTTCACCCACGGGGAGCGAATCGAAGAGCGCCCCATTCTGAAAGACCATGGTGACTTTGCGCCGAACCGCCTGCATCTGCTCCTCGGTGAAGTCGGTGATGTCCTCACCGGCGACGAGAATACGGCCCGAATCCGGCCGGAGAAAGCCCATAATGAGCTGCAGCGAGACGGACTTGCCCACGCCCGAGCGCCCCAGGATGCAGAGCGTCTCGCCCGGATTGACGTAAAAGCTGATGTCGTTGAGCACCTGCAGACTGCCAAAGGACTTCGACACGTGCTCGAAGGCGATGTAAGGCTGGCGGTCGCCGTGACCGTTTGACTCCGCCTTTACTTCGATGGGGATCTCGGGGGAGATGCTCACGCGTCGGTGCCCTCGTCTGGTGTCCGCTTCTGTTCAGCTTATTGGATGACCGCCTTTTGCTCCAGTGGCAATGTGAACCGCCTCAGGCGCTCATAATCCCCTGGCGTGTTCACGTTGCGAAACCATTCGACCAGCGGCGAAGAAGGCCAGTCGCCGGGACCCAGGGTTGCGGCAACCCTCTCCACATCGAACCGGTCGATCAGCTCTCCCAGGGACAGAGCGGCCGCGCTGATGGCGTTCATCATCTTGTAGTCGCCGCGGGCCAGCGACTGGCGAATGCCCTCGAGCAGACGGCGGCTGTAAACCGCGCACAAGGGCTGGGGCCGATCGCCGACGACGGGAATCGTGGCCACAGCCTGGCTCGTATCGGCCCGCGCCTCCAGCCAGCGAACGAACGCGGCAGGCAGGGCGGGCAGGTCCACGGGAAGGAAAAGATTCAGCTCTGTATCGGAGACAGCCAGCGCCGCCTCGATCCCGGCAAGCGGACCGCAGCGTGGGAAGTTGTCGGGAATGACCTCCGCGAATCGGGCCAGGTCGGGCCGCGAGCCGCAGATGCGCGGGGAAAGACCGAGGCCGCGCAGCAAGTCCAGCGCATGCGCGATCAGCGCAGTGCCGTCCAGAGGCAGCAGCACCTTGTCGCGTCCCATACGCGAGCTTTGCCCACCCCCCACCACGAAAGCGTTCATCCAGCAGCGCTCTGGCAATATGGCTGGATCAGCTGCACAGCCGCCGCCGGATCGGCCACCTCGACAATCAGCTCGGCGTAACGCTCGTGCCGAAGATCGATGACGATCGTGTTCTCCGGATCATGGACGTCCCAGAAAATCCGCTTCCCGTGCTGGAAAAACGTGCCCGCCCACAGCACACCCGGCAGATCCGTCCCAATCAGCTTCAGACCATGCCACCATCCACGCGCAATGGTGGGATCGGCGTGAACTCCGGTCAGATGCTGCAGTGGAATCTCCAGCGTGCTCTTCAATGCCCAGAACTTGTCCGCGCCGCGGACGTCAAGAACCAAATTGCCTTCCCTGATTTCCAGATCCACCACCGGTCACCTCGCCTGCGACGCTTTCAGTTTAAAGGGCCACTCCCCGCGGCTGCGCGCCCGCGCAAAGTAGAGCGCGCTGCCCAACAGCGCAATGGCGACCGCATAAAGCAGGTCTCGCAGACCCTGGGTTCGGGAGAAGAGGATGAACAGGAAACCGGCCAGCGCCAGCAGCGGAGGCAGTGGATAAAACCACATGCGGAACGGCCGCGGCATCTCCGGCCGTCGGATGCGCAGCACCATCACGCCAACCTGCTGCAGCAGATACTGCAGCACAATGCGGATGACGACCAGGGCGGCGATCACCTGGACCAGCCGGAAAAAACAGAAGACGATCGCGACAGCTCCCAGAGCCAGAAGGGAGAAGTCGGGAAAATTCCGCTTCGGATGCAGATGGGCAAAGATGCGGAAGTAGTTGCCGTCCAGGGCAGCGGCATAGGGGACGCGCGAGTAGCCCATCAGCAGGGCGAAGACCGACGAGAACGCCGTCCACATGATGAGGCAGGTAACCACCACGGCTGCTGCAGGTCCGAGGGTGGAGGCCACCATGCGCGAGATGACCGTCTCTGCGGCGAGACCTTTGCCCATTGCGTGGGCAGGGATCACACCCAGAACGCTGATGTTCATACAAATATAGAGAACCGCCACCACTGCAACGGAAAACAGAACCGCGCGAGGAATCGTCCTGCCCGGTTCGCGAATCTCCCCTCCAATGAAGCAGACGTTGTAATAGCCCCAGTAATCGTAGGTGGCAATCAGCGTGGCGGAGCCCAGTCCGGCAAAGAAGCCCGGCGAGAAGCTGAAGGCATGCGGCGGCAGGTGCAACAGCGCCGGGTGCAGATGGGTGAAGCCGGCCAAAATAACGATGGCCATGGCTGCCATAACGCCCGCCCAGAGTACCCAGGCAGTGCGCAGGATCGCCCGGATATCCCGATAGAGCATGCCGACAATCAGAGCGCAGGCGCCGGCGGCCAGAAGGCTCGTCCAGTGAATGCCGCCTGGCCAGGCGGCGAAGACCGGCCTGGCCAGACGGGGGAACAGGAACGAGGCGAACTCCGCGAAGCCGATGCACCCTGAAGCGATGGAGAGCGGCGCACTGAAGCCCAGCTGAAAGATATAAAGGAAGGAAAAGTATCGTCCCAGGCCATCGCGTCCGTAAATCTCGCGCAAAAAGGTATAGGAACCACCCGCCTCGGGCATGGCCGCGCCCAGTTCCGCCCAGGTAAGCCCGTCGCAGACCCCGATGAAGGCGCCGAGAAGCCAGCCCAGCAGCGCCTGCGATCCGCCCATAGCGGCGACGATGAGCGGCAGAGTAATGAAGGGGCCGACACCGATCATGTACATCATGTTCAGCGTGATAGCGCTGGGCAGTCCGATCAGGCGCTCGAGTTGGGGCGCAGCGGCTTTGCCTTCCGCCACCGGCGCTGACCGGTTCGCGGCGGTGCGATCTTCCGCCGCCGGTGGTGTGGGTTCGGAGACCATGGTTCAGCTCTTTGTATCAGATCGCGTCACGGTACACTGAGTCATTCATGATGCCCTGCTCCGATCTGCCCTGCCCACGCACACGCGGCCCGATCGCTCTCGTCCTGGTTGGTTTCGTCCTTCTCTGCATGACGGCAGTCACCGCGGCCGCGCAGGTCGTGCCGTGGCGCACCCAGATCGCCGCATCGCCCGACGCGCACACGCTGCCCCAGGACCGCGGCGCGGATGGCCTGGCTCAGACGCTACGCAAGCTGAATACCTGGGGCAGCCTGCTGTTCATCGTCGCTCATCCCGACGACGAGGATGGCGGAATGCTTGCGTATGAATCCCGCGGCATGGGCACACGGACGGCGATTCTGACACTGACGCGCGGCGAAGGCGGCCAGAACGCGATGTCGAGCGAGAGCTACGACGCGCTGGGCCTGATCCGGACCAACGAGCTCCTGCTCGCCGATCAGTATTCGGGCTCGGAGCAGTACTTCAGCAGCGTCATCGACTACGGCTTTTCCAAGACGATTGATGAGGCGCATCAGCAGTGGGGTCGGGAACGCGTGCTCTGCGATGTAGTGCGGGTGGTGCGGATGGACCGGCCCCTGGTAACGGCCTCCACCTTCACCGGAAATATCACCGACGGCCACGGCCATCATCAGGTTTCCGGAGAGATGAATCAGGAGGCGTTCACCGCTGCCGGCGACCCGAAGGTCTGTCCCGATCAGATCGCAGCCGGGCTGCGTCCGTGGTCTCCGCTGAAGGTCTATGCCCGGCAGCCGTTTTTTGCGCCGAGCAGTAAGGGCATCTTCGACTACGCAACGAACAAGTGGTCGCCGGTGCGTTTCTACGACTATGTCGCAAAGCAGTGGAAGACGAGCTACCCCTCGACAACCCTCGAAGTTCCAGAGGGCACTTGGGACCCGGTGCTGGGCGAATCGTATTTCCAGATGGCGCGCACCGGATGGAGCGAACAGAAGTCCCAAAACGGCGGCGGGACGATTCCCTTCCCCGGCCCGGTGAGCGTCTCGTATCACCGTTATGGATCGCGGGTTTCGGCTCCAGAGAAGGAGGACTCCTTCTTTGATGGCATCAACACCTCGCTGCCCGGCATGGCTTCCCTGGTTCATTCGGGAGACACCACGTTTCTGGTTGCCGGGCTCAAAGCCATCCAGCAGCACGTAACGGCTGCGATCAACGGCGATCTGCCCGCGCAGCCGGAGAGAATCGCGCCGGAACTGGCTGAAGGGTATAAGGCCACGCAGCAGCTGATTGACCAGGTGAACGGAAGCGGGCTCACCCCGGACGATAAAGCAAATCTGCTGCATGAGCTGAACATCAAGCTGACGCAGTTCAACGCGGCGCTGGCCGAGGCTCTTGGCTTGCACGTGAATGCCGTCGTGATGCCGCGGACCGAGGCCGGGGAGAATCGAGAACCATCGATCGTTCCGCAGGACACGCCGGCCACTGTGACACCGGGCTCAGAGATCGATGTTCGTCTCCACGTGACGGCGCCAGGTGACTGGGGACCGTCGCCCGACGGGCTGCAACTTGCAAAAACCTGGCTGGCCAATCCAAATGGCGATGCCTGGCAAATCACCCGGCTTGGCGCGCCGGGGCTCGACGAGCCGCAATCCAGCGCCGGCGACGTGATCTTCCGTGTGTACGTCCCGCGCAGCGCTCATCTTACTCGTCCCTATTTCACCCGGCCGAATACCGAGAAGCCGTACTACGACATCACGGATCCGCTCTGGCAGAGCCTGCCCTTTGCACCCTATCCTCTCGCCGGCTGGGCGGAGTTCCGTTACATGGGCGTGCCCATCCGCGTGGGTCAGGTGGTGCAAACCGTACACCGAGTGCACGGGATCGGCGGCGTCTATCAGCCTTTGGCGGTTGTGCCGCAGATTTCCCTCAACCTGCCGGCGACCGCAGGCGTCGTGCCCCTGGGAACATCTGCGATCCCCTTTACGGTTTCGATCAGCAACCAGCAGCAGGACGATGCGGACGGCACTCTGCATCTGGAACTGCCCTCTGGGTGGGCGGCGGACCCCACAGCGCAAAATTTCCATCTGGCGCCGGGAACCCACCAGGATCTTTCCTTTACGCTCCACCCCGGACAGCTTACCGGACAGGATTATGAGATTCGCGCCGTGGCGCAAACCGGCAATTACCACTTCTCAGAAGGAATCACGACCGTTGGATATCCCGGGCTGCGTCCTTATTATCTTTACCGTCCGGCGACTTATCGCCTGCACGCGGTGGATGTGAAGGTTCCGCACGATCTGAACGTGGGCTACATCATGGGAACGGGCGATGAGGTGCCGGAAGACCTCGCGGAAATCGGGATTCATCCCCAGCTGCTCTCGTCCACCGATCTCACCGAGGGTGACCTTTCCCGTTTTGACGCCATCATTGTCGGCATCCGGGCGTATTCCTCACGGCCGGAGCTGGCGGCCGCGACGCCGCGCCTGCTGGCCTACGTCCGCAATGGCGGCACGATGCTGGTGCAATATCAGAGCGTGCAGTTCCCGGCTCCGTATGACCTCACTCTGGGCCGAAATCCTGAAAAGGTCGTGGATGAAAAGACGCCGGTTGTCCTGGCGGATCCCGCCAGTCCGCTGCTGCGCTGGCCCAACCCCATCACCTCAGCCGATTTTGATGGCTGGGTGGAGGAGCGGGGCCACTCCTTCCTGAGTTCCTGGTCGCCGCAATACACGGCTCTCACGGAAACGCATGACCCTGGGCAGGATCCGCAGCGCGGCGGGCTCCTTTACACCCGCTACGGCAAAGGCAACTGGATCTATCTGGCTTACGCTGTCTACCGGCAGCTGCCTGAGGCGGTGCCCGGAGCCTACCGCCTGCTCGACGATCTGATCGCCGCGGGAAAAAATCCCGGGCTGCACTAGCTCCGCACCGGGCGGCTACTTACTTTCGTCACCCATCCCTTCGGAGACTCCCTGCCCTCCCGATATCTTCGCGGAGTGCGTAACTACTGCTGGCTCATTTGGTTTCTCGGCGTTCCCGATGCCGGCCGATTCCAGGGTTTTCCCTGAACATTTACAGGACGTTCTCCGAATGTTCACAAACGCCTGCGACTATGCCGATTGGGTATCCAGCGTCATGGGCGCGCGCGGTGCAGGCTGCTCCGCCCATGGCGCGGGCCCGGATTCATTTCCGCCCAATCGGCTTGATCGTTCACGTATTTCCAACTGAGAGAGGCTTAATGACGAAGAATCTGAAGGCGCTTGCCACCCTGGCGCTGGCCATGACGGTCCCCGTCGGCTACGCGCAGACCGGGGCCAGCTCCCCCGCTCCGAAACATGCTGCTCACCATCGCAGGACCGTGGAAAGGAAGCCCTCGGTCGAATCGCAGATCCAGGACCTCCGGCAGGAGATGGACTCCCAGCGCGGCCAGATCGACACGCTGAAGCAGCAGTTGTCGGATCGTGACGCGCAGCTCCAGCAGGCCCAGCAGGCGGCCCAGGCAGCGCAACAGGCTGCCCAGGCGGCCCAGGCTGCCGCCGGTGAGCAACAGCAGACGCTCAGCGAAAACAAGCAGGCTGTTTCCAGTCTGCAGAGTTCGGTGAATGATCTGAAGGCGAGTTCCAGCTCAATCGTCAGCACCATCCAGACGAACCAGGCCGAAGTCAGGAAAGAAATCGAGAATCCGGACAGCGTTCGCTACAAGGGCATCACCCTCTCTCCGGCCGGGAGCTTCGTGGCGGCCGAAACAGTGAACCGCACAACGGCTGCGGCTTCCGGTATCAACACCGCGTTTACGGGTATTCCGCTGGATAATTCCGAAGCGGCCCAACTGAGCGAGTTCTACGGCACTGGCCGCCAGTCCCGCATCGCGCTCACCGGTCAGGGCAAGCTCGACAACATGACCCTGATCGGCCACTGGGAAGCTGACTGGCTGACCGCTGGCGTAGATTCGAACAACAACCAGTCGAATAGCTACACTATGCGGCAGCGCGTCCTGTACGCCGAGGCAAAAATGGCCGACGGATGGGATATCTCGGCCGGTACAGGATGGGACCTCGCAGCCGAGACCACGAAGGGACTGGAGCGCGGAAGCGAGATTCTCCCGGCGACCATCGATGCTCAGTACGAGGCGGGTTTCGTGTGGACGCGGCAGTTCAGCTTCCGCTTCACAAAGAACATCGGTCAGCATCTCTTTGCGGGAGTCTCGATTGAAAACGCGGAGACTCTGAACCCGGGTGGATCAGGCCTGCCTACCAACGTCCTGATCGGTTCCGGCGGCGCCGGCGGCGGCCACTACAATCCGAACGCAAACTACTCGTTCAATTATGCTCCGGACCTGGTGGCCAAGATCGCGGTCGAGCCGGGCTGGGGTCACTGGGAACTGTTCGGCATTGAGCGCACCTTCCGTGACCGTATCTATCCGACTACAGGAGCCGCCTACAACGATAAAGTGGTTGGCGGCGGTGTCGGCGGTGGCTTCCGCGCGCCAATCGCCCCCGCCAAAAAGGCGACGCTCTACGTGAAAGGTCTCTATGGCGATGGGGTGGGACGCTACGGTTCGTCGACCATCTCGGACATCACGCTGCGCCCGGACGGTTCGATCTCGCCGCTGCATGGTTTCTCGGCCCTGGGCGGAATTCAACTGGACCCGACCAAACGGTTGTCGATGTACTTCGATTACGGTGGCGACTACATCGGCCGGGACCTGGCCTATGTCGGGACTAAGGAAATCGGTTATGGCGCCTATAACGCGGATATGTCCGGGTGCCTGATCGAGCCTGCGTCCACGACGGCAAACCCCAGCTCGGACCCAACCACTCCCGGAAATTCCACGAACGGCTGCAAGGGAAACAACAAGGACGTCCAGGAGTTCACCGCCGGTTATTGGTTCGACTTCTACCGCGGCCCCAAAGGCCGGCTGCGCCAGGGCATTCAGTACAGCCTGATGCGCCGGGACCTTTGGTCCGGTGCGGGCGGCACGCTGAACCCCGGCGGCGGCGCCCATGGCGACGACAACATGGTGTTCACCTCGTTCCGTTACTACCTGCCGTAATCTCAAGTCTCATTTCATTCCAGGGGACCCGCCCACGCGGGTCCTTTGCTTTGCTGCCGTACCATCCACCCGCGTGATATGCTGGCCAGTTTTCTCCTCGATGCCTCCTCATGACTGAGCCACAATCTCCCGAATCGCCCAAACTGCAGAATCAACTTGCTTCGAAACTGAACCCGAACCATCCGCGCGCGCAGGGTAACGCCCAGAAAATGGCGGCGCTCCTGGCGGAGATCCACGCCCAGGAAGCCGAGCTGCGCCAGGGCGGAGGCGCGAAAGCCGTCGACGCCCAGCATGCGAAGAAGCGTCTCACCGCGCGCGAACGGGTCGATCTACTGATCGATCCTGGCACTGAGTTCTTCGAACTGGGCCTTTTCGCCGCCTTCGGAATGTACGAGGAGTGGGGTGGAGCGCCTGCAGCCGGCGTCGTCGCAGGACTGGGGCGGGTGAGTGGCCGCCTTTGCCTGATCATCGCCAACGACGCCACGGTGAAGGCCGGCGCGTTCTTTCCGATGACGGCGAAGAAGGTTCTCCGCGCGCAGCACATCGCGATGGAGAACCGCATCCCGACCCTCTATCTGGTGGATTCGGCGGGCATCTTCCTGCCGCTGCAGGAAGACGTCTTCCCGGACCAGGATGACTTCGGACGCATCTTCCGCAATAACGCCGTCATGTCGGCGCAAGGCATACCGCAGATCACCGCCATCATGGGCATGTGCGTGGCTGGCGGTGCGTATCTGCCCGTCATGACCGATCAGGTGCTGATGACCGAAGGCAGCGG
>DASXFH010000168.1:0-4726 GCA_036489655.1 Acidobacteriaceae bacterium | reverse complement strand
TCCTCAGCTGGGGGCGCCGCTGGGGTTTCTGCTTTCGGGCGGGACGTTTCTGCTGCTGTCGCGATGGCTGACGGACCGGCAGTTCTTTGTGTTTGGCTGGCGGCTGCCGTTTCTGGCTAGCTCGGTGCTGGTGCTGCTGGGGCTGTGGGTGCGGTTGACGATTACGGAGACGCCGGTGTTTGAGGCGTTAGCGAAGCGATCGGAGCAGGTGGGCGTGCCGATTGCTACGGTGTTGCGGCGGCATCTGCGGGAATTGATTGCGGGCATTCTGATGTGCATGGCTACGTTTGTGATCTTTTACCTGCTGACGGTGTTTGCGCTTTCGTGGGGAACGACGGTGCTGCATTACAGCCGGAGCAGCTTTCTGAGGATTCAGCTGATTGGGATCTTGTTCTTTGCGGCGTTAATTCCGGTGTCGGCTTTGTTGGCGGAGCGGGGGCGGCGGAGGGTGATGCTGAGCGTGACGGTGCTGATCGGGTTGTTCGGGCTGGTGATGGGGCCGATGTTTGCGGCGGGCACGGCTGGCGCGATGGGGATGATGGTGCTGGGGATGGTGCTGATCGGGCTGACGTATGGGCCGCTGGGGACGGTGGTGAGCGAGCTGTTTCCGACGGAGGTGCGGTATACGGGGAGCTCGCTGGCGTTCAGTATGGCGGGGATCCTGGGGGCGTCGCTGGCACCTTATATAGCTACGTCGCTGGCGAAGAGGTATGGGCTGCCGTATGTGGGGTATTACCTGACGGCGTCGGCGGTGGTGTCGTTTGTGGGGTTCCTGATGATTCGGGAGACCAAGGACGATGACCTGGCGGGGTTGCCGGTGGAGGTGGTTGATGCGGAGCCGCATTTGATTGAGTAGCGGGGTGGCGGCGGTGGCAGCTTCCGGGTTGCGGGTCTTGAGGACGCCGCTGTTGAGATATTTTCGGTCTTTGCCTGCGCAGACTATTTCTCAGGCTCGTTATCATCTGGCGGCGATTCTTCTCCTGAATATAACGCGTTGTCCATGGTCTCTTTACTCACTTCTTCTGGCTGTTGGGCGGCCTCGTTTTTGGTTTTGACAGCTTCAGCGATGGGGCCGCCCGCGGGGGATGGGACGCTGCCGAGGGGGACGGAAATCGACTGCTGTTTGTTCGCGGTCAACTTGGAACTTAGCCGGTCAAGGCTGTCCGGAACAAGGCGCTCGGCGAAGCCTGCGAGAAATGCCCAGACGAAAAGTTTGGCCCACGATTCGGTGCCGTTGGGCAGCGCCTGCCAGGCGAAGATGTCGAACAGGGACCTGCCGATCACTCTCGAGGGTACATGAAAGTCCGGGAAAATCGTGCCTTGAAGCACTCCCGCAATGAACATGAGTGTGAGGATGCTGGCGAAGATTCCACCCAGAAGCGGAGACAGCCAGAGGTAATATCTTGCGTTGTCGAGGCCGAAGATGCTCACCAGCGGATCGGTGTCTGTCGGAATGCTTTGCATGCGCCTTTGGGAGCTGACGAACCCTCCGATGATGCCGAAGTACACTACGCAAATTGCCATTGCCAGAAAACTGTGGTCATGGCGGCGCAGCCGGAAGAGAGCGAACCCCACGATCACGGTGTACGCGAGAACCATGAGGATGCAATCGCTGGTGAGTGACTTCCGGATGTGCTCGCGGATCGGGATCAAGGCGTAGTGCCAATGGAGGACGTCTTGAATGCGAGACATGTCCGCTCGGAGCAGCGAGACCTTTTCTGGTGTGTCCGTGTCCTTCGGGATACCCGACTGAACGTATTTGTCGTAGATGGTGCAGGAGGTGATCTCGCGGAAGCGTTCGCGAACGATCCAGGCATTGCGTTCCAGGATTTCGGGGGGCTCCAGAGAAAGAATGACATTTTCGAGCAGGAAGATGTCGCCCCATTTGATGTCGTCAGGATGCAGGCGGGACTTCTCAATGACAGCGTCCGCACGGGGGTCATCGGTGTTGAGCGTCAGGTAGACAGCGACCAGGTGGTCAAGGTAGGACCAACCGTAAGTCGGCACGTTGGGCGGGTCGCGCAGGTTGAGCGCTACGCCTATCCGGCGGAAGGATCTGCGCCAGTCGATCATGTTCGTTACCTCCCAGACGAGTCGCGCTCTTGAAAATTTCAAGAGGCGAAACGGAGAAACGACACCGACGGTTCAGGAGAATTGAACCATCATAGCGAAGGTTCGAGAGCAAGGGAAGATATATTTTCGGCCGGTGCTCGACCGCGGTGTGAATTCAAGGGGCACGGATGTGGCTCCCTTATGTTCAAGGGAGCTGCGTGGAGAGCGCTGTCGGTTCTAGAGCCGGGTCTAGAAGTGGCGGAGGCGGGGGGTGTCGGTGTCGGAGCGGGGGGGGAACTCGGCGGGGCGGGAGGTGGAGGGCTTGTCGGGATTTTTGTCGAGGTTTTTTTCGATGGAGCGGCTGACTAGGTCGCGGGAGCCGAGGCCGACGGCGAGGGCGAGGGTGAGGACGATGCCTCCGAAGAGGATGCCGAAGGCCAGCTCGACGACGGTGCCGCCGATCTGGAGGTGGTCGAGGGCCATGGCGGCGGTGAGGACCAGGACGAGCCACTTGATGCCGAGGGAGAGGAAGCGGGCGTATTGGAGCTGGGCGTTGACGGCTCCGATGAGGACGGAGCGGGCGAGGAAGCGGGCGAGTAGCGTGCCTATAAGGAGAATCAGGATGGCGCCGGTGACGTGGGCCACGTAGGGGAGAAGGAAGATGGAGTAACGGGAGTCGCCGGAGTAGGAGGCGTCGACGGCGGAGAGACCGACGGCGATGCCGGCCAGGACGCAGATCCAGAAGATGACGCGCGAGGCGAGCAGGGTGGGGGAGTTGGCGGGTGACCACTCGGTGAGGATGCCGGAGGAGCCGGGAGCTTCGCGGGAGGTGAGGCGCTCGTCAAAGCGGACGGCGATGAGGAGGCGGCGGAACAGGGCGGCGAGGCCCCAGCCGATGAGCGCGAAGATGACGATGGCCAGCAGGAATGCGAGGACGCCGGGAAGGAACTTGACCAGGACCAGGACGATTCTCTGGATGGATTGACGAAGCGCTGTTGAGATTTGCTGAGCCATTTGGTGTCCCATGGTTGGTTCCTTTCCGGGGAGTGAAGCTTGTTCTCGGTTGTCAGTTCTCGGTTCTCAGTTCTCAGGTGCGCTGCCTTAGGGGTTGAAGCGGTCGGGCCAGCGCCAGCGGGAGACGATGTAGGATTTTTCGTTTTCGAAGGCGGCGGCGGTGAGATCGATGGCGTGGGCGGCGCGGGTGGGGTCGTCTGCGACGAAGCGCAGGTAGGAGGCGACCCAGGCTAGGTAGAGGGGCGTCATGGCGCCGAGCAGGTGGCTGCGGTTGAGGGTGCGGAGGTGGAAGGCGAGGGCGAAGTCGTAGACGACGCGGGCCCAGAGGTCGGGCTCCATGGTGAAGGCGTCGGGGGAGAGCTGGGAGAGCTTCTTGAGGGCAAGGCGGGACTGCGGCGGGAGGACTAGGCCCCAGATCTCCTGGAGGTTGTCCTGGGCGATGCGGAAGGTCTCGAGCATGGAGTGGATTTCGGGGGAGGCGGTGAGCTCGGCGATGGGTGGAGGGGCGGCGTGGCTGGCGGGCGGGGCGGAGATGCTGCGGGCGCGCTGCCAGAAGGAGGCTTTGGCTTCGATGTCGGCGAAGAGGGAGCCGGCGACGGAGGCGAAGAGGGCGTTGAAGTCGGCCTGGGTCTGGGGTGGAGGGGGCGTGGGTGGGGGGACATCGCCGGCGGAGACTTCGCGGACGGAGAAGCCGGCGGCGGCGGCTTCGGCGACGGGCCAGAGGAGGGCGGAGCCCTGGTTGAGCGCCATGAGGCGCTGGGTGGTGGTGACGAGGCGCTGCGCGAGGCGGCCGGAGATGGCGGCGTCGATGGGCAGGGGGTAATGGATGTCGGCGCCGAAGAGGGCGCGGGAGAGGGGATAGAGCAGAGCGGAGGTGACCAGAGCGTCGTTGGGGCCGACGGCGAAGCGGGGAAGGACGAGGTCGATGTTCTTGCCGCGCATGCAGTCGATGAAGCTGCGGAGCAGGGTGGGGTTGAGGGCGTTGGGAGTGGCGAGGGCGGCGGTGTCTCCTCCGAGGAGGATGACGGCGCGAGCGTTGTGCTCGAGGGCGAGCTGGGCGGCGGCGGCGTAGTCTCCGGCGGCTAGGATCCAGCCGACGTCGGAACGGGCGCTGGTGTAAGGGATGAGCTCGAGCGAGGGGAAGGCGGTGGTGTCTTCGGGCGGCGAGGCGCAGGCGACGAGGACGGGCTCGGTGGGGAAGGCTGAGGCGATGGCCTGGAGCGCGGAGGGAAGTGCGTCGGGGGCGAGCGCGGGCAGGCAGATGAGGAGCTCGGCGGTGGAGCGGCCGAGGGGCGCGAGGGTGGGCCCGGCGTCCGAGTGGACGGAGGGCTGCGTTGCGTCGGCGGTGAGAGGGCTAGAGGACATGAGAGGTGAGCCGAGGTCTGCTGATTTTAAACGCTGCAGTGATTATGCGCCGTTGCGCGCGATGGCGAGAAGCCCGGTTAAGGGTATGACGAGCCAGGTGGGACGATTGTTTAGCTCGTAGAGGAGTTCGTAGCAGGCTTTCTCGAGTAGGAGTGCTTCGAGAGTGGTCTGGTACTCAGAGTTGGGCATCCTGCGAACCCACGTCTCAGAATCGAGACGTGGGGCACCCGGTTCTTGCGCAGCAACGAGCGCGGGGTTGGTGGCGAGGGTGGAGCGGTAGTGGTCGAGGAAGGCG
>DASXFH010000145.1:0-10146 GCA_036489655.1 Acidobacteriaceae bacterium | reverse complement strand
CATTCAAATTCTGCGCATGCAGGGCATTGAAGTCGGCCGCGCTAAGGCTGAAGTGAAGCTCAGTGACGGCACCTATCCCGCTGGATCGCTCATCGTCAAAACCAACCAGCCCTATGGGCCGCTGGCGAAGACCCTCCTCGGCAAGCAGGTCGATCCAGATCCTGAGCTGCGCACCTACGACGACAGCGCCTGGACCATGGGCCTCATGACCCACACCGAGATCCAGCCGACGAAGGACATCGCCGTGCAGTCCGTCGCCGTCGATCCGGTAGACCAGTACACGCCACAGGGCACCGTGAAAGGAGTGGCCGCGGCAGCCCTCTATGCCGTGCCCGATCATGGATCGCCCAACTTCGTCACCCTGCGCTACGCCCTCAAAGACGTGGCCGTGAAGATCGCCGAAAAAGACTTCACCGCTGCCGGAACGAAATTCGCCGCCGGAACCTTCCTTTTCCCGTCGAGCGCAGGCGCCACGCTCAAGCCGCTGGCGGCAAAGCTCGGCCTCGATATCGTCGGCCTTGCCGCCGCTCCCAGGATCGCGACGCACGCGGCTGCCCTGCCCCGCATCGCCGTCTTCAGCACGTGGGAGGGCACACAGGACGTCGGCTGGGTGCGCTACACATTCGACCAGTACAAGGTCCCCTACGACCTCATCTTCAAGGAGCGCGTCGACCAGGGCGACCTCGCCAAAGACTACGACCTCATCGTCATCCCCACCCAGGTCCGTTCCGCCAAGGACCTGGTCTTCGGCATTCCCAAAGAAGACAAGCCCGTCTCCTACGAGAAATCCGACCGCTTCAAATTCCTCGGCGACTATGGCTCCTCACCCGACATCACCGGAGGCATGGGCGGCACGGGCGTCGTCGCGTTCCAGAAATTCGTCGAAGACGGCGGCCTGCTTGTCACCCTCGGCGCCTCCAGTTCTTTCCCGCCGGAGTTTGGCCTGACGCCGACCATCGAAACCAGCAGTCCCGGCGGCAAGTTCTACGCGCCCGGCCCCATCGTCCAGGCCGAGATCCTCCGCCCCGAAAACCCCATCTTCTACGGATATTCCGACAAGACCATCCCCGTGCGCTACGCCAACGGTCCCCTGCTGCGCATGTCGGCGACGATGGACAGGAATGACGTGCTGATGCGCTTCCCGGGCGGCGAGAAATCCGTCCTCAGCGGCCTCTTCAACGGCGCCGACGACATCAAGGGCCGCGCCGCCATCGCCATCGTGCCCGACGGCAAAGGCCAGGTCGTACTGTTTATGACCAACCCCATCTGGCGCCGGCAGAACCTCGGCGAGTACCGCATGCTCTTCAACACTCTGATGAACTACAAAAACCTGACGCCGGGTCCCCTGCCCGCTTCAGACAAGGATCACCACGCAAAGGACGATAAGCCGGACGCGGGCCAGTAACGGAGATCGTTGCTGGTTTCTGTTGCTGTCCGGCTTCTGTCCGGACCTGAGCGGCCCGCTTCACCCGCTATTTTCACTTCGTCAGTGCGTCCGCTGCGTTCGCTTCCAGAATCCACGCGGCGGTCGTGCTGATGGTGTACTCATTCTCGAACCACAGCATGCCGAAGTCGTCGATGCACTCCGGAAAATCCGGCTTGATGACGATGTAGCCCGGAATCATACCGCCGGGGATGAACGTATTGTCCGCGCGATTGTTGCCGTAAGCGTGCAGCTTCGACACCGTTCCCACCGACGAGATGTACGACGTGCTCGACACAGGATGCGTTCCCAGCAGATAGTTGGCCGCGCGCAGCGTGTACTCCGGTCCCACAACCTGCGGAAATGCCTGGTGCAGGAAATACATCTTCGAACCAAACTGCGCCACCTGCGCTGAACCGCCCCAGCTTCCGTTACTGGGCGGAACTCCGAACGGCGTCTTCGCCAACTCCGCGTCCAGCTCCGTCTTATACGTCCTCACCGTCTGCTCCAATTGCTGCCGGAAGCCGGCATCCATATACGGCAGCGCAAACACCGCACGCCATCCCATGAAGCCAAACAGCGGCTCCTTCTCGACGGTGGGATAGAGCTTCAGGAACTGCGTCTTGTACGGCTCCGCGCCCTTCGTTGCCAGCATCAGCTCCAGCGCTGCACGCCACTCCGTCGCCGCCGCCATACCCGGAGGTCCAAAGTGCGGTCCCTCCATCGGAGTCGGATGCGCTTCTTCGTCTGCAAACAATTTCTTCGCTGTCTCCAGGCACTGCTGCGACAGCGGATCATCCCAGCCCTTCAGCGTTTGCGAGGCGTCAGCCAGCGCCGCCGCGGCGCCGTACTCGAGAAACGGCATCTTTGTCGTGAACGCCCATCGGTCGTCCGGCTTGCCGGAGAACTCGGCGTTCATCTCGTTCGGACCCAGCTTGTCGGAGTACACGCGCCCATCGGTGTTCGACGCCGCGTCTCCCAGGTGCGTGTATTGCCGCAGCGTCGGCTCAATGATGCCCATGATCGGATGTCCGATCGCGTGCACCTGCGCCAGCACCTGCAGCACGCCGTGCTTTACCTGCTCCACCGCGTCCGGAACGCCGTCCGGACGATGCATCTCCACGGTGCGCGCCGTTTCATCCACGTCCAGCTCATCCCACTTCAGGTTGAATGTGCGATACGCCAGCGACAAATCCTCGATCACCGAATACTGGCTCGGAGCGATGTTGTCGTAGTCGCCGGCGTCAAACCATCCGCCGACGTTCAGCCCGGGAATGTGCTCGCCTGGTTTGTAAGGCGAATCCAGGTTCGGCCCCATTCTGTAACCGTCAAAGTGCTGTTCGTTGGGAGGAGCCTGGCGCGCATCATCCAGATGCGACACTCCGTGCCACAGCCGATAGCCTTCGCGTACGGAAACGTGATCCATCTCCACGCCGAGGAAGCCGCTCAGGCTCGATTGCCATGTGTGGCTGTAGACGTCTTTTCCAATCGGAAAGAACTTCGTTCGCACGCCGCCGTACTCGATCACATACAGCCCCGGATCCTTCACCGAAGAGAAATCAAACTTCGCATAGCGATAGCGCAGCCACGGCGCCGGCTCCGTAATTGGCCCCGCGAAGACCTGCTTATACGAGCCATCCGCCTCCAGACGCAGCACCTTCGCCGTCGGCGGCGCGTCGTAGTTCGGATCCAGCTCCAGCACCGCCACCTTGGGGAACTCCGGCGCGTAGCCTGCCTGGCTGTGCTCGATCACCGGCGGCCGCGTCCAGTCCGGGTTCAGATTGGGATGGATGTGCCACACCACCGCGCCCTCGGTCTTCCCTGACGGCACCAGCGTCCGCAGCACGAACCATCCGTTCTGCGCGCGGTCGCGCCCGTCGTACAGCGACACCGGCCCCTCGTCCGAGGTCACCGTGATCCGGTCCAGCGGATTCTCCGCTGCCAGCGTGATGCTCTTGCCCGACACCAGCGGCAGCGGCTGCGTATAGCCCTTGGCCTTGTCCCACTCCTCCTGATACGGCAGCTTCTTCGGCTGGTCCGGAGCCGGCGGCACCACGTGCATCGCATCCTGCGGACTCCGCGGCATCACCCCGAACTTCTGCCCATCGACCTCATAACTCTTGCCCACGTAGATCGAGGGCAGGAACTCCAGGTTGAAGCCCGCGCGTCCGGCGAGCTTCTCCGGCAGCGGCTTGTCCAGATTCACGCTCACCCGCACGCCGCCCGGCTCCGCCGTCACCTCCAGCGTGTAATTCATGTCATAGGTGGGGAACGACAGATGCGCCGTCAGCCGATCGTGCGCCTTGTCCGCTTCCTGATCCTTCAGCTTCGCCACCAGGTCCCACTGCTCCGGCGTCGGCACCAGGCGGATGTCCCCGTTGGTCGCGATCCGCTGCCCGTGCAGGATCATCTGCAGCGCGGCATTCTTCTCATCCACGAAGATGGGGTGATAGGTGTTCTGGTACAGGATCACGCTGAAACCCCGCGCATCCAGGTACCCGTTGTCCGTCACCTGCATTTGCGCAGACGCAGCGCCGGTCGCGACCAGCACCATTACCAAAATCCAGAGCCGCAGCACCATCGAGCGAGGGGTCATCGTTGATTCTTCTCCACTCGCCCTTATACACGCAGATTGCCTTTAGTACATCGATAAAGTAAGCGTTTCTACCCCCGCGCGCGAACCGGCTTCTTTCGCCCTTCCCGCTCCGCCAGTTCCTTCAGGCGAAATTTCGCGATGTTGGCGATCAGCCGGCTCGGCACCGGCTCAGACAACGGAAAACGAATCGTCCCCCTGGTCACCTCATACGGCGCCAGCTCCTGCCTGAAGGCATCCGCCACCAGTCCGCCCGCCGGATACAGCGCGTAGTGTTCCTTCCATCCACCGAAATACAGCGCGATCCTGCCATTCACGCGGTACGCCGGCATCTTGTACGAGATCACCTCTTCCGCCTTCGGGAGCGCGTTGCGAATCGCCTTCCGTACCTCGCGCAGGCAGCCAGCCACCGGTTCCGGCTGCGCCGCAATGTATTCCTCGACAGATTTGTAATCGATGCTGCGCATCACCCCTCCTCCTGCCTCCCGTCTCCACGCTGCCGGTCCTCGACCTGCGCAGCATGCCCGATCAGATAATTCCGCTCCGGCACGCTCGTCGTGCCAGCGGCTGCAGCCCGATACAGTTCCGCCGCCTTTGCGAACTCACCCAGCTTCTCCAGCAAATGCGCGCGCACCGCCGCCAGCCGATAATGCCCCGCCAGCCGCTCGTCCTGGTCGAGCGCCGCCATTCGCTCCAGGCCTTTCGCGGGTCCATGCACCATCGCCACCGCTATGGCATGGTTCAGCGTCACCATCGGACCCGGCGCCACACTGCGCAGCAGCTCATAGAGCGCCAGAATCTGCGGCCAGTCCGTTTCCTCGGCGCGCGTCGCCTCGTCGTGCACCGCCGCGATCGCCGCCTGCAGCGCATACATCCCCACCGCTCCCCGCGACAGCGCCAGTGTCAGCAGCTCCGTCCCCTCGGCA
Source organism: Acidobacteriaceae bacterium (assembly GCA_036489655.1). Lineage (GTDB taxonomy): Bacteria > Acidobacteriota > Terriglobia > Terriglobales > Acidobacteriaceae > Palsa-343. The sequence continues at coordinate 5,204 of DASXFH010000145.1, read as the reverse complement.
ATCTCCGCCCCATCCCACAAGCCCCGGTCCTGCTCGTCCAGCGGAATCAGCTCTCCCCCCTGCCCCGTCCGTGCCGCCCGCCGCGCATCGGTCAGCAGCATCAGCGCCAGCAGTCCCGCCACCTCTCCATCGTCGGGCAGCAGCGCCCTCGCGCCTCGTGTCAGCCGAATCGCCTCCCGAGCCAGGTCCAGCCGCTGCAGCTCCGCACCGACGCTGCTCGCGTAGCCCTCGCTGAAAATCAGGTACAGCACGCGCAGCACAGCCGGCAACCGCTCCCGGCGTTCCTGCGGAATCGGCGCGCGAAACGGAGCCCCCGACGCACGAATGCTCTGCTTGGCCCGGCTGATCCGCTGCGCCATCGTAGCCTCGGGCACCAGAAACGCATTCGCAATCTCCGCCGTCGTCAATCCGCCCACCGCCCGCAGCGTCAGCGCAATCGCCGACGAAGCGCTCAGCGCCGGATGGCAGCTCATGAACAGCAGGATCAGCATGTCCTCCGGATCCATCTCGGCCTCCAACTCCGGCGGTCCCACCACTGGCTCCTCTTCTCCCGCCACCGCCGTCTCCCGCTCACGCCGCGCCATCTCGCTCCGCGCCACATCCGCCATCCGCCGCGAAGCCACCTGGATCAGCCACCCTCGCGGATTCTCCGGCATTCCATCCCGCGGCCACTGCCGGAACGCCGCCAGCAGCGCCTCCTGGGTCGCATCTTCCGCCGAAGCAAAGTCGCGAAACCGCCGGGCGATTACGCCAAGCACCTGCGGCGCCATCTCCCGCAGCAGAGCTTCCATCGCCTCATCGTCTCGCGGTTCGCTCATCCGTCCCCCGCCGCAATCTACAGCCCCAGATCGGCGTGCCCGCTCAGCACCTGGCGGACTTCAACCAGCATGTTCTCCGTCGCGCCGCCCCCTCCCGGAGCCGCCGACAGCCGCGCGGCCAGCGCGTAAGCCTGCTCCGGACTCTCCACATCGACGATCCAGTATCCGGCCAGGAACTCCTTTGACTCCGGAAAGACGCCGTCGGTGACCGGTTCGCCTCTGCCGCCCGCGCGCACCAGTTTCGCCTCATTCGGCCACCCCAGACCCTCCGACGCCACAAACACGCCCGTCTCTTTCAACTCTTTGCTGAAGGCCCGCATGAATTCCACGCTGGCCGCGAGCTCCTGCTTCGACCACCGCGCATACGCGGCAAAATCGGCCCTCTTCCCGTTCATCATCAGAATGTATTTCATCGCCTCGCTCTCTTCCGGTTCACATCCGCCGCATGAGGAAGACGAACCTGCCGCCTTCCTCCTTCACCGCTGATGATGCGGGCCTGCCGCTCATCAGTGCTCCACAAACGCCCGCACCTCAATCGGCATGTTCGTCGGAACCCCACCCGGCCCCGGCGCCGCAGAAATCCGCCCCGCAATAGCAAACGCCCGCTCCGGCGTGGCCACCTCCACGATCCAGTAGCCCAGCAGGAATTCCTTCGCCTCCGGAAAAACGCCATCCGTCACCGGCAACCCGCTCTTCTCGCCGCGTACCAGCGTGGCTGTCTTCGGCTCCGCCAGCCTTGATGTGGCGACAAACTCCCCCGTCTCCGTCAGCTCCCGGATCACACTCCCCAGCACCTGCATGTGCGCGTCGCGATCGTTCTGCGACCATGCTTTGTAGCTGTCCACGCCCGCCTTCATGCCAGACATCATCAGAATGTATTTCATGGCTGTCTCCTCTGCTCCCTTCGGATTGGCGCCCGGCCATCCGGCCCTCATCGGCGCGTTCACCCCATAGTCGGAGCCGCCACGCGCCTCTCGACATGCTTCGAGAAAAATTCGCAGATTTCCCCCAACCGGCAGAGCTCCGGAGGCCAACCCTGGGTCCGGTTTGCTCAGTCCACCCGCGATCCATCCCCCTGCAGCCCATCCCAGCTCCATTGCCGGATCGTCAGCCCCTCCGGCACGTCGTCCGCGGACCGGTGGTACCGGTACATCGATGTCGTAGTCGCCCACGCAAAGTAGTCATGCAGCGCCTGGCGCAATGCAGCATCCCCGTCCAGCCCGGCATCCGCCAGAGCCTGATCGAAGCATTCGACCGCGCGCCGGTTCATCTCGTCGTGCTTTCCGTTGCCGCTGTGGATCTTCACCACGCTCGTCTCATCCCCATACGTGCCGGAATACAGACTCGGCCCACCCAGCGCCTCCCCCCAGTAAGCCGCCAGCCGCTCGACATGATCCGGGCGAACGCCATGGCGGAACGGATGACCCACTTCCTCATCCTCCAGCACCCGGCGATGCCATGCCGCGGCCAAACGCCGCAGTCCATCGATTCCGCCTGCCGCCTCAAAGATCGTTCGCATCCCGCCCATGATGACCACCGTCCCCCGTTCGCGCAACACACCACCCAGGCTTCATCCCCATCCGCCGCCCGCGCCAGGCTCCAGGTCATTTTCCCTATCCAGCCCTGAGCCATTTGCCCCCCACGGCACGGCTCTGTTTGAGGTTATCCTCCAACCGGGATCCGACCGTGTCAAAATTCGCTCTGCGATCCGATCCACGCAGTCCCCGTGCAGATACTGTATCTGGAGACACTCCGTGACAACTTCGCGACGCAGTTTCCTCGGTGCGACCCTTGGCGCCGCCGCACTCACGATGATTCGGCCTCTGTCGGAAGCCGCAGCTCTGGCCGGCCCGGATGCCATTCCGCTTTCAGGACCCGCGCTGCTTCGCGTGCAGGCCGCGCCCTCCCGGGTCCTCAACTCATTCGATCCCGACACCAGCCTCGCCACCTCGCTGGACATTCAGTCCCGCACCGCCATCGACAGGATCTTCACCCCGGAAACCATCAAGCTCTGCTTATCCGCGGGCTGGGGGCCAATCAGTTATCGCCTGCACACCCCGGAGACGATCGACTACTGGCACTGGAATCCCAGCGGCCAGTGGACCGACCCCGCCCACCAGCGCGGATACTTCGTGGGCAGTTCCGAGCCCGGTGAGCCTATTCGCGACTCCTTCGGCTATAGTCTTCCCCACCGCGGCTGCACCCACAATGGCGGCACGGACCGTGGCTATTCCCGCCTCACCGACGGCAACCCCAAAACCTTCTGGAAAAGCAATCCTTACCTCACCCAGGCCTTTACGCATGACGACGACTCGCTCCATCCGCAATGGATCATCATCGATCTGGGCGAGTATTACGACGTCAATGCGATCCGCATCGACTGGTGCGAACCGTCCGCCCGTGAGTACGAAATCCAGTATTGGGTCGGAGCCGATCCCATGAACTGGGAAGAGCCGGCCATGGATGCCACCGGTCAGGGCGGCGAATTCCTCCCTGTCGCCAATCAGGCCATGGGCAACTGGATTCGGTTCGCCAACGGAGCGGTTCACGACGGCAAAGGCGGCAGCGTCACCCTGAAGCTCTCCGATAAACTTGTCACCACTCGCTGGGTCCGTGTCGTCATGACGCAGTCCTCGAATCAACCGGGGCCGCACGGAAACGACGACCCGCGCCACCGCGTGGGCTACGCAATTTACGAAGTCGGCCTGGGCAGGCTGGAGGCGGATGGAAAGTTTGCCGACTTCGTGAAGCATGCGCCGGACGGCCGCAGCCAAACCGCCACCTATTGCTCATCCACTGACCCGTGGCACACCGTCGGTGATCTCAGCCCGCACGGTGACCAGACCGGCTGGGATATCTTCTTTACCAGCGGCATCACCAACGGTCTGCCCGCCCTTGTCACCGTCCCCCTGATTTACAGCGTTCCTGAAGATGCAGCCGCCATGGTGGCGTATTTGAAAAAGCGCGGCTATCCCATCAGCTGGGTTGAAATGGACGAGGAAGCCGACGGTCAGTACTACATGCCTGAGGACTATGCCTCCCTCTATATCCAGTTCGCGGATGCCATCCACAAAGTCGATCCCTCCCTGAAACTGGGCGGACCTGTGTATCAGGGCATCAACCAGGATGTCTCGCTCTGGCCGAACGCGCGCGGAGATAAATCCTGGTTCCGCCGCTTTTATGACTATCTGAAAGCGCGCAATCGCGAGGCAGATCTCACCTTCGCTTCGTTCGAAATCTACCCTTACGAAGCCTGCACAACCAAGTGGGAAGATCTGTACCGCAACCGCGAAATCACCCGCAAGACCCTGCAGTCTTTCCGCGACGACGGTTTGCCCGCTTCCGTTCCCCTCATGAACACCGAAAGCAATCTCAGCGGTTCGCTTTCTGTCTACATGTCCGACATCTTTTCCGCTCTGTGGCTGGCCGACAACGTCGGCAGTTTCTTTGCCGAGGGCGGTGCGCTGTATATCCATTCACCCATCGAGCCCAGCACCCTCGAGCGTGGCTGCCAGGGCAATGCCATCTGGGGCAATGTGCTGACCGACCGCGAAGGAAAGATCATCAACTACATGGCCTTCTACCATGCCGGTCGCATGATCAATAACGAATGGGTCACGCATCGCACCGGCGTGCATCATCTCCATTCCGCAGACGTCGCGATCCAGGATGCCGCCGGAAACGCCATGGTCACCAGTTACGCGGTGCGGCGCCCCGACGGCCACTGGGCCCTGCTGATCATCAACAAAGACAGAGACCACGCCCACTCCATTCGCGTCGCCTTCGAAAGCGATGGCGCCACCGGACATTTCTCGGGCAAGGTTCGCGTTGTCAACTTCGGCAGCGAACAATACGTTTGGCACGGTGCAGGCCCTGCGGCCCACGCCGATCCGGATTTGCCGCCTGTCGAGTCATCTTTGGACGCCTCTTCGCAAACGGTGTTTACCCTCCCTAAAGCGTCCGTCACTGTCCTGCGCGGCGAAGTCGCGGACCTGACCTCCCGGGGGAATTCATAATGAAAAACAGCAAAGGTCCCGATCCGCTGGCTTCTTACTCTCGCCGCCGCTTCCTGCGCAATTCGCAGGTCGCTGCGCTGGGTGCTGTGCCCATTCTGGGCGGCGCAACCGATCTCCTGGCCTCCACCGTCTCCGGCGATTCCACCAGCGCCGCGCCCGACTACTACGACAGGCTCGGCGTAACGAAGTTGATCAATGCCGCCGGCACCTACACCGAACTCACCTCGGCCGTCATGCCTCCCCCTGTCCGTGCAGCTGTGGCGCAGGCCGCCCTGCATCCGGTGCACCTGGAGGAGCTGCAGCAAAAAGCCGGCGAGTATGTCGCGCAAAAACTCAGGGCCGAAGGCTGCTGCATCAGTTGCGGCGCATC
>DASXFH010000133.1:0-3487 GCA_036489655.1 Acidobacteriaceae bacterium | reverse complement strand
GTGTAGGTGTCGACCGAGGCGAGCGCGTCGTCGAGGATGAGGATGCGGGGGTCGCGGAGCAGGGCGCGGGCGATGGCGGTGCGCTGCTTCTGGCCGCCGGAGAGCGTCATGCCGCGCTCGCCGACGACGGTGGCGAAACCGCGGGGGAACTCGAGGATCTCGGCGCCGATCTGCGCGGTTTGCGCGGCGTCGAGGATGGCGTCGTCGGTGGCTTCGGCGACGCCGAAGGCGATGTTCTCGCGGACGGTCTCGGAGAAGAGAAAAGTTTCCTGGGGCACGAAACCGATCGCGCGGCGGAGGGTTTCGAGCGGGTAGTCGCGGATGGGGCGGTCGTCGAGGAGGACCATGCCGGGCGCGGCGTCCTGCAGGCGCGGGATGAGCGAGACGAGCGTGGATTTGCCGGAGCCGGTGGGGCCGGTGATGGCGAGTGAGCTGCCGGCGGGGATGTCGAGCGTGAGGTGGTGGAGGACTTCGCCGCCGGTGGCGTAGGAGAAGCTGAGGTCGCGGAAGGCGATGTGGCCGGCGAGACCCAAGCCTGAAGGCTTGGGATACCTAGAAGCAGGTCCTTCGCTGCGCTCAGGATGACAATTCTCTACCAGGGTCAGGAGCGTGGGGTCGGCGGCGGAGTCGTCGATGGCGGGTTTTTCGGTCATCAGCTGGTGGATGCGGGTGACGGAGGCGGCGCCGCGCTGCACGAGGTTGGTGACCCAGCCGATGGCGATCATGGGCCAGGTGAGTTGCACCATGTAAACGCTGTAGCTGGTGAACTGGCCGACCGACATGCGATGGATAACCACCTCGTGGCCGCCGACGAGCAGGGTGAGGACGAGCGAGACGCCGAGGACAAACTCCAGCGTGGGCCAGAGCATGGCCATGAGGCGGGCGAGGAGCAGGCTGCGGCGGATGTACTCCTGGTTGGAGGTTTCGAAGGCAGCGATCTGCGCCTCTTCCTGCGCGAAGGCACGGATGAGGCGGGCGCCGGAGAAGTTCTCTTCGGCCTGCGCGGAGATGTCGGAGAACATGGCCTGGATGCGCTCGAAGCGGGTGTGGATGCGGGCGCCGAAGTATTGCACCAGGATGGACGCGAAGGGCAGCGGGAGAAACGCGATGAGCGTGAGGCGCGGGCTGATGTGAATCATGAACGGCAACGCCGCGGCGGTGAAGACGATGGTATTGGCGGAGTACATGATGGCCGGGCCGAGGAGCTGGCGGACCGCATTGAGATCGTTTGTAGACCGCGCCATGATGTCGCCGGTGCGGTGGCGCTGGAAGAAGCTGGGCGGCTGGGTTTCGAGATGCTGGAAGAGGTCGTTGCGAATGTCGAACTCGATCTCGCGGGAGGCGCCGATGATGATCTGGCGCATGAGATAGAGGAAGATGCCGGAGACGATGGCGACGGCGAGCAGGAGGAGGGCGTCGTGCTCGATTTTGGAGGCGATGAGGCCGCGGCGCATGTCGTCGATGGCGTTGCCGATGAGCAGCGGGACGATGACCTTGGACGAGTTGTAGATGAGCAGCGAGAGGCCGCCCCACAGAAGGCTGCGCCAGTAGCGGCGCAGGTAGGGAAAGAGCGGACTGAGGCGAGCGAACATTCGTGGATTGGATGAAAGGCGGAGCCGCTGGGCTCCGCCTTTTCTGTGCTGGTTTTTTTTGCGCCGCTTTTCGGCATCGCTGCCCGGCTAGTTTTTGGGTGGCGTGGAGGAGGCGGGCTGCTGGGGTTGGGTGGAGGATGCGGGCGTGGTGGAGGTTACAGGAGGCGGCGCGGCGGCGCCTGCCGGCGAAGGCGGCGCGGGCTTGGCTTCGGGTGCGGGCTTGGCTTCGGGCGGGGTCGCGGACGGCGGAGGAGTGGGAGGATGCGGGGGCACGGGACGGGAGGCGCTTTGGGCGACGAGCTCGACGTCGAAGATGAGCATGGCCTTGGGCGGAATGACGGGAGGGCGACCGAGCTCACCGTAGGCGAGTTGGTAGGGAACGAAGAGGCGGCGCTTGCCGCCGATGTGCATGCCCTCGAAGCCGGTGTCCCAGCCTGTGATGACCTGGTGGGCGCCGTAGGGGAAGCTGAGGGGCTCGGCGCCGGGATGATCGTAAGAGGAGTCGAACTTGGTGCCGTCGGGCAGGTAGCCGGTGTAGCGGACGGTGTACCACATGTGCGGCTCGGCGAGCTCGCCGTCCCCGATTTTGGTGTCGATGTAGGTGAGCGAGTACTCGGCTGTGGGGCACTTGAGCGCGGTTGCGGGCAGCGCGGGGACCTTCGCGGGCAGGACGGGCGCGGGGAACGCGCAGGCGGCGGCATGATGCACCGGCGTCGTGTGGTGGACGGCGGTGGCGTGGTGGTGGACAGGCGGCTTGGCGGTCTGCGCGGCCAAGGGAAGGGCGGCAAGGGAGAGGAGGAGCGCTGGGGTTCGCATGCTGGTTCCAGTGTATGCGAGAGGCTAGATACGAGAAGCTAGGTGGGGGTGCGGAGGAGAAGGTAGGAGCCGGCCATGGCGAAAAGGAGATCGGGCGACCAGGCCGCGAGGACGGCGGGCAGGGAGTTGACGTTGCCGAGGTTTTCCGAGATGCCGGCGAGCACCCAGTAGGCGATGGCGAGGCCGATGGCCGCGCCGATGCCGGCGAGCGAGCCGCGTTTGCCGGCGGTGAGCGAGAACGGAACCGCGAGGATGGCCATGACCAGGGTGAGCAGCGGATAGGAGAGCTTGCGGCTGAGCTGCACGCGCAGGGGCGTGGTGTCGAAGCCGCTCTGCTGGAGGTCGTGGATGTAGCGGGAGAGCTCGGTGTAGGACATCTCCTGCGACGGGCGCTCTTCTTTTTTGAAGTAGGTGGGCTGCTCGTGGATTTCAGAGAAGCTGGCCTGGGCGAAGGGCTGATAGCTGCTGACGGTTTCGCCGCTGAAGCTGCGCTGCCATCCATTGTCGAAGAGCCAGCGGCCGGTGTCGTCGTCCCAGTGCGCGCTTTCGGCGTAGATGCGGCGGACCAGCGTGAAGGAGCCGGGCTGGAACTCGAAGACGGTGATCTTGGCGAAGACGTCCCGTTGGGGATCGAAGAACTGGTAGTAGAAGATGCGGGTGGGCTCGGTGGTGGCTGCGCTCGACGCAGGAACACCGCTTTGGCCGGAGGCTGCGCTGCCCGTCTGGCCCGAGGCTGAAGAACCATTTTGGCCTGAGATCCATTTTCGGTCGGGACGGAGGAAGGTCTGGGCGGTCTTGCCGCGGATGCTGGAGAGCAGCGCCTCCTGGCGGCGGTTGGCGGCGGGGAGATAACCCTCGTCAAAGGCAAACAGCGTGACGGAGAGCACGGCCGCGACCAACAGGACGGGCGTGACGACGCGATAGAGGCTGATGCCGGTGGCCTTCATGGAGGTGATCTCGCTGGTGCGGCTGAGGGTGCCGAAGGTGACGAGCACGGCGACGAGCGAGCAGAGGGGGGTGACGTTGTAGAGGATGAAGGGGATGAGGTTGAGGAGGTACTCGCCGACGGTGACGAGCGG
>DASXFH010000103.1:0-1586 GCA_036489655.1 Acidobacteriaceae bacterium | reverse complement strand
GCGGCTTCTTTGTCCTGGGTGCTGCCCCAGGATTTGAAGAATTCGTTGGCGCCGCCGAAGGTGCCGGTGCCGAAGCAGAGCTCGGGGACTTTGAGGCCAGAGCGGCCGAGGGAGCGGTAGTTCATTTTGAGACTCCTAAGTGCAGGGGTTAGGGATTAGGGATTAGGAAGAACTTGCAACTGCAAAGGCTTTAACGCAACGGGCGCTAAGGTTTCCGCAGAGGTCGCGAAGGAAGGCTCGGCTGCGTTTAGTGGTTGGATGCGTGGGTGGCTGGGAGGTTGCGGGTGAGACCTTGCTTTAAGGCGGCGGCGTCGAGGGCGGACTGGGTGCGGAAGAAGAGCTGCTGGGGGTTGGAGTGGGGGTAGAAACGGATGAGGATCTCGGGGTGGTCGACGGAGTTGTGGATGCCGTCGTGGAAGGGATAGCCGAGGGATTGCAGTAGGTGGAGGGAGCCTTCGTTGCCGGAGGGGTTGCCGTCGTCGCCGACGATGGCGAAGACGGTGCGGTGGGTGCGGAGGGATGTGACGGCGACGAAGTCTCCGAGGCGGGCGCCGAGGTGGCGGGCGCGTTTGCCGAGGACTACGTAGTTAATGCGCGTGGCGTCGACGTAGCGGCGGGGGTTGGCGGGGTTGGTGATGGCGGGGTCGGTGAAGGCTGTTTGCGAGATGTAGAGGCCGGGGCAGGGGTCGTGCGGGCCTTGGATGATGGGGATGTTGGGGTGGTCGTCGTCGGTGAGGTAGCCGACGATTTCGGAGTGGCGGTGGCCGAGGTAGTGGGCATCGCGGAGATTGTCGAGGGTGTGGGAGCCGGGTGGGCCGTAGGCGTTGGGCGCGCCATCGACGTCGACGTCCATGCGGCGGGTGAGGATGGTGAAGCTCTGGTCCTGCGCGGACGGCGAGGGGCGCTGCGCACGGATCGTGCTGACCAGGAGGGCGACGAGGGGGGCGGCGAGCGCGAAGGTGCGGAGGCGATGCGGCAAGCGGGAGAGACTCCTTCGCGAGAATTAGACGCTGCGGTTGCGTTCGGAGACGAGATGATTTGATGAATCGTCCTGCAACGGGAGCGGGGAAGGAGGAATCCTAAATGAGATGGATTGGGTGATGCTGGCGTGGGCGTCGATTGGGTTGGCGGTGGTGTGTGCGGTTGTAATTGCTGTGGATGAGATGCGGCATCCGCAGGCGATGGCGGTGATGAACGTGGTGTGGCCGGTGACGGCGCTGTACTTCAGCGTGTTCGGGGTGTGGGCGTACTTTGGGCTGGGGAGGAGGTCTTTGCGAGCCCACCTTAACCGCGATGGAGCCGCGGCGAAGATGGGGCACCCGGATCCCGGTGGAATGAAGATGGACGGTGATTCGCACAAGAAGCCCACACTGGCTGAGGTGGCGGTGGGGACGAGCCATTGTGGGGCCGGGTGCATGACTGCGGATGTGGTGAGCGAGTTCTGGATTGCGGCGGCGGGGATTATGCTGCTGGGGTCTGCGCTATGGGCGGGGTTTGCGATTGATTTTGTGGCGGCGTGGGCGCTGGGGATTGTGTTTCAGTATGCGGCGATCAAGCCGATGCGCGCGGGGATCAGCGTGGGCGGT
>DASXFH010000057.1:0-15117 GCA_036489655.1 Acidobacteriaceae bacterium | reverse complement strand
ACGTGGCGGATTCCGTACGGCAGCTGGGGAATCTGCTTTCGGCGATTGCGGGACCGGTGGTGGAGCTGCAGATTGCGACGCTTCCCTGCCCGGGACGGCTGCAGCTTTCCGAGGAGAGTCTGACGAGAATTCTGGTGAACCTGGTGCGGAATGCGTCCGATGCCATGCCGACGGGGGGACGGATCCGCATGACGACGCAGTGCAGCGGCGGCCGGAGCTTTCTGTGGACGGTGGACCAGGAAGAGTTGCTGAGCGAGGAAGAGGCGGCCCGGTTGTGGGGAGAAATCGGCAGGGGCGGAGACGGGGGCGCGACGGCGCCGGAGATCCTGCTGACAGTGGAGGACGACGGTCCGGGGATCCCGGCGGAATACCGGGAAAGGGTGTTCGAAGCGGGCTTTACGACGCGTCAGGCGGGGCGCGCCTGGCCGGAGACGCCGCACCACGGACTGGGGCTGAACATTGTGCGGACGCTGGTGGAAAAGGCGGGCGGGCGGGTGAAAGCGGCGGCGGCGCCCAGTGGGGGAACGCGCATCGAGATCGAGCTGCCCATTACAACCGTAACGGGTCCCTTACCTTCGGAATGCCCTGTCGGGGGGGAGATTGACCGGCAATGATGCGACGATGGGAAACAGAAATCCTTCCGGGGACGGCCCTTTCGATGCCACATATGCTTGTCCGCGAATCCGCACCTTTGCATGTTCTGGTCGCGGACGACGATCCTTCGATCCGGCGTGCCTGCTGTGAAATTGCCAACAGCCAGGGAATGGTGGCGCACGAAGCAGAGCTTACTTCACGCGAGCGCGGGCTGCTGCTGGCCCGGGGCGTCGATATCGTGCTGGTCGACGAAAGGGTGGCCACCGGCGCAGGCTGCGAACTGCTGATCGAAATGCGGCAGCTGCGACCGGACGTGGCGGTGGTCTGGATGACGTCGGCGTCGACCGTGGAGCTGGCTCTGGAAGCGCTGCGCTTCGGGGCGAACGATTATCTGGTGAAGCCCTTCTCGGCAGAAGAGCTGGGCGCGGTGCTGCGCCGGCAGGCGGAACGCATGAAGGTGGATGCAGCCAGCCGGAGTCTGCGCGAACGCCTGCGCTCCGGACACGGGATGGGCGACATCCTGGGCGAGAGCCCGGAGATGGAGAAGCTGTTCCGGATCCTGGCCCGGGTGGCTCAGAGCACGCATCCGGTGCTGATCCTGGGCGAAAGCGGGACGGGCAAGGAGCTGGTGGCGCGGGCGATCCATGCAAACGGACTGGGGGCGGGCAAGCCCTTCGTGCCGGTGGATTGCGGATCGCTGGCGCCGACGCTGATCGAGAGCGAGTTGTTCGGGCATGTGAAAGGGGCCTTCACCGGGGCGCATCGGGCGACCGACGGCCTGATGGTGGCAGCCGACAGCGGAACGGTCTTTCTGGACGAGATCGGTGAGCTGCCGCTGGACCTGCAGGCCAAACTGCTGCGGGCGCTGCAGGAGAAGGAAGTGCGTCCTCTGGGCGGCAGCCAGGCCATTCCCATCAAAGCGCGGATCCTGGCAGCGACACACCAGAACCTGACGGAGATGGTGGAGCAGGGCCGGTTCCGGCGGGATCTCTATTATCGGCTGAACGTGGTGAAGCTGACGCTGCCGCCGCTGCGCGAGCGCCAGGAAGATATTCCTCTGCTGGCCGCGCAGTTTCTGGAGCGCAACAGCCGGGAGATGAAGCGGGCCTTCCGGCTGAGCGCCGAAACGCTGACGTTTCTGGTGGACTACGCCTGGCCGGGGAACGTTCGGGAGCTGTCGAATGCGATCGACCGGGCCTGCAATCTCTGCTCGGGCGAGGTGATCGAGATGGGCGAGATGAGCACCGGTATCCAGGATGCATGGAAGCATGCGGCGGCGGAGCGGCAGAGACCGAGGCATGCGGCCGGGGACGAGGCTCCGGAAGTGATGACGCTGGCGGAGCGGGAAAGAAGCGCCATCCTCACCACCCTCGAACAGGTAAAGGGCGACAAGCTGCTGGCGGCGCGGCTGCTGGATATTGGAAAGACCACACTCTACCGCAAGCTGAAGGAATATGGGGTGACGCCATGACGGCAAAGATGGAAGCTGTGCCTGCAACCGCTTTGTCCTCGCCCCTGGGGGCACTGATTATTACGGCCGCGGAGGGGGTGGAGGAGATGGCTGCCACCCTGGCGGGGAAGCTGGGCCTGACAGTGGAGGTTGCGGGGGCGCGGGCGGCGGCTCTGCGGCTGCTGGAGCGGCGGAGCTATGGCCTGGTAGTCATGGATCAGATTCTGGCCGAGGCCGATCCGCAGGGGGCTGAGCTGGTGTGGCGGCACACAGGCCTGGCGATTCCGCTGCAGATCAACTTCGCCCTGTCGGGGAGCACGCGGCTGGAGCGGGAGATGCGCGCGGCCCTGGCACGGCGGCAGCGCGAACAACAGATGGCCAGCGTCGCGGCCACGGCCGCTGTGGATGCCACCCTCAAAAATGCAGTGACGGGAATTCTGCTGGAATCGCGTCTGGCACTGGAAGAAAAGGGCCTGCCGCCCAACATCGAGAGCCGTTTGCGAACGGTGGCGGGAATCGCGAATCAGCTGCGGGAGCGGCTTGGAACGAAAGTCCTCTCGGATACCACTCCCGTGCCATTGTCCGTGTCACGAGAGTAACTTACTTTGGGGGTAGTCCGGCCAAACCACGCCCCGCCAAGGGGATGGGGGCCTTTCCCTTACCGCCAGGAGTGTGTTTCTGCGAGGAGAAAGGCGGGTGGAACGACTCGACGCCGCTGTGGAGCGGGCCAGACTGCAAGCAATCCAACGTTTTGGAGAATCCCCCCATGCATCGTCTTCTTGCTGCCGTACTGGCTCTCTCGGTATCCGGACTTGCGCCTGCCGCGCTGGCGCAGCCTGACAGTTCCTCTCATCTGCCAGCCTCGCTGCTTGCCGATGACAGTCCCGGCGCGGGAGGCACGATGTATGCGTCTTCCACCTCAACCCGGCCGATGGCCTTCTCGACCGTAGCGGTGGGGGCAAAGGTGGGCATCCTGGGCATCGGCTTTGAGGCCGCGACCCCGCTCTCGATGCATCTGAACTTGCGGGCCGGGGCCAGCTTTTTCAGCTACACCGACAATCTGACCAGTGACGGGATCACGTACAACGCCAATCTGCAGCTGCGCTCGTCGGAGGCCAGCCTCGATTACTTCCCGTGGGCGAAGGGTTTCCACATCAGCCCCGGGGCGCTGCTCTATGACGGGAATCGGATCAGCGGGCGGGCCAACGTTCCCGGCGGGCAGACCTTCACGCTGAACGACACCACCTACACCAGCAGCACCACCGATCCGGTGAACGGCAGCGGCGGCGTGACGTTCAACAAAGCGGCGCCCAAGCTCACCGTGGGCTGGGGCAATCTGGTTCCTCGCAGTGGACGCCACTTCAGCGTGCCGTTCGAAGTGGGCTTTGCCTATGTGGGCGATCCGAAGGTCGCGCTCAACCTGAACGGGACGGCGTGCTACACCAGCCAGGGAGTGCCGTACTGCGCGGATGTGGCGACGGATCCGACCATCCACGCCAACGTTGTGGCGCAACAGCAGAAGCTGGCCAACGATGCGGCGCCGGCACGATTCTTCCCCATTCTGTCAACGGGGTTCGCGTACCGCTTCTAGGAGACCGATTCCGGGAGTTTGCCGGGAGTATCCAGAGGAAACGCGCAGGGGCGTGCGGAGGAATTCCGCACGCCCCTTTTACATCCGCGTCAGCTGATTGGCTGACCGGCGGCGGTCAGCAGCTGGAGCTGCTGCTGATCGTACTGCTTGACGCTGTCGGGCAGCGGCGCGTAGTTCAGCGATCCCGCAGCCGCCTGTCCATCCGTGATGACGTACTGGATGAACTGCTTCAGAGCGGCGCGCTTCGCCTTGTCCGGACCATCTTTGGGAATGATCAGGAAGGTGAGGCCGGAGATGGGATACGCGTCCGGCGCACTGGCAGGGGGATTGACGATGGGCTCGCGCGGATCTTTGCTGATCTGATCGGCAAAGGCGGCGATGTCGGCGGTGGTGCCGGCGGCGGTAGCAGCCACGTACTTGCCCGCCTGATTTCCAACCAGGACGGTAGGCAGATTGTTCTGCTGCGCGTAGCTCAGCTCCACGTAGCCCATGGCTCCCGGCGAGTTGCGGATGTTGCCGGTGACGCCTTCGCTGCCCTTGCCGCCGATGCCGGTGGGCCAGCTGACAGCGGTACCGGAGCCGACCTTCTGCTTCCAGTCGGGACTGATGGAGGAGAGATACTCAGTGAAGATACCGGTGGTACCGGAACCATCCGAGCGGTGGGAGATGATAACCGCAGAGGAAGGCAGCTTGACGCCGGGATTATCCTTCGCCAGCAGGGGGTCCTTCCAGGTCTTGATGGTGCCGAGGAACAGTCCGGCGAGGGCCTGCGGCGAGAGACGCAGCGGCTGCGTGAGGCCAGGCAGATTGTAGGTGATGCACACCGGGCCCGCGGTCTCCGGGATCTGCACGACCGGGGCCATGCCCGCCAGCTGCTGATCCTTCAGGGCGACGTCGGAGGCGCCGAAGTCCACGGTGCCGGCCTTGACCTGCTGAATGCCGCCGCCCGAGCCGATGGACTGATAGTTGACGTGGATCGTGGGATGAGCCTGAGAGAAGTCGGCCGTCCAGCGCGTCATCACGGGATTGACAAAGGTGCTTCCGGCACCGGAGAGGACGACGTTTTGGCTGGCATTGTTCGATGAGTTGCAGGCACTCAGGGTGCCCAGCGCTGCGACCGCGACAATCGCAGTCCAGAAACGATTCGACATGTAACCCTCCCCAACTGTTCTCAATTCATTACTCGTGGGAACTGTACACGAATTTGCAGCCCTGATTGTTACAGTCCGGAGAATCCAAAACATGGCAACGCCGCTGGTCCAGAGGCCGTCTTATGAGGAGAGAACGCAAATGAGATGAAACGGGAGGAGTCGCTATGGCGAACAACCTGCAGGGGAAGAGAATTGCCATTCTGGCAACCGATGGTTTTGAGCAGGTGGAACTGACGGAGCCGAAGAGAGCGCTGGAAGAGGCGGGGGCGATAACAGAGGTCGTGTCGCCGAAGGGTGGCGCCATCAAAGGCTGGAAGCTCAAGGAATGGGGCGACAGCGTGAAGGTCGACAAGACGCTTGAAGAGGCGCGCGCGCAGGACTACGACGCGCTGCTGCTGCCGGGCGGCGTGATCAACCCGGATCACCTGCGGATGGAGCCGAAGGCCGTGCAATTTGTGAAGGACTTTGTGGCAACAGGGCGCACAGTCGCGGCCATTTGCCATGGACCGTGGACGCTGGTGGAGGCAGGCGTGGTGAAGGGGAAGACAATGACGTCATGGCCATCGATTCGGACGGATCTGAAAAATGCAGGGGCGAATGTGGTGGACCAGGAAGTCGCCACCGACGGACAATTCATCACCAGCCGCAAGCCGGATGACATCCCGGCGTTCAGCCGGACGATGATCGAGCGGCTGAGCGGCAAACATGCGAAGGCAGCGTGAGGAAAGCAGCCGGCAGGCAGTAGTCAGTAGCCGATAGCGAAACAGGAAGGCGCGTCTGAGGTCGCGCCTTCCTCTTTTGGGGATGCCGACGTAAGCCCGAGTTGAGGAGCTGACTACTGAACTTCAATGAGCGACCTGGGGACATGGCACTCTTCCAGCGTCGCCAGGGCCAGAGCGGCAGGGTGACAGGGCTCAGGGGCGACCGCAGCATCATGAGCTGATTTCAATCATGGCGCAGAGCGCGAATTGGATCAATCCTGGAAGCACGACGGGCAGGCGCGAAAGCTGCGAACAGCGATACAGATAAGAGAAGGACGGCTGTACTCGCGATGGTAAGCGCGTCTGCACTTCTAATTCCGTACAACATGGTTCGAATCAACCGGGTGAGCCACAACGCCGCAACGAATCCAAGGCCGATTCCCGCACTCGTCAGCCAGAATGCCTCGCGCAGGACGCGGGAGAGAACCTGGCTGGTCCGCGCCCCAAGAGCGATGCGCAGTCCGATTTCTCCGGTCCGCGCATTCACCGCATAGGCCATCATGCCGTAAATCCCAAGGCTCGCCAGCACCAGGGCCAGCAAACTGAAGCCCCCTGCAAGCTCCGCAAGAGTCCGCTCCCCCGCCAGCGTCGACTGTACCTGGTCTTTCATCGTGCGCACATCCATCATGGGCAAATCCTCGTCGAGAGAGGCGATGACCCGGCGCACTTCGGGCAACACGTTGCCCGGATCCGCCAGCGTGCGGATTTCGACCACCATGCGTCCCGACCCCATGACTTTCTGCACATACGGGACATAGAACGTGGGAGGAGTCTCGGTGCGCAAATCGGCGTAGCGTGTGTCTGCGGCGATACCCACAATCCGAATGGGCTCATCCACATCTTCCGAATCCGTTTTGAAGATTTTTCCGATTGGATTCTCGCCCGGGAAGAACTTCTTCGCCAGCGCGCGATTCACCACCGCCACCCGAGGTGAAGTGGCGGTGTCGTGCCGGCTGAAAGCTCGTCCTTGCAGAATGGAGATCCCGAGCGTCTGAAAAAAATCGACGCCCACCGCATTGGTTTGAACGCGGTCCGGTTCGTTTCCCTGCCGACGGTCCACCACCTGGAATGTCCCTCCCGAATGTCCATCCCCGATGATCCCGATGTTGCTGGCGCTGACCGAGCGCACGCCGGGAAGCGGCGCAAGCCTCTCCTCCATCTTCTGCAACAACGTCGTCATTTGCGCATCGTTATAGCGGGCGCGCGGAAGATTGAGGCGGAAGAGCAGAATCCGGTTCGAATCAAATCCCAGCGGAATGCGATCGAGATTGATCAGTGTGTGAACGAAAAGCCCCGCGCCCATCAGCAGCGTCGCGGAGAGAGCAACCTGGCCGATCACCAGCGTCTTATCGAACCGCAGCCTGTGCCGGCTGGCAGTGGCCCCACCCGATTCCCGCAACCCCGCATGATCCGCGAGGCGCGTCGCCTGCCATGCCGGGGCCAGTCCGAAAAGGATCCCGGTGGCAACCGAAATCCCCAAAGTAAACAGAAGCACCCGCCAGTCGAACTGCACCTCGGCTGGATCAACCTGGGAAGAGTTCTCCAGGAGCCTCGGCACAATGTTGCGGCCAAGATAGCCAAGGACCAACCCCGCCGTTCCCCCAAAGCCGGAAAGCAACAGGCTTTCGGTGAGCATTTGCCGGATGATGCTTCCACGGCCCGCCCCCAACGCCATCCGCGTGCTCAGCTCGCGCTGCCGGGCGGTCGAACGCGCAAGCAGCAGGTTCGCGAGGTTCAGACAAGCCAGCAGCAGGACCAACCCGGCGAGCGCGAGCAGCACATACGACGGCCGCGCGTATTGTCCTCGCAGAAAGTCCAGCCCGCGATCGCCCGGCTCGAACCGTATATGAAATCGATCCAGCTCGCCGGTCGTCTTCAGAACCGGCGCCGCGGTCTGTCGCAGGATCGTGTCCAGTTCGGCTTCAGCCCGCCTCTCGGGAACATCCGGCCGCAATCGGGCAAGAATTTGTACCCACCACGATTGCGGATTGTCCAGCAGCGAGACGCTTCCGTTCTGCGCCCGCGGCAGAATCAGCGGCTGCAGCGTGATGGGAACGAAGATCTGCGCCGCGCTCCCCATCTGCAATCCGGCAAAACGCCCCCGGCTCACCCCGACGACGGTCACCGGCACACCATTCAGGGAAATGGCTTTCCCCAGTACCAGAGGAGAGCGCGCGAATCGCCGCGCCCAGAATCCGTCGCTGATCACCGCCACCGGGCTGCTGCCGGCTGCGGCGTCGTCGGCCGGGGCCAGCGTCCGCCCCAGCTCCGGATTGACACCCAGCGCCTGAAAAGCATTCCCGCTGATCATCTCCCCGCTCATCATCTCCGCCTGCCCGTCAATGGTGGCGGCCATCGGTACATCTTTAAAGGCAATCAGCGCCTGAACCGCATCGGTTCTCCCGCGCATCGCCTCCAGCACCGGATAAGAAAAGCTGTCGCTGGTCAGTCCGCCGGCTTCGTTCGGCCCCACATCTCCCCACACCGGAGGAACCGGCTGCTCGTGCCCGCTCACCCAGGTGAGCAGGCGCAGCTCATGCGCGCTCGACACCGGTAGTGTGTCGAACAGGACCCGCTTCGCTGCGGCAAAAATCGCCGTATTGGCGCCAATGCCCAGAGCCAGCGACGCCGTGGCCACGCACGTCAGCGTGGGATTGCGCTTCAGCTGACGCAGGCCGAACCGCAGATCCCGCAGCAACGTAGTCAACCGGGAGAAACTGCGTTGCTCGTAGTGTCGCTCCCTCAGCAAAGTCGAGTTCCCGAACTGGCGCCTCGCCGCCGCTTCCGCATCGCCGGGCGCCATACCCTGGAGAATGAAGCGTTCCTTCAGCAACTGGACGTGCAGCTGGATCTCATCTTCCAGTTCGCCGCCGGACCTTCGCTGCCCGAACAGCGCCCGAAGTTTTGCTGTGAGAATGCGGAAACGAAGGCTCATGACTATCGCTCCCCCTGCAGATTGAGCACCCGCGCAATCACGCCGGAGATCCGTTCCCAGTTCTCGGTCTCGACCGCGAGTCGTTTGAGGCCGGTTCTGGTGATCGAGTAATACCTGGCTTTTCGATTGTTTTCCGAAACGCCCCATTTGGCGGCAATCCAGCCTTGCTGCTGCAACCGCAACAGCGAGGTGTACACCGTGCCTTCATTCAGGCTCAGCACGTCTTCGCTCACCTGCTCGATACGTCTGGCGATTCCAAAACCATGCTGTGGCCCCAGGGCGTGGAGGGTCTTGAGAATCATGAGGTCGAGTGTGCCTTGCAGAACCTCCGACTTTTCGGCGGCCATATGGATCGCTCCTTCCTTTGCACGTTCCAAAGGTATCAGTTATACCTTTGGCTTGTCCATAGGAGGAAACCTGGAGACCTGGCGTGCTCGGACAGGGTTGGCGGTACCAGGGCGCTGCGCTCATCCGTTTGTTCCGTTTGCGGTGTAAGGACAGACGGCCGTTCGGCGTAGAGTGGGGGGCAGAGACGGGAAAGGCGCGTCCTGGGACGCGCCTTTTTTGCTATCGGCTGGTTCCCTGCCCTACATATGGCGGTTCATCACGTCGTCGAGCACCTGCTTTGGGGGCCGCGTACGCGACTGAGGCAGGGTGGCCAGCGGTTCGTCGACCAGGTTAAGCAGGTCGGTAAAAGCGGGCTTGCTGGTCTCGATGTAGAAGACGCCGGTGAGGACTTCGCCCTTCTCGTGCGCTTCCATCAGGGTGTGAACTGCGACGGCGCGGTCGGTGGGGTTGTAGTCCTCGTGCAGCTTCTTGAGGCGCAGGCTGGAGCCGTCGTGCATTTTGACGTCGAGAGTGGTGCCGGGATCATACTCGACGTCGATCTCCTCGAAGCTGGGGACGAAGCCAACTTCGCTGATGGCCTCTTCGTGCTCCTGCATGTATTTGTAGCTGCGCGTGGACCCTTCGTGGTCGTTGAAGGTGACGCAGGGCGAGATGACGTCAAGCATGACCGTGCCGCGGTGGGCGATGGCCGCCTTGAGCATGGTGAGGAGCTGCTTTTTGTCTCCCGAGAACGATCGGCCGACGAAGGTGGCGCCCAGCTGGATGGCGAGCGAGCAGGTGTCGATGGCGGGCAGATCGTTGATGACGCCGGTCTTCAGCTTCGAGCCGATATCCGCCGTGGCGGAGAACTGGCCTTTGGTGAGGCCGTAGACGCCGTTGTCTTCGATGATGTAGATCAAAGGCAGATTGCGGCGCATGAGGTGCATGAACTGGCCGATGCCGATGGAGGCAGTGTCGCCGTCGCCGGAGATGCCGATGCCCATCATGGTCTTGTTGGCGAGCAGAGCGCCGGTGGCGACCGAGGGCATGCGTCCATGCACGCTGTTGAAGCTGTGCGAGCGGGCCATAAAGTAGGCGGGGCTCTTGGAGGAGCAGCCGATGCCGGAGAGCTTCATGACGCGCTCGGGCTGAACGCCCATCTCGTACATGGCGTCAATGATGCGCTCGGAGATTGCATTGTGTCCGCAGCCGGCGCAGAGCGTGGTCTTGCTGCCGCGATAGTCGAGGACGGGAAGGCCGATACGGTTGGTTTTGGGGGTCGGGGTTGCGGTGGCCGCCATGTTTAGATTCCCTCCTGCAGGACGATTTCGTCGGTGACGGAGCGGGCGTCGATGGGCAGCCCGTTGAAGTGGCGCACGCTGCGCAGTTTGGTGATTTCGGCGGCGGGCAGATCGAGCTTGAGCAGGCTGAGCATCTGGGCGTCGCGGTTCTGCTCGACGACATAGACGCGCTCGTGGGAGGCGACGTAGTCGTGGATCTCTTTGCTGAAGGGATAGGCACGGATGCGGAGGTAGTCCGCTTCGAGGCCATACTCCTTCTTCATCTGATCGCGGCTTTCGAGGACGGCGTAATCGGAGGTGCCGAAGGCGATGATGCCGACCTTCGACTTGCCGGTCTGGACGATCTGGGGCGCGGGGACCAGAGTGCGGGCGGTGTCAAACTTGCGGGCCAGCCGCTCCATCAGGTTCTGGTAGTCCTCGGGGCGCTCGGAGTAGAGAGCCTTTTCGTTGTGGCCGCTGCCGCGGGTGAAGTAGGCGGCTTTGGGGTGGTCGGTGCCGGGCAGGGTGCGGTAGGGGATGGCGTCGCCATCGACATCTTTGTAGCGGCCGAACTCTCCAAGGCGCTTGAGGTCATCGGCGGTGAGGATCTTGCCGCGGTTGAGGGGCTGATCCGGGTACGCGAAGGGATCGGACATCCAGTTGTTCATGCCGAGGTCGAGGTCGGAGAGGACGAAGACGGGGGTCTGGAGCTGCTCGGCGAGGTCGAAGGCGGCGCCGGCAAACTCGTAACACTCCATAACACTGCCGGGCAGAAGCATGACGTGCTTTGTGTCGCCGTGCGAGAGGACGGCGATGGAGAGCAGGTCAGCCTGGGCGGTGCGCGTGGGCAGGCCGGTGGAGGGGCCGACACGCTGGATGTCGAAGATGACACCCGGGAGCTCGGAGAAATAGCCGAGGCCGGCAAACTCCGCCATGAGCGAGATGCCGGGGCCGGAGGTGGCGGTCATGGAGCGGGCGCCCGCCCAGCCGGCGCCGAGGACCATGCCGATGGCGGCGAGCTCGTCTTCCGCCTGAACGACGGCGAAGCTGGCCTTGCCGTCGGGTTCGACGCGGTACTTCCTGAGGAAGTCGATGAGCTGCTCGACGACCGACGAAGAGGGCGTGATGGGGTACCAGGTGACGACGGTGACGCCGGCGAACATGGCGCCCAGCGCGCAGGCGGCATTGCCATCGATAATGATTTTGCCTTCGGTAGCGTGCATCGGCTGAAGAACGAAGGGATCCTGTTTGGTAAAGGTCTGGGCGGCGTAGTTGAAGCCGGCTTCGACGGCGGCCCAGTTCAGGTCGGCGGCTTTCTGCTTCTTTGCGAACTGCTTGCGCAGGGCGCCTTCGACGGCCTTCATGTCCATGGAGAGCAGCTGCGCGGCGACGCCGACGTACACCATATTCTTGACCAGCTTGCGCAGCTTGGCTTCCGGACAGACTGCGGCGGTAATCTTGTCGAACGGCACCGGATAGCAGGTGACGTCGTCGCGGTACTGCTTCAGGTTGGCCTGCTCCTCATAGATGGCCATGGAGCCGGGGAGCAGCGAGAGGATATCTTCGCGCGCCGTTTCGGCGTTCATCGCAATGAGGATGTCGATTTCTTTTTTGCGCGCGACGTAGCCGTACTTGCTGGCGCGGATGGTGTACCAGGTAGGCAGGCCGGCGATGTTGGAGGGGAAGAGGTTCTTGCCGCTGACCGGGACACCCATGGCGAAGATGCTGCGCAGCAGGATGCTGTTCGCGGACTGGGAGCCGGAACCGTTGACGGTGGCTACCTGGATACTGAAATCGTTAACGACGGATTTGGGAGGAGCAGCTTTTTCTGCGCCCGGTTCGCCCTGCGCGGACGGGGCGCCGGCGTTGGTGGTCGCCATGTGGCGGTGTTCCCTTCAGTAGAGAATGGAAAGATATTGCTCTTTCGACAACATCCATTATAGCGGTCCACCGCGGTCTCACGGTTCTGGCAACGGTACCGACGGAATCTTTACAGCCACCAGGAATTTGTTGCAGACGAGCGAAAGCAACGGGATAATCACAGGACAGCCCCATGCGACTGGAATCTTTCGAGCTTCGCGGCAAACACATTCTGCTGGAACCGCTGGAGACGGCGCATGCTCCGGAGCTGGCGGCGGCGGCCGCGATGGATCCTTCTCTTTACCAGTGGAGCCACGTTCCGCAGGGAGCGAAAGCGATGGCACGGTATGTGGATACCGCTCTGTCGGCGCGCGACGAGGGTAAGGCGTGGCCTTTTGCGACCCGGTCGGTGCCGAGCGGAACCCTTCTTGGATCGACCCGTTATTTCGACCTGGAATGGTGGCCGTGGCCGGAGGGCCATGAACGCCACGACCGCTGGGCTCCGGACGCCTGCGAGATCGGCTACACATGGCTGACCCGCGATGCGATCCGCACCGCTGCCAATACCGAGGCCAAGCTGCTGATGCTGACGTATGCGTTCCAGGTTTGGGGCGTGCACCGCGTGGTTCTGCACACCGATGAGCGCAACGACCGCAGCCGGGCGGCGATTGAGCGGATCGGGGGCAGATTCGAGGGAATCCTGCGGGCGCATCGGATGGCCAGCGATTTGATTCCGCGGAACTCGGCGCGGTTTTCGCTTGTGGCGGCGGAGTGGCCGGAGGTACGGGCCGGGCTGGAAGCGCGGCTGGCGCAGGGGCGGGTCCCGACTACGCCGGAATGAGACACTTTGCTTATGGGAAAGCAATTTGCCTCGATGGAAGCCATGCACCGGGAGTTCATTCTGCGGCAGCGCGTGTTCTTTACCGCGTCGGCAGCCCGCGATGGACGAGTAAACGTTTCGCCCAAGGACGGCGCCGCGCTGCGCATTCTCAATGAGCGACAGGTGGCCTATCTCGATGTGACCGGCAGTGGCAACGAGACCGCCGCGCATCTGCGCGCGCAGGGGCGACTGACGCTGATGTTCTGTGCCTTCGAAGGAGCGCCGATCGTCCTGCGCCTTTACGGTCAGGGGCGAATGGTACGGCGCAGCAGCGGGGCGTATCGCGAGATGCTGGCCTCGGCCTTCAACAATGAGGAACGCCCGGGGGCGCGGCAGATCATCGTGCTCGATGTGGAGATGGTGCAGACGTCGTGCGGCTTTGGCGTACCCCTCTTCTCGTATGTGGGCGAGCGCACCAACCTGACACAGTGGGCCGCAAATAAAGGGGAGGCGGGTTTGCGGGAGTACTGGGAGGTGAAGAACTCTCACAGCATTGACGGGTTACCCACGGGGATCCTCGAGACCGAGGACGAGCCGGTTCCGCAGTAGGCGTTCTTTCGCAGCGGTCAGCGCGCCGGCTCTGCTTGCTCCAGATATTCGATATAACCCAGCAGAGCGCCCCAGTGGTAAAAGCGGTCGCTGCTGGTCACGTCATCGCCGGAGCCGGTCATGGCGTTGTAGTTTTCGTGGACATGGCGGTGCCTGGTCCACTCCCGCAGGAACAGATCATAGGATTTCTGCGCGAACTGGCGGCGGACGTCCGGATCGTCGTAGTTGCGGAGACTCAGATAGACCAGATAATTCATCGGCCCCCAGATGCGGCCGCGCCAGTAATTCTGATCGTGGAAGGCCGGGTCGTCGCGGGCGATGGAAGGAATCACCCACGTTCCCCAGAACTCTTTGGGGTTGAGAAGATGCCTGTCGATCATGGTGCGGGCCTGGTCGGGCGTTGCGGCGTGCGCGAGCAGCGGGTAGAAGTTGGTAGGCGAGAGGCGCGTGTTGAAGCGGCCGGTGTGCAGATCTTTATTGAGGAAGATGCCCTGTTGCGGATCCCACAGGGTCGCCAGGCTTTTCCGATAGCGGGCGGCGCGGGCGGAAAGTTCCTTCTGATCGCTGGGGCGATCGAGGATTCCGGCGATCTCGGCGAGCGCATCGCAGTCGGCGATATAGAGGCTCATCAGGCCGACGTCGGCGTAGTCGATCAGGTGCGTGTGCGGGTCGTAGAACGTGCCGTCGTACATGGGGCTGTTGTCGAGGCCGGACTCGAACTCGGCGCCCTGATGGGTGCCGCGGGAGGTGTCGTCGAGATTCGCCGGCTGGTTTTCGGGGTCGCTGCCCCAGGCGAGATAGCCCTGAATTTGGCGGTGTTGATCCCACCAGCGATTCCAGCGCAGCAGCGGCGCGTACGCGTCTTCGAGAAACCAGCGGTCGTGGAACCGGCGGTAGAGGCCGAGGACGGTGATGGAGCCGACGGGCGGCTCGGAGCGGTCGGAGCTTTTCCAGTTGCCGGCGCGGGCGTAGTTGGGGACGAATCCCTGCGGCGTCTCTTCACGCAGGATTTCGAGGGCGTTGGTATAGGCGAGGTCGCGATCGCCGATGGAGGCCAGGGTGGCGGCAAAGAAAGTATCCCAGTCAAAAAGGACGTAGCCGCCCCATCCGGTGCTCCAGACGCGGCTGACGGGAGAGATGACGCGGTTGTGGCTGGGATCGTAGATGGTGTCCCAGCCGAGGGTGGTCCGGATGGCGTCCACCATGGGCCCATTTGTGCCGGCGGCGGTGACGGATGCGTCGTACGCGTGCCGCTGCTGCGCGATGACCGTCTGAATGTCAGCCAGCGTGCGGCGTCGCCCGGTGCTGATGCCGATGGGGGCAGTGAGATCGGCAGCGAAGTACGGAGAGCCGAGGGGCATAGGGATGAAGGAGGGTCTGGACCCGGCGGGGGCGCAGGTGCAGAAGATGGACAGGTTGGCGGAGGGGCTCTGCGCCTGGATGAAATCGGCGTGGCGAGCGACGGCGCCGGGGCGGTTCCAGAGGTAGTTGACGGTGAAGACGGCGGTCGGCGGCAGAGCGGTATTTTCGCTGGAGGGCAGGGGCGTAACGAGCAGGGCGAGGTCGGCGCCGGTCAGGGCGCTCTGGACGCGCCAGCGGTGACCTTGCCAGTCGACGGCGAGGTCTGTATAGCTGCCGTCCCAAGCGTGCGGGCCGGGCGTGACCTGCTCGGCGCCGGGGGTGAGGCGGCCGATGAGCGCGTCCTCGAGAAAGGCGTCGCCGCCCTCGGTGGTGTTGTG
>DASXFH010000049.1:0-10301 GCA_036489655.1 Acidobacteriaceae bacterium | reverse complement strand
TCGTAATACTCATCGGCGGGAATCGTGACCGGATTCCAGCCGGCTCGCACCCGTTCCAGGTCGATGGTCATCCTGCGGGTGTTCGGATTCAGGGATTCCTTTTTCTCGCGGCACTCCTCCAGCAGCCGGTGGCGCTCGGCCGCGGTGAGTTCGTCGGAGATGCCCGCGTTCTCCAGCGCCAGTTCGGCCAGGATCGCGTCGAAATCCTCGCCGCCGAGGTTGGCAATTCCGTCGGAGGCCTCGACCGAGTGCTCCTCTTCGCCCAGCGTGACCAGCGAGACGTCGAAGGTGCCTCCGCCCATGTCATACACCAGCAGGCCGCTCCCCACGCGGCTGCGGCGCTCGGCGCTGTTGCGGTAAGCGTATTCGATGGCCGCTGCAGAGGGCTCGTTCATCAGGCCGAGGACGGTGAAGCCGGCGCTTTGCGCTGCCTCTTCGGTGAGGAATCGCTGGTTGCTGTTGGCATTGGCCGGAACCCCGAGAACCACCTCCAGCGGCTCGTTCGGCTCCGCACCCAGATTCGAATGCTCCAGCAACTGAGTCCGCAACACCGCCATCATTTCGGTGAGCAGCCGCCGCAGCGGCAGATTCCGGCCACCAATGTGCAGTTCGGTCTGGGGTCCCGCGTTGCGCAGCGCGCGCTTCAGCGAGCGGAGGAAGGTCCAGCCTTCATCGTCCTGCACGGCAATGGCCTGCCATCCGTAGAGACGCTCGTCGCCGCGTACGGCGATCACCGGCGGAAACCAGTCGCAGGCCTGCCCGTCGGGCGTTTCAAAGTGCACCAGGGGGAAGTTGCCGCGATCGGCCGCCGCCACAACAATCCGCGTCGTTCCGAAGTCGATGCCGAGTCTCATCACCTTCAGTTTACGACGATGGCACTCCGGGCAAACCCGTGGAAATCCGGGCGAAATTGCGAAATCGGCCGTGCCCGGCGTCGCAAACGCATGGTAGCGTTCTATCCGAATGCATCCTCTTCCTCGGTCGCTCCGGATTCTCTGCGGCAGTGTCATTTTCCTCGGCGCTTTCCTGCTGTTCGCCGTGGAACCGATGGCGGCCAGGCGCCTGCTGCCGGCGCTCGGCGGATCCTCGGCGGTCTGGATCACCTGCCTGGTCTTTTTCCAGACGGTGCTGTTGCTGGGTTACATCTACGCCCACTGGCTGGGGCGCCGTACGTCTGCCCGGCGCGCCGAAGCGCTGCACACGGCTCTGCTCGCAATCGCTGCCACGCTGCTGCTGTTTGCGGCGCAGCCGAACCTGAGCCGGGCCTCCGATCATCCATTCCTGGCCATTTTCCAGGCGCTCAGCCTGACCATCGGACTGCCCTTCCTCCTGCTCGGCTCCACCAGCCCTCTGCTGCAGCTTTGGCTCGCACGACAGGAAGGCGCAGGCGTGCCGTGGCGCCTCTTTGCGCTCTCCAATGCCGGATCCCTGCTGGCTCTGCTCCTTTACCCAGCGGTGATCGAGCCGCATTTCTCGCTGAGCACCCAGCGGGCGGCCTGGGGGATTGGCTTTGGCGTGTATGCGATCCTTTCGGCCCTGATCTCCTGGCGCCTGCGCGGAGGCGTCCAGTCCGCGTCTGCGGCGGCATCGGCTGCCGAGAGCGGACCGAAAGCATCCCGCCGCGCCCGGCTCCTCTGGTTCCTGCTGCCGGCCGCAGCAGCCATGCAACTGTGCGCTGTCACCAGCCACCTGAGCCAGAACATTGCCGCCATTCCCCTGCTGTGGATCCTGCCGCTCGCGGTCTACCTGCTGACGTTCATCCTCGCTTTCGACGCGTCCTGGCTCTATCGGCGCTGGATCGTCGTGCGACTGCTGGTGGTGTTTCTGGCGGCGCTGGCCTACATGCTCTCCAGGACCGACGTCAGCCTGCCCATTCAGATCGGCATCGGGTTCTTTTTGTTGGAACTCTTCTTCGCCTGCCTCTTTTGTCATGCCGAGACCTTTGCACTGCGGCCGGCGAACCCGTCCGAATCCACGCTGTTCTATTTGCTCATCGCGGCCGGCGGCGCGGCGGGATCGATCTTCATCGGCCTCGGCTGTCCGCTGCTGTTTGACGCGAACTACGACGTCTCCCTGGCGTTTCTGGCCACAGCGGCGCTCGCCCTCCTGGTCACATGGAACAGCGGCTGGGGACAGCGAATGCTCTGGTCAGTGAGCACGGCGCTGCTGCTGGCGCTGGCGATCATGCTGCACATCGTCTACGGACGCAACACCCTGGTCGCAGTCCGCAATTTCTATGGCTCTCTGCGCGTGCGGCAATCATATTTGCCGGCACAGGCGGGAACCATCCGTACCCTGACGCACGGCACCATCGAGCACGGCACGCAGTGGTTCGCGCCGGATTTCCGCCGAGTGCCCACCACCTACTACGCCACAGACTCCGGAGTGGGTCTGGCGCTGCGCAATTGCTGCGGCGATCGTCCCCGGACTATCGGCGTAGTCGGGCTGGGCGCGGGCACGCTCGCCGCCTATGGAAAATCTGGCGACCGTCTTCGCTTCTACGAAATCAATCCAGCGGTACTGCCCATCGCGCAAAACCTGTTCACCTACATTCGCGAATCCGGCGCGCAAATCTCTTATGCCCTGGGCGACGCCCGCCTTTCGCTCTCGCACGAGCCGCCGCAGCACTACGATGTGCTCGCCATCGATGCCTTTTCCGGCGACGCGATCCCGGTTCACCTGCTCACTACCCAGGCTATGGTGGTCTATCAACGGCAGCTCGCGCCCAACGGCATCCTGGCCTTCCACGTCTCCAACCAGTACCTCGACCTGGTGCCAGTAGTGGCTGAAATTGCGGCGGCTGCGGGCATGCAGTCCCGGGTCGTGGATACGCCGTCGAATGCTTCTCGCGGCGAATACCGCGCCACCTGGGTTCTGGTCACGAACAACGCGGCTTTTCTCACGCAGCCAATGATTGCGGCCATGGCCAGGCCGATCCCACCGCGGCCCGGCCTGCGCGTCTGGACCGATGACTACTCCAGCCTGCTGCCGATCCTGCAGTGGCAAAGGCCGGACCGACAGTAATCGAGAGCCGTTTTGGCACCCGCGCTCATGGTGATTTTCCTGGCCAGACACGCTGTTCCGGTAGGATGCTTTGTGATGCAGCTTGAAATTTGTATTGACTCGGCGGACTCAGCAATCGCGGCGGAGCGGGGCGGAGCCGATCGCGTGGAACTTTGCAGCGATCTGCTGGAAGGCGGCATAACCCCCTCGGCCGGCCTGATCGCCGCCGTGCGCCACAGTATCGGCATCGGTGTATTCGTCATGATTCGCCCGCGTGGCGGCGACTTCTGCTACACGGAGGCCGAATTCGCGGTCATGCAGGAGGACATCCGGCAGGCTCGCGATCTGGGCGCCGACGGCCTGGTGCTGGGCGTGCTCAACGAAGACGCAGCCGTGGACGTCGCCCGCACAGCCGCTCTGGTGCGGCTCGCGAATCCGTTGCCGGTGACCTTCCATCGTGCCATCGACATGACCCCCGACCCGGTGAGCGCGCTGGAAGCCGTAATTCAAGCCGGCGCGCGCCGCGTGCTGACCTCCGGCGGAGCCGGCAAGGTGACCGATGGACTGGCCACCGTTGCCCACATGATGGCGGCGGCCGGCAACCGCCTGGCCGTGATGCCCGGCGGCGGCATCAACCCCAGGACGATTGGGGCCGTCGCCGCAGCCACCGGAGCCTCCGAATTCCATGCCGCGCTGCGCACCATTTCTCCGAGCCCGGTTCGCTACCGCAAGAAGGGCCTGACGATGGGAGATATTCCCGATCGGGAATACCTGCGGTATGAGGTGCAGGAGTTCGGTGTTCGCGCTTTGCGTGCGGCTCTCGAGAGTCTGGCTGACGACCAAACTGTGGCGACCGGCAGCCGATCGCGCACACAGGAGCGTTGACCGCATGGCGTATTTCCTTGGCGTGGATTCCGGCGGCACCAAGGCCGAGTTTGTGCTGGGCGATGAGACCCGGGAACTCGCGCGCGTCCGCACCGGCACCATCAAGCGGCTGAAAGTGGATGCGCCGACAGCCGAGGCAAACCTGCTGGATGCATTGCGGCAGTTGCAGTCGGCAACCGGAATTTCGCCCAGCCAGGTCTACAGCTGCTGCATCGGAACCGCGGGCGAGACCGTGCCGCTGGTCGTCGACTGGCTGCGCGATGCCTTCGGCCGCCATGTCGGAGGCCGCCTGAGCATTACCGGCGATGTTGACGTCGCCCTCGACTCCGTTTTCTTTGGCGGGCGCGGCGTTCTGGTCCTGGCCGGCACCGGATCGAATGTCGCCGGCCGCGCGGCCACCGGCGCCGTTGTCACTGCCGGAGGCTGGGGACCGGCACTGGCCGATCAGGGCTCCGGCCATTTCATCGGGCTCGAAGCGCTGCGCCGCGGCTTTCTCGCCATGGATCAACGGCGCCCCTGTGTGCTCCTCGATCGCGCGCGGGCGTTCTGGAAGATCGACTCCATCGAAGATCTGGTCGAGTTTGCCAATATGAATCCTGCTCCGGATTTCTCGCGCCTGGCGCCCATCGTGGTCGAAGCAGCGGAACAGGGCGATGCCGTGGCACAGGAGGTCCTCGAACAGGGCGGGGCCGATCTGGCCATGCTGGCCGGCCTTGTGATCGAGCACGTTCGCTCCATCGAAGCAGACAGCGCTCCCTTCGCGGTTCCTGCCGTGGCCATCGCGAGCAGCGTCCTCGAGCACATTGCGCCGGTACGCGAGGCGCTCATCCGCCAACTGCGCCGCACCTATGGGGAAATCGTGGTGCATTCGAAGCCTGCTGATGCTCCGGCCGGCGCACTCTGGTCCGCTCGCCAGGCAGCCGCGGCGGATCCCCAGTAGACATTCGCGCCGGAACGTTGGAGTATGGGCAGGTGAAGAAATCGATACTCCCTGCACTCCTGCTGCCTTCTGTTCTCCTCCTGTTCATCGCAACCGGAACTTCCCAGGCCGCCGCCGCCACCCACCCACCCCTGATTCCCCAGCCTCGGGAAATCACCACGCGCAACGATCTTTCCCTTACCGGCGGAGCTCGTGTGCTGGCGCCGGGCGGCGATGCGGAGGACCGCTTTGCCGCGCAGAACCTTCGCGATGAGTTGCGCGCCCGCGGAGTGCGCTCCGGAGTCGCGGCCACCGCGGTTCGCATTGAACTGCTGCGCGACGACACCGCCCTGGCGAAGCGCATCCTGCGGCGGGAGCATCTGCAGTTCGAAGCTCCCATGCAGCCCGAAGGCTACGTGCTCGTCACTGCCGGCCATGAGGCGTACATCATCGGCCACACCGCGGCCGGCGTGTTCTATGGAGCGCAAACGCTGCTGCAGCTGGTGCAGACGGGCAAGGGCGAGCCGGTTCTCGTCGGGGCCAGCATTCGCGACTGGCCGGCCATGCGCTGGCGCGGCATCGACGACGATCTTTCCCGCGGTCCCGTGCCTACGCTCGAATTCCAGGAGAAGCAGATTCGTACCTTCGCCCAGTACAAGCTGAATGTGTACTCGCCGTATTTTGAGAACACGATGCAGTATGCATCGAATCCGCTGGCGGCGCTGCCCGGCGGATCGATTTCGCCGGCGGACGCGAAGACCCTGGTCGCCTACGCGCTCCGTTACCACATCACAGTGATTCCGGAGCAGGAAGCTTTCGGGCACGTGCACAAGGTGCTCACCTGGCAGCAATACGCGCCTCTTGCCGAAATTCCGGATGGTTCGGTTCTTGCGCCTGGCCAGCCCGGATCCATTCAGCTCATCACCCAGTGGTTCGATGAGCTGGCCGGTATCTATCCGAGCCACTTCCTGCACATCGGCGCCGACGAAACTTTCGAACTGGGACAGGGACAGACGGCCGATGCGGTGAAGCAGCAGGGCCTCGGCGCCGTCTACATTGACTTCCTCTCCCGCATTCACCAGGCGCTGGCGCCGCTGCATCGGCAGCTGCTCTTCTGGGGCGATATCGCGATGAAGAGCCCCGACCTGGTCCCCAACCTGCCGCATGACATGATCGCCGTTCCTTGGGAATACGATCCGCACCCGGAGGGCTT
The DNA here is from genome assembly GCA_036489655.1 of Acidobacteriaceae bacterium. Classification (GTDB taxonomy): domain Bacteria; phylum Acidobacteriota; class Terriglobia; order Terriglobales; family Acidobacteriaceae; genus Palsa-343. The sequence continues at coordinate 4,281 of DASXFH010000049.1, read as the reverse complement.
TCAGCGCTTTATCGAGCCCTACTCCAACGCGCACATGGAAACCTGGGTGGGACCTGGCGTGAACAACTGGAGTCGCGTGTGGCCCGACTTCGACATGGGCCTGCGCAACATCCAGGGCTTTGTCGCCGACGGCCAGCGCGCCGGCAGCACCGGCATGCTGAATACCGTGTGGAACGATGACGGCGAAGGCCTGTTCCTCGAGGACTGGTACGGCGTTCTGTTTGGCGCCGCGGCTTCGTGGCAGCCGGGAACCAGCGACATCGCGCAGTTCCAGGAGTCGTATGGCCCGGTCTTCCACGGCGATGCCTCCGGCAAAATCGACGAAGCACAGCGGGCTCTGATCGCGGCGCATCAGGCGCTCCAGCGGGCCGGTCTCGAGGATGCCCGGGACGCATATTTCTGGATGGATCCCTGGAGTACGGAGGGGCAGGAAGTCGCGGCGAAGATGCGCCCGGTCAGCGCCGAGGTTCGCCTCGATGCCGAGCGCGCGCTGACCCTGCTGGCCCAGGCCAGAGCCGACGGCTCTCTGCGCGAACCCCAGGCACTCGAAGCCATGGACATGGGCGCGCGGCGCATCGATTTCCTCGCCTTCCAGTTCCAGACTGCGGACCAGATTGCCGCCACCTATCTTCGTCTGTATAACGGCCAGAAGGATCCTGCCATCGCGCCCCACATCCAGCGCGACCTGTACTTCCTCTCCGGGACCAACGGCCGCTGCGAAGATTTGCGCGATGGGTACAGCTACCTGCGCACGCGCTACAGCGATGTATGGCTGGACGAAAATCGCCCCTTCTGGCTCAACATCGTGACAGCTCGCTACGACGCGGCCACACGGCGCTGGGTGGAGCGCAGCGAAAAGCTGGCGGCGGCGCGACACCAATGGAGCGAGCACCACACATTGCCAACGCCGGCGTCCATCGGGATCCCAACAGAAACTCCGGCTTCCTGATCGCGCCGCATGCCGTTGCCTCTTCAGCATCCGCACCTGCGCCCGATTGATCTGGTGGTGGTCGCCATCTATCTGGTGGCCATCACCCTGTTTGGGCTGCGGTTCCGGAAGTCCGGCGAGCGCTCCCTGCGCTCCTACTTCCTGGCGGATCGCAATCTGCCGTGGTGGGCCATCGCGCTTTCCATTGTGGCGGCGGAAACCAGCACGCTCACCATCATCAGTGTGCCCGGCCTCGCCTTCACCGGGGACTTCGGCTTCCTGCAGCTGGCCCTGGGATACCTGCTGGGTCGCATCGTCATCTGCATTCTCTTTCTGCCCCGCTACTTTCGCGGCGAGCTGCTCACGGCCTATCAGGTCATCGGGCAACGCTTCGGGCGGCGTCTCCACCGCTTCACCGCTACCCTGTTCCTGGTGATGCGCGCCGCAGCCGAGGGCGTGCGCGTCTTCGCGGTGGCCATCGTGGTTGGCGTCGCCATCGGCACGGGCGACGTCGCGTCCATCGCCATTCTCTCCGTGCTGACGCTGATCTACACGTTCGAGGGCGGTATGGCTGCCGTCATCTGGACCGACGTTGTCCAGATGGTGCTATACATCGGCGGCTCTCTGCTCGCCCTGGCCATGGTCTGCCATCATATTCCCGGCGGCTGGAGCGGCCTGCTCGCAGGTGCCTCCGCGGCGCACAAGCTCACCATGCTGCACTTCTCCTGGTCCATCGCGGAGACCTACACCTTCCAGGCTGGCCTCATCGGCGGTTGCTTCCTCACCATGGCCAGTCACGGAACCGACCAGCTCATGGTTCAGCGCCTGCTGGCGGCAAAAAACCTCAACCAGTCGCGCCTCGCGCTGCTGACCAGCGGTGTGGTTGTCTTCTTTCAGTTCGCGCTCTTCCTGTTCATCGGCGCCGGACTGTTTCTCTTCTACCGGCACAGCGGAGCCCCGGCCGTGAGTGCCGACCGCCTGTTCCCGGTCTTCATCGTGGAGCGGATGCCCCCGGGCATCGCCGGCCTCATGATCGCCTCGATTCTCGCTGCCGCTATGTCGAACCTGAGCGCCGCGCTCAACTCGCTGGCCTCCACCTCTGTCGTGGATTTCTACCTGCCCCGCCATCCCGATATCTCCGAGCAGCTCCGCACGCGCCTTTCCCGCCTGATGACCGTAGTCTGGGCTGCCATTCTGTTCGCGCTGGCCATGTTTTCGCGCGGCGGCGGTCACGTGGTGGAGATCGGCCTGTCCATCGCTTCTGTGCTCTGGGGCGCGATGCTGGGCGTCTTTCTGCTGGGCACGCTCAGCCACCGTGCCGGCGAACGCGGTACCCTCTTCGGCATGGCCGTTGCCGTCGTCGTCAACCTCCTGCTCTGGATCCAGCCGCATGCCCTGACCTTCACCATCGCCGGACATACGCTTGTCTTCCCGAAGATCGCCTGGACGTGGTGGGTGCTCATCGGTTCCCTGATCACCTGCGCCATCGGCTACGGCGCCAGCTGGCTCTTCCCTGAACAGCCCAATCCCCTGCACGAGGAGTTGAACGAAGCATGATTCTCCGCACACGCGCTCTTGCAATCGCTCTCACCCTGGCTTTTTGCGCGGGAGCCGCACAGGCTCAGTACGATTTCTCCTCCATCGGCACCCTCGTCAATCACGCCATCGACGAGCATCGGCTTCCCGGCGCGGTCGTCATCATCGGCCATGACGGCCACGTCGTTTACCGCCAGGCCTTCGGGGAGCGTTCGCTCGAGCCCACACGCGAGCGCATGACCGTCGACACCATCTTCGACATGGCCTCGCTCACTAAGTGCCTCGCCACCGCGACCTCTCTGATGCAGCTGTACCAGGAAGGCAAGTTCAGCCCCAACGAACCCGTCTCCAAATACCTGCCGGACTTCGCCGCCAATGGCAAGCAGGACATCACCATTCGTGAGCTGCTGACCCACTATTCCGGCCTGCCTCCCGATCTCGATCTGCTCCAGCCCTGGCAGGGTAAGGAGGAAGGCTATCGCCGCGCGTTTGCCGTCACCCCGCAGCATCCGGCCGGCGAGCGCTTCGTCTACAGCGACATCAACTTCATCATGCTGGGCGCGCTCGTCGAAAAGCTTTCCGGAGAGTCGCTGGACCAGTACGCTCTGCAGCACATCTATACGCCGCTGGGCATGACCCACACCCGCTTTCTGCCGCCAACGTCGTGGATCCCGCTCATCGCACCCACGCAATGGGAGCACGGCGCCGCGGCTTTCGGCAATCCTGAGTCGCACACCTTCCCCGGTGACGTGATGCTGCGCGGCGTTGTCCACGATCCCACTTCGCGCCGCATGGGCGGAGTCGCCGGGCACGCCGGCCTGTTCAGCAGCGCCGACGACGTCTCGATCTTTGCGCAGAACCTGCTCGACCGCCTCGCTGGCCGTCCCAGCAAGTTTCCGCTCTCGCAAATCGTCCTCCAGAAAATGGTCGTCCCGGAGCAGCCCGTTACCGGCACGGCACTCCGTGCCTTCGGCTGGGACATCGACTCGCCCTACTCCAGCAACCGCGGCACGCTCTTCCCGGTCGGCTCCTTCGGTCACACCGGCTTTACCGGCACTTCGCTCTGGATGGACCCCGTCAGCGACACCTACGTCATCATCCTTGCCAACGCCGTTCACCCTGACGGTCCCAAAGGCATCGTCGCGCTGCGTTCCAAAGTCGCTGACGCGGCGGCCATCGCCATCGGCATCAAGCCGGACGGCGGCACGCTCGCTGCGCACATCACCGGCTACAACGAATCCCTGAGCGGCATGCGCCGCTGGCCGGTTCGCAATGGAGACGTGAAGACCGGCATCGATGTCCTCGAAGCCGACCACTTCCAGGAGCTCGCGGATCTGGCCCGCCAGCACAGCGGCCACCTGCGCCTGGGGCTGCTCACCAACCAGTCCGGCATAGACGCGGACGGCCATCGCACCATCGACGTCCTCCTTCACGACGCGCCCCACGACGTTCCTGGCCTTACGCTGACCACCCTCTTCAGCCCCGAACACGGCATTGCCGGCGCCTATGACAAGCCCGGAATCCCCAACTCCACCGATGCCGCAACAGGCCTGCCGGTCGTCAGCCTCTACGGCGCGAAAGACAGCGACCGCCGTCCCTCGCCGGAAGCGCTGCACAAACTCGATGCGGTCGTCATCGACCTGCAGGATGCCGGCGTTCGCTATTACACCTACGAGTCCGTGGTGCGCTACTTCCTGGAAGCCGCGGCCAAAACCGGCACCAGCATCATCGTGCTGGACCGCCCCGATCCCATCAATGGTTCATTCGTCCAGGGGCCGATCTCCGATGCCGGCAGCGAAAGCTATGTCAACTCCATG
>DASXFH010000129.1:0-14368 GCA_036489655.1 Acidobacteriaceae bacterium | reverse complement strand
GCATCTGGGCGACTTCATCGAGGACCGGCAGGCGGTTTCGCCGTCGGACGCGGTGATCAGCGTGAACCTGAAGGAGTACACGTCGCAGGTGCTGCGGACGCTGACGCCGAGGGAAGAGCGCGTGGTGAAGATGCGGTTCGGCCTCGAAGACGGCTCGGAGCATACGCTGGAAGAGGTGGGACAGAGCTTCCAGGTAACGCGCGAGCGCATCCGGCAGATCGAGGCGAAGGCGCTGCGCAAGCTGCGGCATCCATCGCGCTCGAGGAAGCTGCGGGCGTTTGTGGATACTGTGCACGAGTAAAAGCAGGGTTTACGGGATACGGGTAAGGGTTTAGTGGGGCCGCTCCGGGTGGAGCGGCCTTTTTATTTGGTTTTGTCTTGTGAAGGCCGGCGGCTTCCCACCCCGTTGCAAAAAAGCGCGACGAGGGTGGCACGCAGACACTACTGGACTGTAAGGGTGAGCCTGGCCGTGTGGGTGATGTTGGACATGGTGGCGTTGACGGTGAGGGTGTAAGCGCCGGTGCCGTCGCCGCTGCCGCCCGAACCACCGCTTCCGGAGCCGGAAGAAGAGGAAACACCGCATGCGAGAGGAAATACAACGCAGGCGGCGAGCAGGACAAGAAGGACAGAGAGCCGCCTGCGAAGACGAAAGCCGAAGCCGGCCAGCGGCACGGTGAGGGCGAGCAGGGGGGCGAGGGCCTTCCACGTGGCTGCCGGGGCCATTACGGCGGAGGCCGTGACACCGGTGGCGACCGTAACGGTGGAGCTGGCAGGATTGAGGCCGTTGAGGGTGAGGCTGGAGGGATTGAGGGTACAGGTGGCGTTCTGGGGAGTTCCGGAACAGGAAAGTGCGACGGTACCGGAGGTGCCGACCAGGCCGGCGAGCTGGAGGGTGTAGCTGGCGGTTTGGCCGCTGGTGACGATGGCGGATGAGGAGCCGGTAACGGCGAGACTGAAGTCGCTGCCGGAGCCCGCGAGAGCAACGGTGAGAGGTCTGGAGAGGTTGGCGGCGGAGAGGGTGAGTGTGCCTGAAACGGCTCCTGCCGTGGTGGGCGAAAACGTGAGGGAGATGGGGCAGGCAGCACCGGCGCCAAGCGTCGCAGGACACTTGTTGGAGGAGATGGCGAAGCCAGCGGTGACGGTGGCTGCGATATTTGTGAGGGCGACGCCACCATTGTTGGTGACGGTCACGATCTGGGGCGGGCTGGTGGTATCGACTGCGTAGCCACCGAAGTTGATGGAGGTCGGGGTGGCGGAGACGCCGGGAGGCGCGAGGCCTGTGCCACGGAGGGACACGGTTTGATTGCGGAACTCATCGGCGATGGTGAGGGTGCCGGTTTCAGCTCCGGTGCGCGTGGGGGCATACGCAACTGCGATGGCGCAGGAGCCGTGGCCCTGGAGGAGCGCGCCGCAGTTGTTCACGAAGGAAAAATCGCCGGTCGCGGTGACGACGATCTGGGTGAGGGGCTGATCGCCGGTATTGGTGAGGGCGATCTGCTGGGGCTGACTGGTGCTGCCGATTTGCTGGGGCGCGAACAGGAGAGAGCCCGGGGCGAGGCCGTCGGTGGCAGCGATTTGGCCGGTTCCGGAGAGAGGGGCTCTTTGGGTTCCCAGGCCATCGATGACGGTGAGGGTCCCGCCACGGGAGCCAGAACCCGCCGGATTGAAGGCGATGCTGACGGTGCAGCTGGCGCCCGCAGCTAAGGAACTGGTGCAGGTGTTGGCAGAGATGTGAAAGTCGCCGGTGACGGTTTCGCTGGTGAGGTTCGTGGCCAGGGTTCCTGTATTTGCGACCGTGACCGACTGCGGCGCGGAGGTGGAACCGATGGCCAGCGGACCGAAGTTGAGGGAGGGCGGCGTGAGCTGGATGACCGCAACGCCGGTGCCGGTGCCGGAGAGAGAGGCCGTGATTTGGCCGCCGGTGAGGTTTGCAAGGACGGTCAGAGTGCCGGGACGCACGCCGGACTGGGAGGGGTCGAAGCTGACCTGAATCTGGCAGGAAGAGCCTGGGGCGACGGACTGGCCGGCGCAGGTGTCGGTTTCAGAGTAGTCGCCGGAAGCGGTGACGGTGGAAATATTGAGATTGAGAGTGCCGGTGTTTGTGACGGTAACGGTTTGCGCGGCGCTCATGGACTGGAGGGGCTGGGCGCCGAAGGTGAGCGCAGAGGGATTGAGAGAGACGGTGGTAGGGGCGATGCCGGCCGTAGCGAGGGGGATCTGCCAGATGCCGCGGCCCCAGGTGGCTGCACGGAGGTTCTGGACGGAGCCCTCGTTGTAGGCCATCAGGCTGGTCACGGGCGACCAGGGGAGACCGCTGCCGTAGATGTTCCAGCAGGCCGAGTTCTTCTGGATGCAGGCGTTGACGTTTTGCGTGACGTAGACGCCGGTGTCGAGGGCGACATAGACGATGGTGGGGTTATTGGGATCGACGATGACGCTGTTGGCGGGCGCCTGCGGCAGGTTCGAGGAGAGGTTGTACCAGTGCGCGCCGGCGTCGGTGGAGGAGTAGAGCAGGTTGCCATTGGTGGTGCTGCCGAAGATCCCCTGGATGGTGACGTAGATGGTTTGGCCGGTGGGGTCGTGTGGATCGACGAAGATGCTGGAGATGTCATAAGCGCCGGGATTGAACTGGGCGCTGGCAGCGTCGTAATTGACGATGGGGGAGGCATAGAGATCGGTCCAATGGGTTGTGGAGGCGCTGGACCCATCGTGAATTTCGGCGGCAAAGATGTGGCCGGGGATGAGGCCGCCTCCATCGAAGACGCCGGCCATGCCTGCGTAGAGCCGTTCAGCCCGGGTGTGTCCGGGATCGGTATTGGTGAGCCCGGCAGCGAGGGAACGGATTTGCGCGTCACCGTTGCAGAAGGGGCCCGGGTCGCCGTCAAGCATGGAGCTGAGCAGATTGCTGTCGCTCCAGCCTGAGCCGCTGGCAGGTCCGCGCCAGACGCGGCAGGTGCCGAGGATGAGGCGGGAAGAGTCGACGGGGTCGAGAATCCAGGGGGCGGGAATGGTCTGGACATCGTTATCGACCTGGGATTCGCCTATGACGGGAGCGTTGAAATCCGCGATGGTGCAGGCGCTGCCCTGGTTACAGGCATTGATGCCAACGCCGAAGGTGGAGGTGGCGTAACGGTTCTGCGGATTGAGCGGATCGATGGCGACAGCATCGCCTTTTCCATCAAGAACCTGATTCCAGGCGGCGCCACTGCCAGAGGGAGCCGCGGTGCCGAGGGGGCCGAGGGCAGCCATCCACGTCAGGGGATTGTTGGGATCCTCGGCAAAGTTCTCGACGGCGGCGAGCGAGCCGAGACCGCCGTTGAGATTCTGAAAGTGCGTGGCATCGTTGGCGGAGCAGAGGGTGCTTTGCTCAGCAACGGCATCGGTGGAACGCCAGAGGCCGGCTTGCGTGCCGAAATAAAGCAGGCCGGAGGCGCCGAGGGTGGAGTCGATGGCCTGCTGGCCGGGGGCCACCTGGGCAGCGGTGCAGGTGTTGGTATTGGTGGTATTTCTCCAGACGCAACCGGCGGACAGGCTGCATCGCCATAGGTCGGTGAGCCCCACGAAGAGAAGGGTGTCCTGGCGGGCCGGAACCGCGGCGAGGGCGAGTTGTGTGGATTCCGAGAGGGTGCCGTTCCCGGTTATCGACCGCAGGGGCTGATCGGAGATGCTGGTGGCGAACTGCACGGTTCCGGAGGAACAGGCGCCGGATTGCAGGTTGCAGGCATCCTGCCAGAGGCCCTGGTCTTTATTGTTCTGATCGACAGTCAGAGCGAACAGATCGCCGGTTGCCGGCTGGGCCACGATGGCTCCGCGAAAGATGGGACAGCCGGGAGAGCCGTTCATGCCGGAATTGGGGGGGCAAAGGAAAGGGGTCAGACGAGTTGCCGGCTGATGGGTAAGGCGGCTCCAGGTCACGCCGTCGGACGATTCGTAATAGCCGTGGTAGCGAATGGCGGCATAGAAGCGCCGGCGGATGGGATTCCACACGACGGAGGTAGCTGCGTTGGTTCCACCCCCGAGCAGGGAAGCAGACTGAATGACGTTGGAGCCGTCTTCGAGAGTGGCCAGCTGCCATGTGCTGCCGGAATCGAGAGAGTAGTAGATACCGAGAGCGTTCTGCGAGTTATTGGCGCCGGCAATGTCGGCGTATTCGGATTCGGTGACTGCGGCGACGACCAGGCTGGGCGTGGCGGTGCTCCAGGCAAAGGCAGCGAAAGCGGTACCGGCAAAGTTAAACCGCAGGCCGGACGGGGCGGCGGCGGAGCGCTGAATGAGCGACCAGGTATTGCCATTGTCGCCGGATCGGAGGATGCCGACCCCATACCAGGAGGTGTCGGTCCCGTTGGGATCGCCGGTGCCGGCGAGAATGACGCCGGTGCCGCCAGGCTGAACGGCGACGGCCCCGATGCTGAGCGAGGTGAGGGAGCCGGACGGGACGGTATACGTGTCCGTAAGAGGGAGAAACTGAACGGAAGCGGGGCTGGCGGCGGCGTTCGTGGATTTCCAGACGCCTCCGCCGGCGGTACCGAGATAAACGGTGTTGCCGGAGGCGTCCGAGGGATCCGCGGCGATGCTGATCACGGAGCCGGAAACGAGATTCCAGGCGGGGGTGCTCACCTGGAACGGGCCGACAGCCTGCCAGGTGGGCGCGGGAAGCTGAGCCATGGGCGCTGCGGAGGATGACTGCGCTGCGGCGATCCGGCTGGACGCAGATAGGGCACAAAGAAGGAAAGCGACGGAGATGGCGGCATGGCGGAAAGAGAAGGAGGGACGCGGAGGCGGGCAGTCAGGCAAGGGCGATTTTGCGCAGGGACAGGGGTGTGACTGATGGATATCGACCGCACTCCTGTGAAGCACGAGCAGAACCTCCGGGTCGCCGGGGCGTTAGGGCGACGCACCAGGGACAACGCAGTGGCTGCGCCGGCAAGGATGGGCTCATTGTTCGGGATACGCTGGGAAGGCGGAAGGATATTTCCGGGAATGGCGGTGCCTAAGGTACCGAAACCGGAGGGGCAATTTCAATTTGGAACGTGAGACCGGACATCAGCAGTCCCACGGGTACTCAAGGGGAGCGCCGTGGAAAACGGCAGCCCCGGGCGACGGAGGGCAAGGCTCAGGAAATCGTCGTGGAGGAAGCCGTGTTGCGAGAGAATTCCAGCTCGGGCTGGAACTCACGGGCTGTGGAGCGAGGGGCCTTACGCTGAGCAGCCAGCGGAGCAGAACCAATCCGATGGACGGCCTGGGTCGCTTCGAACTGGGCAACGGTTTCGGCGGAGATGGCAAGGGCATCATCAGTGGCGAAGAGGCAGGCGGTGAGGGTGCGCCAGAGGATTTTCAGATCGCTGAGGAGGGTGGCGGTGCGCATGTATTCGAGATCGAGACGAGCTTTGGTGGGCTTCACGAACATCTCGTAGAAGACCTCGAGCTGATCTTCGGGAATCTCGGAGAGAAAATCCTCTTCGTTGCGGAAAGCGAGTGTGGCAGCGCCGGTAATGCCGGGGCGGGAGGCCATATGAAGGGCCTCGTGGTGGGGCAGCTTGGGCCGGGGACCGACGAGGCACATGTCGCCGCGGAGGACATTCCAGAACTGTGGCAACTCGTCGAGTTTGTAGCGGCGAAGGAGAGCTCCCACGGGAGTGATGCGGGCATCGCCGGTGACCGTGATGCAGGAACCATTGTCGTTGCCGCAACCTGTGGTCATGGAGCGAAACTTGTAGAGGGTGAATTCCCTGCCGTCGCGTCCCATGCGCTTCTGGCGGAAGAATACGGGGCCTGGGGAGGCGAGACGGACAAGGATTGCGGCAAAAGCCATGAGGGGCAGAAAGACGATGAGGGCGATGACGGCAAACAAGGCGTCAATGACGCGGCGTGTGGAAGACAAAGCCCAGGGGCTGGCGTCAGTCTCGGTAAGCTTCTGCGCGATCAAAGCGGGGAGACGGTCGCCCCAGGAAGCAGGAATCCTGGAGGCGTCGGAAGCGGAGGGATGGTGCGGGACAGATTCAGAACGCTGTCCGGATTCCGCAGGAAAGACGTTATCAAAAGAAAGCGAACTCATCCCACCTCGTTACTACACTGGCGTTCTGCGATTGTGCATCTCTGAAGGAATCGAATCAGCGTTTTCCGGCGGGCAATTTCGTAATCACGTTACAAATGATGTTACTAAACTGTAATTGAATCTGTTATTTGTTGCTGTTTTGCAGTATACCAGGGAAGCCGACCCAGCAAGCACAAATTTTGGAAGCATCAAGCCCGAAGTCATCCGAAGGGTCACCATTCAAAAGGTTTCGCGAACAAAAGGGGACGGCAATCCCCTGATCGGCTCATTCAACGAAGACTTTAGTGCGTGCTAGACTGTCCCTGCACGGACCACCTTGACCCGATGAATGAATCGATCGCGTGGCGCCGGCCGGAAGCGGCTTCCGCTGCAGGCCGTGCCTCCCTATGAAGAAACAGTCTGTCTCACTTTTGGTTGCTTTCCTGGTCGCGTTTGGTGTGCAGGTGAAGGCACAGACGGGTCAGCCGGGTAGCCCGGAGGAGGACCAGAGCAATACGACGACGTCAGTGGATTGCTCCGATCCGCTTTTGGCTATGTCGTCGCAATGCTCGGGGTTGACGGGGATGGGGCAGACGTCGCTGTACCCGTCGGCGTCCGGATTTCCCTCACCGACGACAGGGATGAGCGGAATGACCGGGCAAATGGGGATGCGGTCGCCCGTGAACTCTGTCTACACGGACAATGAAAATCTGGTAAGGAAAAACGCGAATCAGCAGCAATCGGTGCAATTTCCGCTGGAGGCGCTGACCGAATTCCAGAATTTTGTGGCATCGACAATCGGCCAGGTGCTTCCAATTTATGGAGAGAACCTGTTCCAGGAAGTGCCGTCCACGTTTGCTCCGCTGGATCTGACGCCAGTTCCGCCGAATTATGTGCTGGGGCCCGGCGACGAAGTGCGCATCCGGGTGTGGGGGCAGATCAATTTTCGGGCCAATCTGGGCGTGGACCGTTCGGGAGAGGTTTATGTGCCCCAGGTAGGGCCGGTGCATGTGGCGGGTCTGCCATTTTCCGATTTGGACGCTCATCTGCGGCAGGCGGTAGGGCGGGTGTACCGCAACTTCGATCTGACGGCGGACGTGGGCCAGATACGGTCGATACAGGTGTATGTGGCGGGACAGGCGCGGCGGCCGGGCGTGTACACGGTCAGCGCGCTGAGCACGCTGATCGACGCACTGTTTGCCAGCGGCGGCCCTTCGCCATCGGGATCGCTGCGAGCCATTGAGGTACGCCGGGCAGGCGCGGTGGTCACGGTTTTCGATCTCTATGACCTGTTGATCCACGGAGATAAGTCGAAGGACGTGAGCCTGGAATCCGGGGATGTCATTTACATTCCGCCGGTGGGTTCGCAGGTAGCGCTGACGGGCAGCGTCAAAAGCCCTGCGATCTACGAAGTGCGGAAGGGAGAGACGCTGGGCGAACTGATTGCCGATGCGGGGGGCGCGTCGGTAGTGGCCGATGAGGCACGGATTTCGATTGAGCGCATCGACGATCACCACGATCGGTCAGCCATGGAGGTCGCCTGGAACGGGAGCGGTCTGGCGACGGCTGCCCAGGACGGGGATCTGGTGCGCGTGTTCTCGATTATCCCGATGTATCAGAAGACGGTAACGCTGCGGGGGAACACGGCGAATCAGGGGCGGTTTTCGTGGCATGCGGGGATGAAGGTCAGCGACCTGATTCCCGACAAGGATTCGCTGATCACACGCAATTACTGGTGGCGGCGGGCGCAGATGGGTTTGCCCGCGCCGGAGTTTCAGCCGCTGGAGAATTTCCCGCAGCTTCTGCAGCCCAGGGCGCCGCAGGAGTTACCGCGGGCGGGTCTTCTGGGATCCGTGCCTCAGGGCATGGAACCGGGGCAGGCGAGCAGCAATCCGGCAGATACCACTGGATCCAGCACAGACACGGCGACCGCTGGACAAAACACCTCCGGGGGCGTGGCGGCGGGAGCGGCGGCGGGGGCGAGTGGAACCACGACGTCGGGTTCGCCGACGGCCTCCATTCCTGCGGCTCAGACGGCGGGAAATGTGGCACTGGCAGCCGAACAGCCTGGAGCGGGGAATTCAGGGGGGACAGGATCGCGAACGGTCGTAGGACGGATCGCGCCTGAAATCGACTGGGATTACGCCGTGATCGAACGGATGGATCCGAATACGCTGAAGACAGTACTGATCCCCTTCGATCTGGGGCGGCTTGTGCTGCAGCACGACGAATCTCAGGATCTGGCGCTGCTTCCCGGCGATGTAGTCTCGATTTTCTCGCAGGATGACGTGCGGGTTCCGGTGGCACAGCAGACGAAATTCGTACGCCTGGAAGGTGAGTTTGAGCACGCGGGAGTTTATACCGTGCTTCCGGGCGAAACGCTGCGCGATCTGGTGAAGCGCGCGGGAGGCTTTACGCCGAACGCATACCTGTATGGTTCGGAATTCACGCGTAAGACGACGCGGGTGTTGCAGCAGCGGCGTCTGGACGAATACGTGGAGAACCTGGAGGTGCAGATGCAGCAGGGAAATCTGGCGCTGGCGTCGTCAGCGGCGGCCTCCCCGCAGGATCTGGCCAGCGGAGCCGCTGCCCAGAGCAGCGAAGACAGGGTGATCAGCCGGCTGCGTCAGATGCGGGCAACGGGAAGAATCGTGCTGGAATTCAAGAGCGGCAGCAGCGGGATCGATTTGCTGCCGCACATTCAGCTGGAGGATGGAGATCGCTTTGTGGTTCCCCCGCTGCCGGCGAGCGTGAACGTTGTAGGCGCCGTGTACGATCAGAATTCATTCCTGTACGAAAAGAACCGCCGCGCCGCGGACTACCTGCGCCTGGCGGGAGGACCGGACCGGGACGCAGACAAGAGCCACACCTTCATCATCCGGGCGGACGGCTCGGTAGTGAGCCATGAGGCGGAAAACGGGATTTGGGGTAACGAGTTCGCGAGCCTTCGGATGAACCCGGGCGATACAATTGTGGTACCGGAGAAGGTCTTTAAGCCGTCCGGCATGCGAGCCTTCCTGGACTGGTCGCAAATCTTTTCCCAGTTCGCGATTGGGGCTGCGACAATCAATTTGCTGTATTAAGCCGGAGCTGAAGAGGCGCCGCGCCAGTCCGGCAGTGGTGGCAACTGAATGGCGACAGAGACACACTATTCCAGCGTGAACGAAGAATCCGACTCTTTTTCCACGCCGGGACCGTCGGCGAAGAGTTCAAAAGACGACGAGATGACTTTGCTGGATCTGCTGATCATGCTGGCAGAGCGGAAGCGGCTGATCCTGTATTACACGGCGGCCTTCGCTGTGGTTTCTCTGCTGATCTCGCTGATTTGGCCTAAATCGTACACGGCAACCGCGATTCTGATGCCGCCGCGGCAGGGTTCGTCTTTGAGTTCGATGCTGACTGCCGAGCTGGGCAATCTGGGGGGTATGGCGGCTCTGGCGGGCGGCAGTCTGGGGCTCAAGAACTCGAATGACATGTACGTGGGTATGCTGAAAAGCCAGACCGTCGAAGACGCGATGGTGAAGAAATTCGGCCTGATGCAGGAGTACAAGGCTCGCTATACGTCAGCCGCACGCGAGGCCTTCGAGCATCACGTGAAGGTGGATGGAAACGGCAAAGATGGATTGATTCACATTTCCGTGGAGGACCACAGCGCCGAGAAAGCTGCGGAGATGGCAAACGGGTATGTGGATGCCTTTCGGCATTTGTCGGAGGGGCTGGCGATTACGGAAGCATCGCAGCGGCGGTTGTTTTTCCAGCAGCAGCTGGACCAGGCGAAGGATAACCTGGGCCAGTCGGAAGAAGCGCTGAAGAAAACAGAACAGACAACGGGGCTGATTCAGCTGGATAGCCAGGCGCGGGCGCTGATCGAGACAGCGGCGGAGCTGCGGGCACAGATCACGGCCAAAGAAGTGCAAATGGAGGCGATGAAGACCTACGCGACGGGCGAGAATTCCCAGATGGTGGAGCTTCAGCAGGAACTGGACAGCCTGCGCTCGCAGCTGGCGAAACTGGGGGGCGATCAGGAGAATCCCGATTCTTTCTTTCCGCCCAAAGGGAAAGTGCCCGAGGTGGGCCTGGAATATGTGCGCAAGCTGCGCGATGTGAAGTACAACGAGGCGATCTTCCAACTCCTGGCGCGGGAGCTGGAGGTGGCCAAGATCGATGAAGCCCGCGAGGGTTCTTTCGTTCAGGTGGTGGACCCCGCGATCGTCCCCGACCACAAGTCGTCGCCGAAACGCGGGCTGATCGTGATCATTTCCACGTTTGCAGGATTCTTCATCGGAATCCTGGCGGCGCTGGCGCAGGCGGGGATCAGCCGGCTCCGGGAGGATCCGGAGTCAGGACCCAAGCTGGCCCTGTTACGCTCTTCTCTTTCGAGACGGCCACCGACTGCGGACTGAGCGGGGCTGAGGGTCTCGTCTCACTGAGGTTCCCGCGCCGCAAAATTCATACAGCTGCCAGTCCGTCAGCCTGCGTCGGCAGCGGCACGGCTGATTTTCATCGCAGCCGCGGTCCTTTGCGTTTCGGAGCGCGCAGTGTGCGGCCTGACCTTTCGCCTGCGGATCTCCTGCCGATGAACTCCGCATAGCGCTCGGCGGCGGCGGCGAGGCCGGTCTGTTCTTTCCTGTTCAGGATACGCAGGAGCGTAGTCGACAGAACGACGGCGTTGCCGGCTGGAGGAAGGGTGCGCTTCCAGGTACCGGCGATGCGGCCGTTGACGAGAATATTGGGAGCCAGACCGTGGCCGATGGAGGACAGGACAGAAGCGTCCGCTGCTGCGGTTCGATCCGCATAGGCCACCGTGTATTCGTCGAAGGGCGGCAGAAGGAGGATCGGCCATGGGCTTGCGGGTGGAGCGGGCGTGTCGCGCATCAGCCAGTATTCGACGCCATCGATGGTAGTGGATTTCAGAAGATCAGCGGTGAGCTGCAGGGCTCGTTTGGCCTGCGCCATCGGGAGACTGGACCACCAGGCAAAGTCCTTCAGGGTAGCCGGACCGTGGCTCTGAAAGTACATCCGGGTGAGTTCAGCGAGGGCTTCGTCGCCGGAGAGATCTCTGCCCCTGGGGCTCCAGTCCTCAAGCAGCGCGAAGGTCGATTGATTGTTTCGGCGCGCGGCGATGCAGATCAGTCCAGCCTGGGCCCAGTGGGTGAGGAGATGCATGCCGTGGATTTTGGTCCGGATGCCGGCGACATTCAACTGCGCGTAGAGCTCGGTCCGCGTCAGTTGGCGATCGCCGGCCAGCGCCACTTCGAAGACCTTGCCGGCGCGGCGCAGATGATCGCCGGTGATTCCCATTTTGCGGTGCCAGGGCTTCATGCGGTCGATTCCGCGGGCGGCGAGCAGCCGGATCATCCATCGGGCGTCTTCGGCTGCCATGCAGTGGAGGGTGCGGCGCATGGGCCCAGCTGCGCACGATGGAACGATCCGTGAAGGCCTGCTCGACGAGGGCCTCAGTGGCGTGACGCATGCGCAGACCGATGGCGTAGAGGGAGCCTTTCCAATCCTGTGACTGGACGGCGCCAAACCAGCGGACGACGTCGGCCGGTTTGGTGAAAGAGGGGCCGGTGAGCCGCTGGTTGTGGAGACGGAGCCGGATGAGCTGGTCACGCGTCATCGGTGTTCACCTTCGCCTGGGCGCCGGAGCAGCGCTGGCGGTTTCGGGCGTGATCTCGATGTAGTCGATGGGGGCGGGCTCGCCGGCTTCGGGATGGCCCTCGATGGTGAGGACGTCGCCGGGACGCAGAGGAACTCCGCGCAGCGTGAAGCGCGTGGAGGTGTCGCCATCAGGGGCTTCGCCGGGAAGCGTGTTGTCGGCAGACCAGGCGGCGAGGTGCTGCTGGTTCAGCTGAAGACCGAAGATGGAGGCGCCATCGCGGTAATCGAAGTACTGGACGGCGACGGTGTACCAGCCGGCGGGGCGCTGGACGTTCAGGGCGGCGGTGCAGGCGGACTGGTCTTTGCATACGTAAGCCTGCCCGTTGGAGGCGGTTTCCCAGGGGGTGACCTTGACGGGCGTGTAGCCATGGAGCTGCATTTCGGAGGCGGTGGTGCGGTTGGGGTCGTGGTCGATGCGGTGCTGGTGATCGGGAATGCCGGACATTTTTTTGAACCAGCGGTCGATGGCGTCGCGCCAGACGATGGCGTGACCGGCCTGGTACTCGAGCAGGCCGAGAGTTTTGTCGTAGCGGGGCGCATCGATACGGCCGTCCAGAGATTGCCATTGTGTGACGAGGCCGGCGGCTTCCTCGGCACCGAGGTAGTGATCGTCGTAGATGGTCTGGATGACGGTTTTGCCGTTGCGCAGGCGGTACGTGTACGGCAGGTGGTGCATGAAGAGCATCAGATTGTCGGGGCAGGTCTTCAGCGACTCGTACCTGTGCGCGACCTGCGGCGGGTACTGTCCGATAAAGCCGGTGCCGGTGGCGACGGTGCGATCCATGCCGACGGCGTTAGGGTCGGCGTGAATCCATTGACCCCAGCCGTTGTTCTCCTGCGATTGCGGTGCGGGACCGTAGTGGGGACCGGTGATATTGGTGAGGGTCTGGAGGCCGAGGGGGCCGGTGTAGTCCTCGTAGATGTGCCAGGAGGCGAGGAGCATGTGGCTGACGGTGGAGACGACCGTCGGGTCGTTGCCGAAGGTGAGGCGGGTCCAGTCGGCTGCGATGGTTTGGGGCGTGGCGCCGGGGTTCCAGGCGAGACGGCCGAAGCCGTAGAGGTTGGCCATCGACAGCGGGTGGCCCATCCAGTTGGTGTCGAGGCCGACGTTGGCAACGCCGACGTAGCCGCCGAGGGGGCGGTGGAAGGACTGGCCGTCGACGATGTGTTTGAGGGGCGTATAGCGATCTTCAGCGTGGAGGTCGAAGTTAAGGTAGGTGCTCCACTGGCTCGGCAGATAGACCAGATGACGAGCCTGGCCCATGTACTCCTGGGTGATTTCCATCTCGACGGCGGTGTTTGTTTTCCGCAGGCCGGCGAAGAGCGGAGAGACGGGCTCGCGGACCTGGAAGTCGATGGGTCCGTTCTTAATCTGGATGACGACGTTGTCGGCAAACTGGCCGTCGAGCGGATGGAAGATGTCGTACGCGGCGCGGGCGCGATCGGCCCTGGGATTGTGCCAGTCGAGATGGTGGTTGTAGACGAAGGCTCGGTACATCACGACTCCGCCGTGAGGTCTGAGCGCGGCAGCGAGCATGTTGGCGGCATCGGCGGGGGTGCGTCCGTAGCGGGAGGGTCCAGGCTGACCTTCGGAATCGGCTTTGACAACGAAGCCGGCGAAGTCGGGAATAGCGGCGTAGATTTGATCGACTTTGTCCCGCCACCAGGCGGCGACCCTGGAATTGCCGGGATCGTAGGTGTCGAGGCCGCCGATTTTTTGTGGGCTGGCAATGTCGACAGCGAGGGAGACGCGCACACCCCAGGGCCGGAACTGGGCAGCGATGCGGGCGATCTGGCTGATCATTTCGGGGGCGAGGATACGCGGGTCTGCATTGACGTTATTGATGGTGCAGCCATTGATGCCGATCGAGGCGAGGAGACGTCCGTAGGCGTCGACGCGGTTGAGATCGCTGCGGACGTGGCCGTCTTGAAAAAAAATGGAGCGCCCGGCATAACCACGCTCGATGGTGCCATTGAGGTTGTCCCACTGATTGACCCAGCGGATAGGGGCGGCGGGGGACTGGCTGCCTTCGAGTGCCGGGAAGGACTGGCCGCGGGCAATGCCGGAGAGGACATAAAAGACGCCGTAGAGGAGGCCGCGGTCATCGGCGCCGGCGATGAGCCAGTCAGTGTGGCCGTGCACGGTAAGGGTGCTGATGGAGAAGCCTTCGGGCCGAAGAGTGGGGGCGTTGTAGCTCGGGAAGGCGGATTGGAGTTGGGCGGTGGTGCCGAGGATCCATGCGCTGTAGCTCGGGGGGTGGGACTCGACGCGCAGGGTGCGGTACAGCATGGAGCGAACGCCCTCCTGCAACTGGCTTTGCGCGGCTGAGGCGATGAGGGACGAATTGAGGTTCACGAGGGCAGGCGGCATCTGCGCCCAGGCCGCATCGGGGCGCGTGCCAAAGGGCGGCGCAAAGCGAACCCAGCCCTGGGAGCCGTCTTCCCCGCGGGCGGCGGCGAAGGAGACGAGGGTGGCGCAGAGCAGAGCTGCAAAGGAGCGGCGGAATCTGCGGGTTCTCGTCATAGGAGCGGCGGACGGTTCATTCTCGCAGAAGCAGTTACCTCGGCAGACGGCCGATGGGGAGGTGAGTCCCGAAAGGGAACGACTCAATGCCACCCGAGGGAAAGAACGCGGCTTTTCGTTTTTACTTTAATACGCCACCAAAACTATAG
>DASXFH010000017.1:0-3788 GCA_036489655.1 Acidobacteriaceae bacterium | reverse complement strand
CTCATCATCCCCACCCGCGCCGCCGCGAACGACCCATTCGTCGCAAAAGCTATTACTAATGCCGCCGCCATCTTCATCTCCGGCGGCGACCAGGGCAAGTACATCGGCAACTGGACTCACTCGCCGGTCGAAGCCGCTCTTCGCGGCGCCGTCCGCCGCGGCGTTCCCTTCGGTGGAACCAGCGCCGGACTCGCCGTCCTCGGCCAGTACATCTACTCCGCCCAGAACGACAAACCCGACGACACCGACCTCACCTCCGACAAAGCCCTCGCCGACCCATTCTACCGCCAGGTCGTCATCGCCCCCGACCTCCTCGGCATCCCCGTCCTGCGCGGCATCATCACTGACACCCACTTCGATACGCGCCACCGCGAAGGCCGCCTCCTCGTCTTTATGGCCCGCATCCTCGCCTCGGGACAAACGAAGACCATCCGCGCCATCGGCGTCGACGAGCGCAACGCCCTCCTCGTCGATCCCGACGGCCACGCCCAGGTTGTCGGTAAAAAGAGCGGCGAAGCCGACCTCTTTGAAGCCTCCGGCAAGCCTCAGCAATGCGAACCCGGCCAGCCCCTCACCTTCGGCCCCATCCACGAACAGGCCGCCCCCGCCGGCACCGCAATCGACCTCGCCCGCTGGCAAGCCCCCGGCAAGAGCGCAACCCTTTTCGTCAAACAAGGACAGGTGGTCATTCAGTAGCAGCGGCGGTCGCCTCCAATAGCAAAAGGCAGGCCCGTCACCAGGCCTGCCCCATTCAACGCTTCGCTACCGGCTCCCCGCTACCGGCTGCTACTGATGCGGTCTCTGCTCGGGGCTCGACCCCTGGGGCAGCGGCCCCAGTCCTTCGCCTTCCAGCACCTTCGGCGTGTCCTCGTGCAGTTCCGGCAACGGAGCCTCGAGGGCGATCTTCAGCACCTCGTCCATCGTATCCACGAAGTTCAGCTTCATCGCGCTCTTCAGGTTGTCTGGAATCTCCGGCAGATCCTTGCGGTTCTCTTCAGGCAGAATTGCCTCAAAGATTCCTGCCCGATGCGCCGCCAGCAGTTTCTCCTTCAACCCGCCGATCGGCAGCACCTTGCCGCGCAGCGTCACCTCGCCGGTCATGGCCAGATCGCGCCGCACCGGAATCTTCGCCAGCGCGCTGGCCAGCGCCGTCGCCAGCGTAATGCCGGCCGACGGCCCGTCCTTGGGAATCGCCCCTTCAGGCACATGAATATGAATATCGACGTTACGATAAAAATCCCGCGGCAGGCCCAGATGCTGCGCCCGGCTCCGCACGTACGACAGCGCCGCCTGCGCCGACTCCTGCATCACGTCGCCCAGCTGTCCGGTGGTCGTCAGCTTGCCCTTGCCGTCCAGCACCTGCACTTCGGTCTGCAAAATGCTGCCGCCCACTTCGGTCCACGCCAGCCCGTTCACCAGGCCGATCTCGCTCTTCTCGTGCACCTGCGAGTCGCGGAATTTCGGCACGCCCAGAAAATCCGCCAGATTCTCCTGCGTGATCGTCTCCTTGTGCTTCGCGCCGGCCTTCACCACCTTGCGGGCCACTTTACGATCGACATTGCCGATCTCGCGCTCCAGGTTGCGCACGCCGGCTTCACGCGTGTAGCTCCGGATCATCTCCGTCAGCGCCCCATCGGTGAAGACAACGTTCTTCTCCGTCAACCCGGTGTTGTCGCGCTGCTTCTTCACCAGGTACTGCTTTGCGATCTCGAGCTTCTCCACCTCGGTGTAACCGTGCAGCCGCAGAATCTCCATGCGGTCCTGCAGGGGAGCCGGAATCGTGTGCAGCACATTCGCCGTCGCCACAAAGAGGACCTGCGACAGGTCGTACTCCACGTCCAGGTAATGATCCTGGAAGCTGTGGTTCTGCTCCGGATCGAGCACCTCCAGCAGCGCCGACGCCGGATCGCCCCGGAAGTCCGAGGCCATCTTGTCCACCTCATCCAGCATGAACACCGGATTGCGCGTGCCCGCCTTCTTCATCGACTGGATAATCTGCCCGGGCAGCGCGCCAATATAGGTCCGCCGATGCCCGCGAATCTCCGCCTCGTCCCGCACGCCGCCCAGCGACATGCGCACGAACTTCCGCCCCGTCGCTTTCGCAATCGACATCCCCAGCGAAGTCTTGCCCACGCCCGGAGGCCCAACGAAGCACAGGATCGAGCCCTTGGGGTTCTTCACCAGCTGGCGCACTGCCAGGAATTCCAGAATGCGTTCCTTGATCTTCTCCAGACCATAGTGATCTGCGTTCAGCACTTTCTCCGCGTGATCGATGCTGCGCGTCTCTTTGGACTTCTTCTTCCACGGCACCGCCAGCAGCCAGTCCAGATAGTTCCGCGAAACGGTCGACTCGGCCGACATGGGCGGCATTGCTTCCAGCTTCTTCAGCTCCTGCGTCGCCTTTTCAAAGACGTCCTTCGGCATGCCCGAGGTTTCGATCTTCTTCTTCAGCTCGTCGAATTCGCTCTTCTCGCCGCGCCCCAGCTCTTTCTGGATCGCCTTGATCTTCTCGTTGAGGTAGTACTCTTTCTGCGCCCGCTCCATCTGCCGCTTCACGCGCGACTGGATGCTGCGGTCCATGTTCAGCTTCTCGATCTCGATATCGAGAACATCGGCAATCTTCAGCAGCCGCTCCGGCAGGTCGAAAATGTCCAGCAGCTCCTGCTTGTCCGGAACCTCCAGTTGCAGATTGGCCGCAATCGTATCGGCCAGCTTCGAAGGCTCGTCGGTCCGGATGGCCGAAGCCACCGTTTCCACGTTCAGCGACTGCTGCAGCTTCACGTATTGTTCGAACAGGGACGTGACCCGCTGCACCAGCTGCTCAATCTGCGGTGTGCTCTCCGTCAGCGGTTTCGCCACCTTCACTGTGGCGACAAAAAAACCATCCGAGTCGCTGATCTCGACCGCGCGCGCCCGCTCCAGGCCCTCCACCAGAACCTTGATGTTCCCGTCCGGCATGCGCACGCTCTGCACGATGTTGCCGACCGTGCCCACCTGGAAGATCTCGTCCGGCCGCGGCTCGTCAATACGAGCATCGTGCTGGGTCGCCAAAAAAATCTTGCGCTCGCCGTTCAGCGCCTCTTCCAGTGCACGCACGCTCGATTCGCGGCCCACCACAAACGGGGTCATCATGTGGGGAAAGATCACCATGTCCCGAATGGGCATCATGGGCAGCTTGCGAAGTTCATTGCGTTCCCGGCTTTCTTTGGACGGCTGGCTCACGGGATTCCTTTCGGGGAGGCTTGATGTCAATGAACGAATCTAACGGGTCGCGCTCTTATGAGAAGAGTAACCCATTCCGGCGCGACGCTGCCCCAGGATTGCCATTTTTGTGGGCGAGGGGAAATGAAGTCGGTACCAGCAGGAAAAGAGAGGCGCTCACATGCCTGTTGGACGCTGCAAGCCCCCGCAGCGTCACAATTGTTGCCAGACAGATGTCGAATGCAGGCGAATAGCCGCGTCGCCCCCGGATATCCTGCAGCCAGTCTGCGATTCTGCCTATCCCGCCTTGTCCAGCAGCATCATGGAGAGGTTGCGATTGTGCACCATCTCCGCCTGAATCTCCAGCTCCTTCACCTTCTTGTTGCTGGGCAGGTGATACATCAGGTCCAGCATCAGCTCCTCGAGGATCATGCGCAGACCGCGCGCGCCCACCTTGCGCAGCAGGGCTTCCTGCGCCACGGCACGAGTGGCGTCGTCGGTAAAGCCGAGTTTCACCCCTTCGTAGTCGAAGAGCTTCTGGTACTGCTTCAGGATGGCG
This sequence comes from Acidobacteriaceae bacterium, assembly GCA_036489655.1. Taxonomy (GTDB): domain Bacteria; phylum Acidobacteriota; class Terriglobia; order Terriglobales; family Acidobacteriaceae; genus Palsa-343. The sequence continues at coordinate 28 of DASXFH010000017.1, read as the reverse complement.
TTGCGCGGCTTGGTCAGAATCTCCACCA
>DASXFH010000003.1:0-8992 GCA_036489655.1 Acidobacteriaceae bacterium | reverse complement strand
CGCCTGCGGCGGCTGGTCGCGTCGGAAGACGCCGTTCGGCGCCGATGCGCGCCCCGGACGCGACAACGCCCTGCTGGATCCAAAGACCGATGCCGCGAAGATTCGGGCCTTCTTTGTGCATCCGGATTGGGCGCGGCAGGGAATCGGCAGCCGCCTGCTGGCCCTGTGCGAAGACGCGGCCCGGGCCGAAGGCTTCACGCGCTGCGAGATGGGAGCCACGCTGACCGGCGTCCCGCTTTACCGGCGTCACGGCTATGTCGAAGGCGAGCGCGAGGATCTGCCGCTGGCCAATGGCGAGACGCTGGCGATCGTGAAGATGGGAAAGAGCCTGTAGCCTGTAGCCGGTAGCCTGTAGCTCGAAGCCCGCTAACGACGCGATCGCTGTGAGCGGGGCGCTGTGGTGCGGCTGGACTTCCTGTCCGCCTTCTTCTTCTTTCGCGCCCGCCGGCGAATCTCTTCCGGCGAATACATGCTCTTCCGGCAATGCGGGGAGCCGCAGTTGCAGCGGGCTTCGTCGTCGTCGCCATCGTAAAGGAAATAGTCGTAGGTCAGCTCTTCGCCGGGTTTGATGCCCCGAATGGCCATGATCCAGACTCGCCCGTCGATCTCCTCGGTCTCGCAGTTGGGCTCGCAGGAGTGGTTGATGAACATGGCGGTTCCGTGGCCGTCGATGACCATGGAGCCGTCGCCCACTCCGAACAGGTAGGTCGTCGGCGACTTTTCGTACTTCTCGTCGGCATCGTCTTTCGGAATGCGCTGGCCGGTGTACTCCACCACACGCGCGCCTTTGCGAATGGGGGTGGTGGTGTAACAGCCGGCGGCATGGATGGCGGACGAGCGGATCACGAGAGCCATATGCCTTCACAATATCAAGGCGAGGTGATCGCTGTGGGGTGCCGGCGCGTCTAAAATAAGACAGGATGCTGCGTTTTCTCGCCATCGCCGGAACCGTCCTTCTGCTGTCTCTGCCCGCGGCGGCGCAGCAGCAGGACAACGCAGCGCCGGCGCAGCAGCAGTCGCAGGCAGGCACGAAGGACCAGCAGAAGAAGCCGGAGAAGAAGAAATCCGCCTCCGACGCCAATCCGTTCCCGGAGGCGCAGTCGCAGAAGGCCGCCGAGCCGCCGAGCCAGCAGCAGGATTCCAGCGTTCCCTCGGCTCCCGAGCCGGCCGCGCAGAAAAATCAGAATTCAACGGCGAAAAAGCCCACCACGGCGGATCGGAATCCGTTTCCGGAAGCCGAATCGGAAAAGGCTGCGCACCGGGATCAGGATCAGGGCGAGCCATCGTCAGACGACCCGAACTACAGTTCCAGCCAGGTGCACGTGAAGGGCATGGACCTGGCGCCGAGCAACGGGGACGAGGACGAGGCCCCCATCCAGGCCAGCTCCCCGCTGCCTTACGATCCCAAGCTGGCGAAGAAGGACGCTCAGATCGGCGACTTCTATCTCGAAACCGGCGACTTCAAAGGCGCGTACGACCGCTTTGTGGAGGCAGCGCGCTCCGACCCCGGCAATGCCGAAGCAGTGTGGGGGCTGGCCGAATCGGCGCACCACCTGCAGCGGAATGATGTGGCGATTAAGAACTACCGCCTCTATCTGGCGGCGCTGCCCAACGGTCCGCATGCGAAAGAGATTCGCAGGGAGCTGAAGGGAATGGGCCTCGAGCCCGGCTCCTGAAGGCCCCGATTTCTGAAGCCGGTGATATAGTTCTCCCCAATTCAGTTTCCCCGCCATGCATCCCGTGCTGCAGCAGGTCTTCAACGCGTATGATCCGGTGCTGGCCCCGCGGCCCGAAGAGTGGTGTCAGAGACATCCTCTGCGGGATGAACGTCTTTGGAGCGCGCAGGAGCTGATCGAGCATGTGGTGCTCACCTGCCGCAGCACCACACGGGAGCTGGAGAAGCGCCTCGAGCGCGGCCATCCCACGCGCGCGCGCAGCACCCCTCTGCAATGGCTGATGCAGCTGGTGGTTCTGTCGTTTGGCCAGATGCCCAACGGCGTCCCCGCGCCGATTTTTGCCCGCCCCGACCAGCTCCACTGGAGCGCTATGGGCGGCACCGAACTGCTGGCCACGCTGCGCCAGGAAATGGAGCGCATGGATGATCGCATCACCCAGTGCCGCCAGCGTTTCGGCATCCAGCGGGTGGCCTCCCATTTCCTGCTCGGGCCCTTACGTCCGGACCAGTGGCGGCGTTTTCACGTGATCCACATCCGCCACCACCTGGATCAGCTCAGGCGTATCGAGACATCCGTCGGAGATCCGGCCTGGGCGGAGGTGTCGCCGGTTGCCCGGGAACACCGTCCGCCTCCCCGCGTCAGTAGCTCGACTTAAACGCGTAGGTCACGCCCATCGTGAACTGGAACGAATTCCGCATGGTGGGCGGCAACGTCGCCGGCGGATTGTTGAGATAGCTGTCCATCGTTCCCACTGAGAATCCGAAGTTCTTATAGGTGGGAAAAGTGACCGTGTCCGTCTCCTGGGCAGAGTAGGCGTGCGGATTGTTGAATGCCGGGATGTAGCCGATGGTTTGCGCGAGCGTGAGCAGCTTCACCTTCAGCGCGTAGTCCGCCGATATCGTCGACCCGATCAGGTTCTGGTTGGCCGAGCTGGAGCCGGCGATGAATCCCTGCTTTTCATACTGCAGAGTCACCTTCAGGTCCGCGACCTGTTTCGGCGTTTTCACCACCGTCCAGCCCACGCCGCCGCCGTAAATCTGCTGCAGATCCAGATCCTGGCTGAAGTTGTGGTCGAAGGCCGTTTGCGCCAGGCCAAAGAACCGCGGCGAAAAGTACTCATCCCGTTCCGCGTCGAAGTGCATGATGGAGGACTTGGTCGTGGTCGCCGCCACCGGACCGGTGGGCGTGTTGTAGGCGGGCTGCGTGATCTTGCCGTAGGCTTCGCTGAAGTCCGTGGTGGTGCGGTTGCGCGAATCCAGCCAGCTCACGGTGGGCACGGTCCGTATCAGACTCACGCTGCCGGAGACGGTGTACTGGTTCTGCGTGGCGCTCACCAGCGTGGCCCCCGCCGTGGCCGCTCCATTCCAGCCCGTGAAAAACCCGGGCTCGTGGTACAGCTGCTTGTCCAGCGTGTCCTTGTCCACGATGTACTGCGCGTCTTTGGTGGGCACCGCCTGGGGCGCCGGTTGGGCTGCGGCCGGGTGCACGGTCACCGATTCATCGGTGGCGTCAATTGGACCGGTCGACAGCCTTTGGCTGGATTTCTTCCCGCGGTGCTTCACCGTTTTGCTCAGCACTGCAAAGTCTTCGGTGGCGTGCAGCTCTTTGATCTTGCTCCAGTCGACGCTGATATCGCCCAGCGCTTCGGTGTGGAAAGTGATGGTGCCGCCGGCCTCCTTCACCAGCTTGCCGTGCAGGGTGTCGCCGTTCTGGAGCACCAGCGTGTCAGGGGCGGGCTCGGGTTTCTTGTCCTCGGCTGCGCAGCGCAGCAGCACAGGCCATATAAAAATCAGCAGCGACAGCGCAACTGCGCCACGGGAGAGGTGGGGGTGCCGACCCATAACTTTTGTCCTCCTGGGAAGGGGGGCTGTTGGATTCATGATGATGCTGGTGCGATGCGTCCGGTGGGGCCCGGTGTTGCGTGGCTGGACGCGCCGCCTGCTTTGCTCGAAAATGAATATATGACCCTGACTCGTGAACAGGCCCTGGACTGCTTCCGCTCCGACGACCTGATCGGACTGGGAATGGAAGCGGACGCGGTGCGCAAACGCCTGCATCCGGAAGGCGTGGTCACTTACATCATTGACCGCAATATCAACTATACGAATTTTTGCACCGAGTATTGCACCTTCTGTGCGTTTTACCGCCCGCTCAAAGGCAAGCAGGCCGGGGAAGGCTACATTCTCGACTTCGATACCATCTATCAAAAAATTGCCGAGACCCTGGAGATGGGCGGAACCGGCGTGCTCATGCAGGGCGGCCTGCATCCCGATCTGAAAATCGACTGGTTCGAACGCCTGCTGTGTGGCATCAAGCAGCGCTTCCCGCAAATCTGGCTGCACTGTTTTTCCGCTTCGGAAATTCTGGCCATCGCCGAGTACAGCGATCTTTCCGTGCGCGATACCATCGCGCGCCTGCGCGATGCCGGCCTCGACTCCATCCCCGGCGGCGGAGCGGAAATCCTCGATGACGAAGTCCGCCATCGCATCGCGCGCCTCAAGTGCCGGACCGCCGACTGGGTGCTCGTTCACCGCACTGCCCACCAGCTGGGCATGCGCACCACCGCCACCATGATGTTTGGCGTGGGCGAAACCCTGGAGCAGCGCGTGAACCACTTCGAGGTCATCCGCAGCCTGCAGGAAGAGACCGGCGGCTTTACCGCCTTCATCCCCTGGAGCTTTCAGCCAAAGCACACTGCGCTGGGCGGGCGCGGCTGGGATGAAGCCACAGCGGTCGAATACCTCAAGGTGCTCGCCATCTCACGCCTCTGCCTCGACAACATCGAGAACGTGCAGTCCAGCTGGGTCACCCAGGGGCTCAAGGTCCTGCAGATGGGTCTGCGCTTCGGCGGCAACGATGTCGGATCGGTGATGCTGGAAGAGAACGTCGTGCGCGCAGCGGGCACCTCAAACTGCACGACGGAAGAAGAACTGCGCCGGATCATCCGCGACGCAGGCTTCATGCCCGTCCAGCGCGATACGCTGTATCGGACGATGTTCCTGAACTAATCGCTTCTCGCCTACTGCAGATCAATCTGTCCGGTCAGCACGTGTGCGTAAAGCCGGTATTCGCCGTCTGCGGTGGTGCGCGTGAAGCTGCGGAAAAAGCCCCCTTTGTCCACGCCCCAGGCCGAGGCATTCACCTCGCCAATATCCACGGAGGCGTGCACGGAGCGATAGTCGGAGACATCGCCCGTCGCAATGTTGATCTGTCCCGCGTACAGATCGATGTCCTTATCGCCCTCCACATTGTTGACCGTCACCTCTCCGGCGCTCATGTGCAGCCGGAAGCTGGTGCGGTGCGGAACCTCAATGCGGATCTGCAGATTGTCCTGGTGGTGATCGCTCTGCAGCGTGAGCTGTTCGTGCCCCGGATCGCCGGTCAGGTGGAAGCGCACCGCGTGCGGATCGCCGGCGTTAGTGCAGGTGACTCGCAGCGTAGTCCCTTCTGTGCCGACGACCTTGATGCCGGTCGCGAAGGACTGGACGGTCAGCGTGCTCCGGTCGTGCAGAGGGGCCTCCAGCGCCTGCGCGCAGCTGCCGTTCGTCTCGCCATAAGCGGTCCCACACACCAGAACCGCGGCAGTCACACCGGTGCAGAACCGTCTCATGCCAAAACCATACGTTGGCGGCCGCCCAAAGGTTCCCGCTTTCTGGACACGCGGACGCCTGCCAGGTGATTCTGAATGAGCCTGGGCAGTTCCTGTTTTTGCGCGAAGCGCAGCCGCCCGCACGGCAAGTGCCCTGGACGGCTGGTCCTATGATCATCAATCTTGCTCGCCGCGCGCACAATCACAACTGGGAACTCGACCCCATCGTGCGCTCGCTGCTGGACACCGACTTTTACAAGCTCCTGATGCTGCAGTTCATCTGGAAGAACTTCTCCGGAACCCGGGCGACTTTTTCCCTGGTCAATCGCGACGGCGACTCCAGCTTTGCCGAGGCCATCGATCCGGAGGAGCTGCGCGCGCAATTCGACGCCGTCCGCCAGCTGCGCTTCCGCAAGTCGGAGCTGATCTGGCTGGCCGGCAACACCTTCTACGGCACCCGCGACATCTTCGAGCCGGCGTTCCTCGAATGGCTCGACCAGAGCTTTCGCCTCTCCGACTACGACCTCTCTTTCGAGAGTGGACACCTCAGCGTCACCTTCCGCGGCCTGTGGACCGAAACCACGATGTGGGAGATCTACGCGCTGGCCATCATCAGCGAAATGCGCACCCGCGCCAGCCTGAAGCGCCTGAACGAGCTGGAGCTGGACATCCTCTACGCCCGCGCCAAATCGAAACTGTGGGACAAGATGGAGCGGCTGCGCGGTGTGTCCGGCCTGCGGGTGAGCGACTTCGGCACCCGCCGCCGCCACAGCTTTCTCTGGCAGGAGTACGTCGTCGGCGCGATGGCCGATGTCCTCGGCCGCCGCTTTACCGGCACCTCCAACACCTACCTCGCTTACAAGCACGACCTCGAAGCCATTGGCACCAACGCGCATGAGATCCCCATGGCTTTGGCCGCCATGGCCGACAGCGATGCCGAGCTGAAGCAGTCGCAGTACAAAGTTCTCGAGATGTGGCAGCAGACGTATCAGGGCGAATTGCTCATCCTGCTGCCGGACACCTTCGGGACCACGCAATTCCTGCGCGACGCGCCCGACTGGGTAGCGGACTGGACCGGGCAGCGCGCCGACAGCAAAGACCCGCGCACCGCTGGCGAGGAGTACATCGCCTGGCTCCAGCAGCGCGGCCGCAATCCGCGCGAAAAACTCTTCATCGCCTCCGACTCCCTCGACGTTGACGACATTCTGGAGCTGCACCAGGCGTTCTCCGGACGCATCCGTTTTGCCGCCGGCTGGGGCACTCTGCTGACCAATGATTTTCGCGACTGCAACCCGCAGGGCGGCAACTTCGACCCGCCGCGCCTGGTCTGCAAGCTGCAGGACGCCAACGGCCGCCCCGCCGTGAAGCTCTCGGACAATCTCGACAAGGCCCTCGGGCCCCCGGAAGAGATCGAACGCTACCGGAGGGTGTTTGGCAGCGAAGGCATGGACCGGCGGGCCGTGCGGACGTAAGCGGATTGGGCGGGCAGATGTTCTGATATTCTGACATTCAGAGATTCAGTTATGGAAACCGCCCGTATCGGCAAACGCGGCACCCTTGTCATCCCCGCCAAACTGCGGCAGCGTTTCGCGCTGCGCGAGGGCGACCTGCTCGTCACTGAAGAGCGCGAGGACGGCATCCTGCTGCGCCCCGCCGTCGCCGTCCCGGTTGAGATCTACACCCCGGAGCGCAAGGCGGAGTTCCTGCTGAACAACGCCGTCACGAAGGAAGACTACGACGAATCCTGCCGCATGATTCGCGAAGATTTCGGCCTCGACCCGGCAAAGATCCCGCACACGGACCCGAACATGCGCAGCGAGCTGATGACGAAGGCCGAGTTCGATGAGCGTTTCAGGCGAACAGAACGCAGGATCCGGGATGACAGCCGCCGCAAGCGCGCATGAAGAACTACGCGTCTTTCTCGATGCCAACATTCTCTCTTCCGCATCGCTGAAGCCGCACACGAGTTTTGACCGGTTCTGGCAGATGCGGGGTCTGATGCTCCTCACTTCTCCGTACGCCGCCGACGAAGTCCGCCGGAACTGCTTCCATCCAGCCCAGGGCGAGAAGTTCGAAATCCTGTTGCTGAGGATGCATCTCGTGTCTGACGCGCCGGGCGGCTACCTGCCGGCCGGCGTTTCACTCCCCGCAAAGGACGCTCCCATCCTCTCGGCCGCGATCCATGCCGGCGCCGATTTTCTAATTACGGGCGATCGCCATCATTTCGGACGATGGATGAATCGGCCGATTCAGACACACCTTGCCGTTCTGATGATCCAGGAGCCTGCTGCTTTTCTCGACGAGCACCTTGACCGTCTGTAGCGCGGGCGCGCCTGCCGCGCAGCAAACGTCGGCCTGTTAAGCCCGCAGCCGCTCCACCACCAGCGGCGCCAGCTGCGACACGTTCCCGGCGCCCAGCGTCAGGATTGCATCCCCCTCCCGCGCCTGGGCCACGGCCTGCGCAACAGCCGCCTCGGGCGAGGCCGCATAGCGCACCTGCCCCGCATGCATCGCTGCCACCAGCGCCTGAGCGGTCACTCCCGGAATCGGCTCCTCGCTGGCTGCATAAATATCCAGCATCTGCACCGATGCCGCATCGTCGAAGGCGTGCACGAACTCCTCCATCAGATCGCGCGTGCGCGTGTAGCGATGCGGCTGGAAGATCACATGCACCCCGCCGTACCCGCAATCCTTTGCCGCCCGCAGCGTAGCCCGAATCTCCGTCGGATGATGGCCATAGTCGTCCACCACGGTGATGCCGCGCTCGCAGCCCTTCACCTGGAAGCGGCGATCGACCCCCCGGAACGACTTCAGCCCCGCGGCAATGGCATCCGGCTTCATCTCCAGCTGCGCCCCAATCGCCACAGCGGCGGTTGCATTCAGCACATTGTGCTGCCCCGGCACATGCAGTTCCAGCGGTCCGTACACCTCGCCGCCCACCGCCACCTCAAATCGAGAAAGGCAGGCTCGCTCTCCGGCAACCGGCGCACTCGCCGGAGCCGCGGGCAGCAGACGCAGCACAAAATCCGCCTTGGGCGACGCGCCATAGGTGAAGACCCGCCGCCCCACCCGCGGCAGGATCGCCGCCAGCTGAGGATTGTCTGCGCACGCCACGCACGCTCCGTAAAACGGCACCTTGTCCATGAACTCGATAAACGCAGCCTCCACATCGGCCATGTCGCGATAGCAGTCCATATGCTCTTTGTCGAGGTTCGTCACGACCGCCAGAATCGGGGACAGCCGCAGAAACGAGCGGTCGCTCTCATCGGCTTCGGCCACCAGGTATTGCGACTGTCCCAGGCGCGCATTGGACCCCATCGTGTCCACACGGCCGCCCACCACCACCGTGGGGTCCAGCCCTCCCGCTGTCAGCACCGAAGCCACCATGGAGGTGGTCGTGGTCTTGCCGTGCATGCCCGCGACGGCGATGCCGTACTTCAGACGCATCAGCTCGGCCAGCATCTCTGCCCGCTGGATCACGGGAATCTTTCGCGCTCGCGCCTCCGCCACCTCCGGATTGCGCTCATTGACCGCGGAGCTGACCACCACCACTCCGGCGCCGACCACATTGGCCGCAGCATGGCCCTCGAAAACGGTGGCCCCCAGCGTTGCCAGACGCTCCGTCACCTGCGACCGCCGCAGATCTGACCCGCTGACCGGATAATTCAGATTGAGCAGAATCTCCGCAATCCCGCTCATGCCGATGCCGCCGATTCCGATGAAGTGA
>DASXFH010000406.1:0-13588 GCA_036489655.1 Acidobacteriaceae bacterium | reverse complement strand
GGCTGGGTCTTTGAGCCGGTGAGCGGCCAGTGCATGGAGATCCCCTCGCTCACCAAAGACGATCCATTTCCGCACAATCTCCACGGCATGGCGTATCCCTGCGAAGAGCGCGACGGCTATGCCTGGGTCTACGTGCCGGAGCCAGGACGCGGCCGCGTCACTCCGGAAGACGCGGCGCTGAATCCCGTGCCTGAAGTCCCGAAGTTCGGCGCCCGCTTTCGCAGCGCGCACCTCACCGCCGATCTGCCCTGCAACGTCGATCACGGCATCATTGGCCTCATGGATCCTGCGCATGGGCCTTTCGTTCACCAGTCATGGTGGTGGCGCAAAGAGGCCAGCATCCATGAAAAGGAGAAGCGCTTCGAGCCTATCCCGCAGGGATTCCGCATGGCGACCCATGCGCCTTCAAAGAACTCGGCGCCGTACAAGCTCCTCGGCGTTTATGGCGAGCCGGTGGTGACCACCATCGACTTCGTCCTGCCCAATCGCCGCTACGAGACTATTCGTTGCGGCGACAAGTGGTTCTCCAGCCTGACCACCGTCACGCCGACTACGCCCACAGCCTGCCGCATCGACGTTGCCGGTGCGTGGAACGTGCTCTACCATCTGCCCTTCATGACGTCGATGCTGCGGTTCTTCGGCAACATGTTTGTCCGCCAGGATCAGGTGACAATGATCCAGCAGGCGCAGGGCCTGCAATACGATCCTGCCCTGATGCTCATTGACGATGCCGACAAGCCGGCCAAGTGGTATTTCGCGCTGAAGCAGGCGCGTCTGGAAGCCGAGCGCACGGGCGCGCCCATGAAGCACCCCATTCCGGAGCCGGTCACACTGCACTGGCGCAGTTGAGAGAACAGCGGTTACCGGACAGCGTTCAGAACCGCGGGATCGTCGCTAGGCTTGCGCAGCGCTGGCTTCCTGCGTCGCTCCGTGGCCGTTCCCGCTGCTCTCCTCGGCCACAATCGACTCGACGGAAATGTGCAGCTGCCGCCCCAGCTCCCGCATTTTATCCAGCCACTCCGGGGAAGGCGGCTTGTCCCGCCGGTCGCGATACGTTTCGTACCACAGGTTCTGCGTCTGCCAGAGATTCACATCGAACGGCAGCTCCGGCAGCGTGCGCGCGATGAGCAACGCGTTTTCCACACACCGCAGGCACTCCGGATCCTGGTGCAGCCCGAACATGGCCTTGTTAATCTTCTGTTCGGCGATATAGCCCAGCAGCTGCTTGTCCAGCGTCACCTGATCGGAATTCGCCAGCGCCAGCCAGGACCGCGCCTGGATGGCATCGATGGGCTCCGCTTCCAGCGCCCGCCGCATGCCGGCGTTGATGGCGAAGGTCGCCGCCACTGTGAGCGCCTCCGGCCGCGGCAGCTTACTCTGGCTCAGGAAATGCAGCAGCGAAGCCTGATTCTCATAGATGGCCGAAAGGCTGGATTCCACCTCATCCAGCGTGGTGGTCAGCAGGATCTCGAGGATGCGCTTCTGCTCATCGAGGAAAAGCGAGCGCAGCGAATAGGTTTGTCCACCGAAGTAGCGATCGAAGATGCGCACTACCTCCGGGAAATCGGCCAGGTTCACCGCCGCTTTGGCTCTCTCGACAAACTCGTCATACTCCGCGGAATCGCCGCTTTCCCAGCGCTTGACCACCGCCGTGATGTTCTGGTCGCCAAAGTGAAGCACGCCAAACGCGACCGTCTCCGCGGCTTCGGTGATCTTCGAGGTGATCAAAGCCTGCCCCACTGCCAGGCGCACCCTTCCGGAGAAGACCGACTCATACGCGAGGCGCCGCACCGTGTAACAGAACAGATTGGCTTCGTCGGGATAGCTGGTGAAGATCGAGCTGATTGCGTAATGCGCCGCCACCTGCTCCAGGCCCACCTGCATCGAGCGCACGTAGCGGCTGTAGACCGTGGCTCCGTCCAGCTGCTCCGGCAGGTTGGACTTTGCCTCAGCCAGCCTCTCAACAAACCTCTTTTCGAGATTTGCAGCCCGCTTCCCGAACAGCTCCGCCGCCAGCTGCAGCACGCGCCCCGCGTAGGCGATGATCTGCACGGTCTCGATGCCGGAGATGTCGTCAAAAAACCACCCGCAGCTGGTGTACATCAGCTGTGCGTGACGCTCCAGCTCCATCAGCATCAGGGCCCGCGTCCGTTCCTCTTCGTTCAGTTCGTACAGGCTGTGCGAAGAGAGAAAGGCGTCTCGCGACTCTTTGGCTCGATTGAGAATGACCTGGATGTAGTCGTTGCGCGCGGCCTCCGGCTCTTTGAACAGGCGGATCGCCGCCTCATGCGTCAGAGGCGCCACCGCATCGCGCAGCTCGTCCAGTGCCATGCGCAGCGGCGTCCGCCACTTCTGGTCCCAGCCGGGCCGTCCGCTGGAGCATCCGCAGTCTGAGCGCCAGCGTTCGATGCCGTGCGCGCAGCTCCAGGAGGTGTTCTCGACAATCTGCGCCTCCCAGCGCGGCGGGTGCCTCTCCAGAAACTCGCCGTAATTCGTCATGCGCGCGCTCGGGTCCGCCTGGGGGTTCGTATCCTCAAATCGATGCAGCACCCAGGCCAGCGCCATCTCGCCATAGCGATGATGGTGTCCGTAGCTTTCCCCGTCGGTGGCGACATGGACGATCTGCGCTCGCCGGCCTTCCGGCTGGAAGCCGCTCATCAGCCGCTGGGAAAAGCCTTCCCCGCTGTTCAGCAGTCCCTCGAACGCAATGGCGCGTGACCGCGGGCCGTCATAAAAGAAGACGACAATGGACCGGCCTTCCTTCAGCCGCACCGTATATGCCTGCGTCGTGTCCACCGTGGCGTTCGGGGTATCGGTCCAGACGGGGTCCCCGGTTCCCTTGCCCTTGCGCGACGTTTCTTTTCCCGGCTCGACCCCTTTGGCCGGCGTTGCTGCCGCCGGCTCCGCGCCAGGCGCCGGACGCTCCAGCGAACGAACTCGCGCGCACTGGTGCGGCGCCAGAAGAACAAACTGGATTCCATGCTGGGCCAGCAAATCCAGCGATTCGGAATCCACCGCCGTCTCCGGGAGCCACATGCCCTCCGGCTTGCGATGGAAGCGATGCTCAAAGTCCGCGATGCCCCAGCGGATCTGCGTGATGCGGTCCCGCGTATCGGCCAGAGGCATGATCAGGTGGTTATAAACCTGTGCCATCGCTGACCCATGGCCGGAGTAGCGCTTCTGGCTCCGCGCATCGGCGCGCACGATCGCCTCATGCACCCGGGGCGCGTTCTGCTCCAGCCAGGAGAGCAGCGTGGGCCCAAAATTAAAGCTCATCCGCGCATAGTTGTTCAGGATGCGGATGATCTGGTTCTGCCGGTCCACGATCCGCGCCGAGGCGTTGGGCGCATAGCACTCTGTCGTGATGCGAGCGTTCCAGTCGTGCCACGGGGCCGCGGATTCCTGCGCTTCCACCGTCTCCAGCCAGGGATTCTCCCGAGGCGGCTGGTAGAAATGGCCGTGAATGCAGATGGCTCGTTCGGGGGTGCTCATGACGGGTTCGGACTCACTCCCTAAGGTACACGGCGGCGGCCGCCGGGACACCGATGTTGCCGGACCAACGTATTCTCAACGGCTGGCGCTTTGTATGCGACAATGAACGTATACGGAGGTGTGTCCGCGCAGAGGCGGGATGCCCTTCGGAGGACTCCGAATGTTTGATAACCTCTTAAAACCCGAGCATCTGCTGCTGATCCTGGCCATCGCCCTGCTGATCTTTGGTCCCACCAAGCTGCCTGGACTGGGTAAGGGCCTCGGCGAGGCCTTCCGCGGCTTCAAGGAAGGCATCAAGGGTACGGACAGCGACGCGGCGAAGCATGAAAACGCCGCGAAGTCCGAAGTGGTCACGCCGCAGACAAAGTAGACCGGCCCGATACACTCTTCTCACCGAGCTGGAGTCTGGGAAAATGACTGGCCTGGACCGGGCTCGTCCAGCAAATCCACAGCATCGTCGTCTCCTGCAAGCTTGATGGTGCATTCGGTCAGCACCCAGTGGCCGGAGCGCTTTTCCGCAGTCGTCTCAATTCTGGCTTTGCCGCGCGGACCGGCCACCCGGATCTTCAGGTGCGCATGCGCCGGGGAACGATTCTGCGGAGTGCGGGTATGCAGATCGCCGGTTACCAGCCAGCGTTCCCGCAACGGCCGGCCCAGCGCGCCGACCACCGCCGGATTGGCCGCCGCCTTTCTGACGGCCATCCGCGCCGGCACGGAGTTGCGCAGCGCGCCCACCACAACAAGGAAGACAGTGCCCCAGGACACGGCCACCAGGAGGGCGATGCTCGCCAGACCCGCCGCCACCGCCCTCCGTGGGTGACGCGCAATCCAGGTTTCGCGAGTGGATCGCACCCAATATCTTGTCGTCACGCGCCGATTGTAGACCCGCAATCGCCTTGCGGAACGCGGTCGAACCCCTGTCGCTATTTTCTGTCCCAGCGGGCCGCGATTGCATTCACATCGAAGCCGTTCGGCGGCAGCGCCACGTTGTACGCCGCTTTGAAGATGAAGCGCTGCTGGGTGTCGTCGCCGTTATGCGTTCGGGTGATGGTGAACGGCGTGGGCAGACCGTCGATTGCGTGGTAGTCGGCGTACTCCTCTGAATCCGTGTTCTTGTCCTTATAAACCGGGTCGCGCCACGACCAGCTGCGGCTCAGCGGCAGATGCGTGTCGGCGTCTACCTGAAGGGTGATGGCGTCGTTCTGATCGTTCAGCAATGTCACCTGGTCGGCCAGGTGGCTCCCGGCCAGCGACTGCCCCTCGTACATCAGGATGGTGGACGGCTGCTTCATCCACACTCTGACCGCATTTTCAATCGAGTGTTCGCGATTGCGGGTGGCGGCCGCGCAGGTGTCTTTGGCAATCGGGTTGGCGCCCCGAAAAGTAATCTCCCAGCACTGGCCGTTCTGAAAGACCTGGGTCCAGTTGTGCTTGTCCTTTTTGCCTTCTGACAGGTCCATCCGCTCGGCCGCCGGCGTATCCCACTGAAAGTAGCGCACCGTGGCGCCGGTCGGCTTGCCCTGGTAAAACGCGGCAATCCGTCCTTCCAGGTAACGGTTTTGGAGATTGAGCCAGCGCTCGCCGCCCAGTGCCTGGACCATGGCGTCGAGTACGGCACGGGCTTTGGCAGCGCTCGGGTCCTGAGCCGGCGCCGAAGCGACCGCCGAGGTCGCAGGCGGCGCATCCGGCGAAGGCGCCTGGGCGTGGATGAGACTGCACGCGAGAAGCAGGGCAACAACAGGAAGGCAAAGACGGGATATCGTTCGCATGGTCAGCCGACTAAGACGGCTCCTCCATTCACATTGACGATCTCTCCGGTCATAAAGCCAGCAAGCGAAGTGCACAAAAAAAGAATGGGCCCGGCAATTTCCCGCGGATCGGCGACCCGGCCCAGCGGAATCTTCGACAGCGTCCGGTCCCGCAGCTTTGCATCGGCCAGCGTCGAGGCAGACATATCCGTGTCTACCCAGCCGGGGGCAACGCAGTTCACGCGGATGCCCTGCGGCGCCAGCTCCGTCGACAGGCCTTTCGTCAGGCTGATCAGAGCGCCTTTGCTGGCGGCGTAGTCGGCGTGGAAAGCCTCTCCGCGCTGACCGGCCGTCGAACTGACGAGGACGATATGGGCCCGGCCGGCCAGCGTTCCTTTCGTCGAGGGCTGGGACTGGAACTGTTGCACGGCCGCCTGGATCAGGCCGAAGACACTGTCCAGATTCGTCGCCAAGGTGCTCCGCCACTGCCTGTCCGACATGGAGCCCACCGAAACTTCGTTGGGAGGCCAGATGCCATGGTTGGCCACCAGGATATCGAGCCGGCCAAATCGCTCGACCGTGCGCCGGACCAGGGCCCGGCCATCCTCCGGCGTGGCCAGATCCTGCGCAAAGGCGGCGCACAGCTCCGGGCCGGTCTCCTGGACCAGGGCGTCGGCAGCCGCCTGCGCCGAGCGGTAGCTGAACGCGACTCGGGCGCCGGCGTCGCGAAAGAGCCGGACCGCCGCAGCCCCGATGCCGCGCGAGCCGCCGGTGATGAGGGCCACTTTGCCTTCGACAGAGAGAGAAACCATAGCAACAGCCTAATGGACCGCAGTTATGAGCGCGCTTGACATCCCTAGACTTCTCGGGCTAATGTTGAGCTCACACTGAGAAGTCAAGGGGTAGCAATGGCACGCAACGATCTGCAGGGAAGCCTGGACCTGCTGGTTCTGAAGACGGTGGCGCAGCGGGGGCGGCTGCACGGGTATGGCATCGTGCAGCACATCCAGCGGGCGAGCGAGGAGCTGCTGCAGGTGGAAGAGGGCTCGCTGTATCCGGCGCTGCACCGCATGGAGCAGAGCGGCTGGATCCGCTCGGAATGGGCGCTGACCGAGACGCATCGGAAGGCGAAGTACTACCAGCTCACGCCAGCCGGGCGTAAACAGCTGGACGAGGCGGAGGCCAGCTTTGAGCAGCTGGTGAAGGGCGTGCGCGCGATCCTGCGCTATGCGTGAGGACTGGCCGTCCAGGCGGCGCCGCTTCGCGGATCCTCCCGAAAAATCAGGCAGAAGGGACAGAACAGCACGATGGGCTGGGCAACGAGACTCCGGAACCTTGGGCGGCGGGAGCGCATCGACGCCGAGATCGAGGCCGAGTTGTGCGCGCACATCGAGATGGCTGTTGAGAATGCGATTGGCGAAGGCATGCCCGAGGTCGACGCACAGCGGGCGGCGCGGCTGCAGTTTGGAAATCCGGTGATGGTGCGAGAGAGAACGATGAGCGCGGATGCGGCTCTGGGACTGGCGGGCATCGGGCGCGACGTGAAGTTCGCGCTGCGTCAGCTGCGGAAGTCCCCCGGATTTGCGGTCGCGGCGATCCTGACGCTGGCTCTGGGCATCGGCGCAACGACGGCGGTTTTTACGCTGATCCAGCAGGTGCTGCTGCGCTCGCTGCCGGTGGCGAAGCCTGGCGAGCTGTGGCGCATCGGCGATTCCGCCACCTGCTGTTACGCGCAGGGCTACGCGCAGACGAGGGGCGATCGGTCGAACGACTGGAGCCTCTTCTCGTGGGAAGCCTACCGGCAGTTCCGCGCCAATACGCCGGCGTTCCGGGACCTGGCGGCGTTTGAGATCGGGGAAGGGAACGCGGAGCTGGCCGTGCGACGCGCGGACTCTTCAGCCGCGCCGCAGACCAGCAATGGCGAATATGTCTCGGGAAACTTTTTTCGCACCTTTGGGCTCTCCGCCTGGCGCGGTCGGCTGCTGACCGATGCCGACGACCAGCAGGGCGCGTCGCCGGTCGCGGTGATGAGCTTCCATGCCTGGCAGGAGCAGTACGGGTCCGATCCATCGCTGGTGGGTGCCGCGGTTGCGATCAACGGCCATTCCTTCACGATCATCGGCGTTGCTCCGCCGGGCTTCTTCGGCGCGAAGATCGATGCCGAAAGCATGCCGGACATCTGGCTGCCGCTGGCGACCGAGCCACTGATCGCCGGAGCCACATCTCGTCTGAAGAACCCCAGCCTGGCCTGGCTGGATCTGATCGGCCGCGTGCGTCCCGGCACGAATCCGAAGCTGCTGGAGGCGCAACTGCAGAGCGAGCTGCATGAGTGGCTCGCGAGCCACGTTGCCGATATGTCGTCGGCGGAGAAGGCCGTGTGGCAGAAGCAGACCCTGCATCTGACGCCGGGTGGCGAGGGCGTTTCGCTGCTGTGGAACCAGGATCAGGAAGCTCTTGGCCTGCTGCTGGCTGCGGCCGTGTGCGTGCTGCTGGTGGCCTGCGCCAATATCGCGAATCTGCTGCTGGCGCGCGGCTTGCGGAACCGGCGGCAAACCGCGGTTCATGTGGCGCTGGGATCGCCACGCGGGCGGCTGGTGCGCAGGGCGCTGGTAGAAAGTCTGGTTCTGGCGGGTATGGGCGGCGCCGCCGGCATCGCGGTGGCGTGGGCCGGAGCGCGGCTGATCCTGCACCTGGCCTACGCCCGCTCCGCGCCGAGCAGCTGGATTCCGGTGCACGCCTCGCCGTCGATGCCGGTGCTGGCCTTTGCGCTGGGCGTCGCAGCCGTCACCGGAGCGATCTTCGGCATCGCGCCGGCGTGGATGATGGCGCGCGCCGATCCCATGGAGGCGCTGCGCGGCGCGAATCGGGCGCTGGGCGGCGATCGGCACTGGTTGCAGAAGACGCTGGTGATCGTGCAGACCGCGGCGTCGGTCGTGCTGCTCAGCGCGGCCGCAATGTTGGGGCGCAGCCTGCACAATCTGGAGCATCAGAATCTCGGGTTCGATATATCGGGCCGCTTCCTGGTCTCGATCGATCCAAAGGCCTCCGGCATTCCGCAGGAGCAACTGGTTGCGCTCTTCCGTGCCATGGAGGATCGGTTGCGCGCGATTCCCGGCGTGCGCGGGGCAGGCAGCGTACTGGAGGCTCCGCCGGGGGGCTGGATCACGCATGACATCCGGATGGAAGGCCGGCCCGAGCCGGGACCGAACGATGATGTCACCTCCGGCTGGACCCGGGTGACGCCGGGATTTTTCCCTGCGTTGGGGGATCGGATCCTGATGGGGCGGCCCATCAGCGACGCAGACGACGCGAGCACGCATCCGGTGGCCATCGTCAATCAGGCGTTTGCGAAGAAGTTCTTCGGCGCCCGGAACCCGATCGGCCAGCACTTCGGGCCGGAACTGGAAAAGAATGCGGGTCTGTACACGATCGTCGGGGTCGCCGCGAATGTGGAGTTTGAGCATCACCTCGACCAGCCCATGTACTTCCTGCCCGAGGCGCAGAGCACGCACTTCGACGATGCCGACCTGGAGAATCGCGAGGTCTGGTCGCATGACCTGTACAACATCGTGATCCATGCCCCCGGCGCGACCCACCTCGAGGCGCAGGTGAAGAAGGCGATTGCCGATGTCGATCCGGACCTGGTGATGAACGGCATGGAGTCGTATACGGAAGTGGTTCGCGATTTTCCCCAGCAAAGCATGATTGCCAGCCTCACCTGGCTGTTTGGCGCGATTGGGCTGGTGCTGGCCGCCGTCGGCCTCTACGGGGTGACTGCGTATGGCGTGGAGCAGCGCAGGAGCGAGATCGGCGTGCGCATGGCGCTGGGAGCCGACCGCGCTTCGGTGATGGCGCTGGTGCTGCGCGGGGCCTTCCTGCAGGTGGCTGTTGGCCTGGCGCTGGGGATTCCGGCGGCGATTGGGACGGGCGTCCTGATGGCGAGCCAGCTTTACGGGGTCAGCCCATGGGATCCGCGCGTGCTGGCCGCGGTCGCAGCGGTCCTGGGAGCTGCGGCTCTGGCAGCCGCGCTGCTTCCGGCGCGGCGTGCGGCCGGCCTGGATCCCATGCGGGCTTTGCGCATGGAGTAGCACTGGCCGTCCAGGCGATTGCGCTTCGCGCGCAGGGTTCCTGAAAGATCGAGGGAGGGGGGAGCAGGACGATGGGATGGACACAGCGAATCGGAAATCTCTTTCGTTGGGAACGGGTGGACGCCGACATTGACGCCGAACTGCGCTCGCACATCGAGATGGCCGTTGAAGACATGACGCGTTCAGGCATGAGCGAGGCGGAGGCACGGCGAGCGGCGCGGCTGCGCTTTGGGAACCCCGTGACGATGCGCGAGAAAACGCTGGGATCGGATGCGGCGCTGGGGCTGGAAGGATTCCTGCGCGATGTTCGCTATGCGCTGCGGCAGCTGAAGAAGGCTCCTGGGTTTACGGCGGTGGTCATCGTGACGCTGGCGCTTGGCGTCGGAGCCAACACCACCGTCTTCAGCATCGTCGATGCCGTGCTGCTGCGCCCGCTGCCCTACGCGCATCCGGAGCAATTGATGGAGGTCCGGTCGCGCGGGGTGCTCGAGGACGGAGCGGTTTCGTATCCCGACTTTTTTGACTGGCGCACGCAGAACCACAGCTTCTCCCAACTGGTGTCGTATCAGGGTGACTCGGGTACGCTGACCGGCATGGAGCGGGCCGTGCATCTGGATGGTGCGACCGTCGCCTGGGGCCTGATCCCCCTGCTCGGCGTACGTCCGGAGATTGGCCACGGCTTCCGTCCGCAGGATGAGAAGCTGGGCGTGCGCGTAGTCCTCATCAGCCATGCGCTGTGGGTATCGCAGTTTGCATCGGATCCAGCCATCGCAGGCCGAACCATGCACATGAGTGGCCAGGACTACACCATCGTCGGGGTCATGCCGGCGTCGTTTCGTTTTCCGGTGGATGCGCCGCAGAACAGCTTCTGGACAACCCTGGCCGTGGACAACGATGGCACGCCGCGTGCGGCCACCGCGAATCGCGGCAACCATGAGCTGGCGGTGATGGGACGGTTGAAGCCCGGCGTCAGCATTGCGCAGGCGAAGGCGGAGATGACGACCATCGCCGCGCGGCTCGCGAAAAAATACCCAGACACCAATACCCGAAACAACTCTGCCGACGTCCAGAATGAGCTGACGTGGATACTGGGGGACACGCGCACGCTGCTGCTGGTGATTCTCGGCGCGGTCGGTCTGGTCCTGCTGATCGCGTGCGGCAATGTGGCCAACCTGCTGCTGGCGCGGGCCCGGGAGCGCGAGCGCGAGATGGCGATGCGTTCGGCGCTGGGCGCAAACCGCTCCAGACTTGTCCGGCAACTTCTCGTGGAGAGCGTCCTGCTGGGACTTCTGGGCGGCGCTGCGGGATGCGGCCTGGCCTTTGCCGCAACCCCCGCCGTGTTACAGCTGATCGGAAGCAGCGTGCCACGCGCGGCCAATGCAGGCGTGAATCTGCCGGTGCTCGCGTTTGCCCTGGTCGTCTCCCTCGCAGCGGGCGTTGTCTTCGGCATGGTGCCGGCGCTCATGTCCGCCCGCGGCGATCTGCTCTCGCCCCTGCGAGAGGGCGGGCGCAGCCATACCGGCGGACAGCATCGCCTGGGATCGCTCGTCATCATCGGCCAGGTAGCGCTGGGCATCGTGCTCACCGCCGGCGCGGGCCTGCTGGTAACCAGCTTCGCCCATCTCGCGCGCAGCAGCGAGGGCTTCAATCCCGATCACGTCCTCACGTTCCTCTTTGAGACGCCGGATTCGCGTTATGCAAAAACGCGAGCCGAGTTCTACCAGCGCTACTTCGAAAAGCTGCGCGCGCTGCCCGGCGTCGAGTCGGCCGGCGGATCGATGCTGTTGCCGATGACGGACAACGACGCGCACGTCAGCTTTGAGAATCCCGAGCGACCCTTGCCGAAGGGACAACTGGAGAGTGCGAGGCTGGATGTGGTGTCGTTAGGCTACTTCCGGACGATGGAGATTCCCCTGCTTTCGGGGCGCGACTTCAACGATGGCGATACCGTGCAGTCACCGCAGGTGATGATCGTGAACCAGGCCTTCGCAGAGAAGTTCTTCCACGGCGAAAACCCTCTGGGCAGGAACCTGAAGCCGGGCACCAGCGGCGGACCCTCCCAGCCTCCGGCATGGCGCACCGTTGTCGGCGTAGTGGGGAATATCCGGACCCGCGCCACCGACCGGTCCATGGATCCGATGTACTATCTGCCGGCCAGCCAACTCCCCAACTGGTGCTGTATGTACTCGGCGATGAGGGCGCGCGTTGCCCCCCTGAGCCTGGAACCGGAGGTGCGCAGCCTGGTGGCATCCATGGACCGTGATATCCCCGTCACCGATGTGCTGCCCATGCGCGATCGGATCGGGATGCAGCTGGCCGAGCCCCGGTTTGCCATGGTGCTGCTCAGCGCGTTCGCCGGCCTGGCGATGCTGCTCACCGTTGTGGGCCTCTATGGAGTCATGATGTACTCCGTGGCGCGCCGGACGCGCGAAATTGGCGTGCGTCTGGCGCTGGGAGCCGCACGCGGCGCCGTGCAGGCGATGGTGCTGCGACAGGCCGCGGTTCTGATTGGGACGGGAACCGCCATCGGTCTGGGTGCGACCCTGGCTCTGGCGCCCGTGCTGCGCTCGATGCTCTATGGCGTGAGCGGACGCAATCCGGCGGTGATGGGGCTGGTCTGTGGCGTGGTCGTGCTGGCAGGCCTGCTGGCGGCCTGGCTCCCGGCGCGGCGAGCCTCGGGAATCCAGCCCATGGAAGCCCTCCGCGCCGAGTGAGGACTTGCCGTCCAGACAGCGCCTTCCCTCCGGTCCTTTTCAGGGGTGCGAAGAAGCAGCTGCGCTTCTCGCCCGCACCGCCGCTGCATACCTTTGTGCCCGGGCGTAGACCCGCACATTGCCGATGCCGGCTTCGCCGTCGCCGGCCATGTCGCTGAGCAGAACGATGCGCGCCAGGCGGGCGTGATGTCGCCGCCAGAGAAAACGTGCGGACAAGTCCACACTTGCGCTAACCGTGGTGCTGAACACGAGCATGGTCGGCAGGCTGTTGGACCAGGCCTGGGGAAGAACGACCTCCGGAGCGCAATAGCGGCAATTGGCCGGGCGATCCATCCAGGAGCTGAACGCGTCCAGCATGCGCACGCCGAAGTCGGCGGCCACCAGGGTTCGGTTCCAGCGGCTGGCAAGAAAGGGTGGAACGGGCGTGCGCCGCCTCAGCGGACGAACTATAAAGGCGGCGGGAACCGCGCCAGGAAAACTGTGCGGAAGAGTGCCGGGGAGGGGATTCAGGTCCCAGTCGGGCAGATGCGAAGACGCGACGGTAAGGCTGGGCTGCGGGGCAGAAATGAGCTGTCCGAAGCCGGCACACGGGCCCAGGCAGAACAGAACGGCGACAGCCAACTTCGCTCTCCCGACCTTCCGCATTCCGATCTCCGGGGGCGGGTGGAACCCGCTGTTGAAGGTATCGGCGGGAGAGAGCGCTTTGGCGGCAATTCGGACAGGAATGGACGCCCAGGGTCACGGTTGTGGCCCGGATCGGAACATGAGCGAAATTGGGAAGGGCCTGGCTTGAACACTCCTGGACGGACCGGAACTCCGGCAGGCACTCATGGTCCCGCTCACGCTTCGGCGTCGAGATGCCTGCCGCCCCGTGAGCCTTCGGGATCAGACCTGGCGGAGCGTGGGCGGCACGGCGTTCTTCGGTATCGACCATGAGGCGTTTGGCTGGTGATCGGTATGCGCCGCGGGGACCATTTTGCGCCCGTGCCGCATAACCACGAACCACGCCACCACAAAGAGCAGCAGCAGCACCACAACGCTGGCCACGACGACCGCCGTGAAATTCGGGTCCTTCGGTCGTTTAAGAGAGCTACCGCCCGTCGCTGGATCCATATTTGGTGGGATGCTGTGGCGGGGTCCGGAGTCGACTCGGGGGCTACCGGGGGGGTGAGGCGCCTTCGCGGCTCCAGGGTCATCCCAGCGCCGGCCGGGCCCAGGGCGCGCGGCGCAGCCGCCTGGGCGGTCTGTCCGGTAAACTGAGAGTCCACCTTATGTTTGAGAACCTTTCCGACAAACTGCAGCGCGCCTTCAAAAACCTTCGCGGTCAGGGCGCCATTACCGAAGAAAACATGCAGGAGGCGCTCCGCGAGATCCGCGTGGCCCTGCTGGAAGCCGACGTGAACCTGAGCGTCGTTAAGGAGCTGATCGAGCACATCCGCGAGAAGGCGATGGGCCAGGAGGTGATGACCTCTCTGTCGCCGACCGAGCAGGTGGTGAAGATCGTGCGCGACGAGCTGATCGCGATCCTTGGCAAAGACGTCGCCCG
>DASXFH010000364.1:0-3936 GCA_036489655.1 Acidobacteriaceae bacterium | reverse complement strand
TTGCCGGTAGGCGAGGGCGTGAGCGTGAAGGGCGGCTGGCTGGGCGTGCTGCACCGTTATCCGAGTGAGATGGCGCAGAACTTCTGGACGGCAATCTGGGCGTTTCTGGTGTGCCTGATCGTGACGCTGGTGGTGAGCGTGCTGACCAAGCCGCGCGAGGAGCGCGAGCTGGTGGGGCTGGTGTATTCGCTGACGCCGAAGCCGGAGGAGCATGACCTGCCCTGGTGGAAGCGGCCGGTGACGCTGGCGGGGGTGGTGCTGGCGATGGCGGTGGCTTTGAATCTGATTTTCGCGTGATGATTTGCGCGTAAGGAGATCGCGATGGGACTGGATATCCGGATACCGCTGGGGCTGATGTTTCTGGTGACGGGCGGACTGATGGCGGTGTATGGCCTGTTCACGCGGGGCAGCGCGATCTACGAGAAGTCGCTGGACATGAACATCAACCTCATCTGGGGCAGCCTGATGTTCGTCTTCGGGCTGGTGATGTACATCATGGGCCGGCGGCCGCGGCGGCTGGTAGCGAGCCGTGTGGAGGGAACCGAGCGTCCGCTGAAGTAAGTCGCTACGGGCCGCGCGTCCTGCGGTACGCATCACAGGACTAGGATCGGAAGACGAGGATCAGATATCAGGAGGACAAGGACAGATGGGCGAGATTGTGCGGCTTCATGCGAAGGATGGTCACACGTTAGATGCGTACGCGGTGCAGCCGGGCGTGCCGGTGACGGCTGGACTGGTGATCGTGCAGGAGATCTTCGGTGTGAACGCGCACATTCGCGAAGTGGCGGAGCGCTATGCGGACGATGGATTTGTGACGATTGCGCCCGCACTGTTCGACCGGATCGAACCGGGCGTCGATCTGGGATATGAGGCTGCCGACATGCAGCGAGGCATGCAGCTTGCCGGAAAGTTTGATTCCGAGCGTGCTGTGGACGATATTGCCGCCGCGGTGGATTGGCTTCGCGGCTTCAACGTCAGAGGTGTAGGGGTCGTGGGCTATTGTCTGGGTGGCACGTTGGCATGGCTGAGCGCGGCGCGGCTGCCGATCGACGCGGCGGTGGGTTATTACGGCGGACAGATCACGCGCTACCTGGGAGAGCGGCCGAAGGTGCCGGTGATGCTGCATTTCGGCGAGCAGGATGCTCATATTCCGGTGAGCGATGTGGACAAGATCGCGGAGGCGCACCGCGAGGTACAGATCCATCGCTATCCGGCTGGACATGCCTTCAACCGCCCCGGAAGTGCGGGCTACAGCGCATCCTGTGCGATGCGGGCGCGCGAGCGGACGCTCGCATTCCTCCGTGAACATTTGCGCTGACGCGTCGTTGCACAGAAATTTCCTCATGTCTCGCCCGCTACACTGAAACCAGATGAAGCGGCGGAGCGGATGAAGCGGCGCGAGATTGAACACTACGAAATTCTGAAAAAGCTGGGCTCCGGCGGCAGCGGTGTGGTCTACCTGGCCAACGACACGCTGCTGATGCGGCCGGTCGTGCTGAAGATCCTGAAGCGCGGGTCGCTCGCCATCGAACAGATGCGGACGACGGTGCTGCGCGAGGCGCGGCTAGCCTCCGCGATCGAACACCCGAACGTCTGCGCCATCTATGAAGTCGGCGAGTCGAGCGACGAAGCGTACATCGTGATGCAGTATGTGCCGGGACGCTCGCTCGATCGCGTGATTGCGCAAGGACCGGCGAATGTACAACTGGTGCTTTCGGTGGGCATTCAGATTGCGGATGGATTGAACGCGGCGCATCAGATCGGCATCTACCACCGCGATTTGAAACCGGCCAACGTGATGCTGACGGATGGCGGACTGGTGAAGATTCTCGATTTTGGCCTGGCGCGGCGGAAGAGTTTGGACGAGGCGGAGTTCGATCCGGCGCAGCCGACGCGTCGCAGGCAGGGCGCGGCGACGGCCACCTACTCGGTGCGTGGCGGCACGCTGGCCTACATGGCGCCGGAGCAGTTCGTCACCGGACAGAGCAGCGTGCAGAGCGACCTATTCGCCTTCGGCGTGATTCTGTACGAGCTGGTGAGCGGACGGCATCCCTTCGTGCGGCCGGACCTGGAGGAGCTGCAGGGTGTGCGCGCGATCCAGTTTGCGGATCCACCATCCTTGAAAAACTGCTGTCCGGAGACGCCGGACGAACTGGCGAGCGTGATCGACCGCTGCCTGAAGAAGAATCCGGCGGACCGGTACGCATCGGCCGCGGATGTGCGCGAGTCGCTGAAGACGATCATGCGCACGAAGCAGTTCGAGGCGGCTGGGCTGCCATTCGATGTTCCGGCGAATGTGCCGCCGGCGGAGCGGGAGAAGCGCTCGACCGGGATGCTGTCGATGCTGGCGGAACGCTTTCGCGAGTCGGCGGACGAGCAGGCGAAGGAGAACAGCATCCTGGTGCTGCCGTTTCGCAATCTAGGACCCGTGAAGGGGACGGGGCACGCGGAGGAATCGTCGCCGATGTATGGCTTTGCGCTGGCGGATGCCATCGCGGCGCGGCTGGCGCGAATGCCCTCTCTGGTGGTGCGGCCATCGAGCGCGCTCATGCAGTTGCCGCTCTCCGTGCAACAGATGGATCCACTGGCGCTGGGGCAGCGGCTGCTGGCGCGGTATGTGCTGGCGGGGAATTTCATGCGCTCGGACGATGGCTTCGACCTGAACTGGCAACTGCTGGATGTGGCAGGGCAGAGCGTGCGGACGGGCGGCGCGATCCGAGTCGCGTCGTTCGATCTGATCGCGGTGCAGACGGAGATATCGAATGAGGTCTTCGCGACCCTGCAGGGTATGGGGCAGAAGCTGAACGGCGGCGTGCAGGGCGAGCGCTCGATGCGGACCTCGCGGCTGGGCGAGCAGGTCTCCGAGGAATATCTGCAGGCGCGGGCGTTGCTGTCGTCGTTTGTGTCGCGGGCGGGCTCGCGCGGCGATCTGGATCGCGCACTCAAGGGGTTCGAACGCGTGGTGGAGCGCGATGCGCAGTTTGCCGCGGCCTGGAGCGGGCTGGGGATTGTGCATCTGCAGTATGTGCGCAACGGTTTTGGCGGGCAGATGCACCTGCTGAGCGCGCGTCGCGCCTTCGACAAGGCGCTGGAGATCGATTCGGGGTCGATCGAAGCGAATCTTTACCGCGTATACATGATGCTGTCGCGGGGCGAGAAAGAGAGCGCGCGGCACGGCATCGAGCAGTTGCTGCGCACCAGCGGCAATGACTGAAATGTGCATTCGATCGCCGGCATCACGCTGCGGCTGGATGGGATGTACGAGCATGCGCTGGAGCAGTTCAACCGCTCGCTGCAACTGAACCCGTCGAATGCGCCGGCGATCTATAACCATCGCGCACGGGTGTATCAGTACCAGAATCAACTGGAGCTGGCGGAGGAAGAGCTGCAGAAGGGATTGACGCTGGAACCGAAGCATTCGCTGCTGCGGACATCGCTGGCGTACCAGCACATGCGCAAGGGCGAGTTGGCAACGGCGATCGCGCTGCTGGAGGCGGTGATCCGCGAGGACGATTCGATGCGCATCGCCTTCCCGACGCTGGCGCTGTGCTATGTGCAGGTGGGGCAGCGGGAGAAAGCGGCGTCGCTGATCGAAGAGGATTCGCTGTCGGCGGCGGAGGCGGACAGCGAGATGGCGTACCGGCTGGCGACGTACTTTGCGGTGGAAGGCGATGAGAGTGAGGCGCTGCACTGGCTGCGCCGCGCAATCTACCTGGGAAACGAGAACTATCCATGGTTTTCCAAGAACCCGGCATGGCAGCGGCTGCATTCCCACGCGGATTTCGATCGCATTCTTGAAGATTTGAAGAAGAGTTACCGCAAGAACCAGAAGACGTGGCGGCGGCTGCTGGAGCATGTGCCGCAGGCGTAGAAAGATGCGCGAGGCAATCGCAAAACCTACGCATGAAAAGAGGGGAGCCGGGTGGCTCCCCTGAA
>DASXFH010000325.1:0-7381 GCA_036489655.1 Acidobacteriaceae bacterium | reverse complement strand
CGACGCTGTCATTCTGCCTCTCGCCCGCTATGAGGATGCTGGAATCCAGGATTACTCCCATGCGGATGGGGTCCAGGGCTTTCGGCTCTCGATGATCTCCCGGAGATCGGCAGCAAATTTCGGATCCATCCTCGGTTCGTCTCCGAGGGTGCGTGCATGCTCTCTCGCCAAAGCGATGGACTCAGACAGAAGACGCGGACGCGGCTCGTCATCGGCGAGCCGCAGTACAGCGACCGGATGCAGGTCGCTTTCGATGATCACTTCCGTTCCGGCACGGACGCGAGCCAGCAGGGCCGCGAAATCGCGGGCCGCTTCGGCTTCCGAGATGCGGATCGTCGCCATGGAAGGATGATAGCGCGGTTCGTGATCGAGGACTGAGCCTATAGACGACGCGGCGTCTTGCCATGGTTCACGAATCAATCCGCCGGCTTCCCTGCGCCAGCGATTGCGCCACGCCCTTCTCCCACTCCTGCAGCATGCGGTGGCCGATTTCGGCGAATTCCAGATGCTGTCTTATATAGGGAGGCAGGTCGGCGGAGGTCGCGGCAACCGCTTCGGCCACGCGTTCAAGAATGGCGCGCACCCGGGCGGGCGACGCACCCAGACGCGTCTCCCCCAGGCGCTGCAGCTCTTTTGCGCTCGCCCATTTCGTGGTGCCGTTGAGCGTGAGCGCCATGCTGTCGCTGGGGAGATAAACCGCGGTGGTCACCAGATCGTAGACCGGAGCCAGACGCGCCTCGCCCTCCACGTCGTCATAAACAATGCCGAAGTTCTTCAGGTGCGCATCCCCGTTGCGCAGGGCGCAGTTGAGCGCGATCAGGGTGAAGAGCCGCTCCAGATCCTCGCCCACATGCGTCGAGTTGGCGAACTGCGCGAAACGCTTCATGACCGAGGTCTCGTAGCTGCCGCGGTATTTCTCCTCAGTGCGGCGAGCGTTCAGCACACAGAAATCCTCAAAGCCGCGATAGGTTCCATCGGGACGGAGATCGAAGCGATCGATGACCAGCGCCAGCGCGTCCTCGGCGAGCCGATAGCGCGGCACTTCAAGGCCGCATCTCTCCGCCGCTTTGAGGCAGAAATACTCATTCGCGGCGAGCTGCGGGAACTCATTCTGATCCCAGAACTTCACGATGTGGGTCGCGCCGCGGTAGCTTTCCGACAGCCGGGCCTTCGACTGGCTGAGCGGAACCGAGGCGCCCTCATCGCGCACCAGAATCTTCGGCTGCACCCCGCTGATGCCGGAGAAGGTAGCGAACTTCTCAAGGAGATACCGGTACAGGTCGCCGCCGCGGCTCTTTTCCAGAATCTCGTCAACCGACTGAAAAGGCACATCTTCGCTGAGCGGCTCGTTGTCGCCGGTGTACCGGATGCGGCCCACCTGCGAACGCCCGACCAGGGTCAGCACATCGAATTCGTCAAAGGTGCCGGTCGCCTTGGCAAATGCCAGACGGAGCCGCTCGCGCAGAACCCCTTCCGGCAGGTTCATCTCGAAGATGGGAGGCAGCCCGTACGGCTGGTCCCAGGAAGACAGCCGCACCGGCATGGTCACCGACACGGCGCGGGCGGCAAGCGTTCCGGGCTGGTAGAGGAAGGTGCTGCCGCGCGGACCCCGACGGTCCAGCAATCCCGCTTCAGCTGCGTCGGTCCAGATCCTGATCATCCTTTTCCTCTTCCATCAGATCCTCGAGGGTCGGCCGGCGGACGGTGGCTTCCCGCAGGCTGAGTTCCAGTCCAAGGACCGCCAGGATTCTATTGACTTTGGAGTAGCCCAGCTCACCCAGGCGCCCGTTTTCAAGCGCGTCAACGGTGGACCGGCTGACTCCGGCCCTTTTTGCCAGGACCGCCTGGCCCAGGCGCAGCGCTTTCCTCCTGGAGGCAATCTGCTCGGCAATCGAGGTAAGAGGCAACATAATGCTCAATATACAACGCAATTAATCTACAATCAAGCTAATTGCTTAGTATATAAAGCAAGTGACGATTCCTGCTCAGAGTTTCCACCCTTTCGCATCTGCGGTGGGTAAGCGGGTTGAGCCCCTCTTGTTCCGCTGAAGCGCGATCCTAAACCCTCGTCGTGACCGGCACGAGCCTAGCGCGGCGAGGCGCCGCGGTGATCCGTGCCTGGTGGGAGCGCCCTGGCCGAAGCGGAGTTCTCATCCGGGGCGTCTTTCTGCTTTCGAGCCACAAAGACCGTCGCAACCGGGTCCTCCCAGGCAACGGCAAAGTGCGGGTCCGTACGCAGAAGCTGAGTGAGCGCCGCAGAGTGGGGAGCGATCACAACGCCCGACGAGCGGAGATCCGGATCCTGGGCCCAGGCCGGGCCGCCGCTCCAGGTGGCAATCGACCGGGCAATGCGCGCGTCTCCATAAAGCGCCGCGCGGCCGTCGATGCTGACCGGCTCGCCCAGCTGCCAGATAAGGAAACCGCCCCAGTCGTATGTGTTGAACAGCGGGCCGGTCTCGGCATGCTGCCGGATGAATTCCACGGCACGAACCGGCATCTTCCCTTCCAGCCGCTGCTGGAGGTTTTGGTTGGTTTGCCTCGTGAGTGTCGTACTGAGAACGAGAACGACGAGCAGAGTGACCCCGCTCAGGGCCGGCGTCCAGAGGGGTGCTCTGCGATCATTCCCACTGTAGCGTTCCGGCAAACCGGCCGCGAGAATAGCGACTGCGACAAAGTCGACGATCCACGCGTCACGCCCGGAGCGGAAGGACAGCACCGCCGATGCGGCGAGGAGCAGCGTGTCAAAGGGCGCCAGATGGCGGTAGCGAAACAGCACGCCGGCGGCAGCCAGCACCAGGAAGAGAAGCAGGAAGTCGCCGGAGAAGCGGAAGGTGAGAGCGCCTTCTTCGCTGACGGTCTTCAGGACTCCGGGCTGCGATGCAAGTTTCCAGGCGATCTCATAAATACGGGGGCCATAGGGATTGAGGCAGGGCGCAGCGACGCAACCGGCGAAGGTGAGCCAGAGAGCGCGGGCAGAGGCACTGGGGATGGGTGACTTCCACCAGCGCAGCAGCAGGGGCTCCAGGGCCGCGATGCCCAGGATCACCAGTCCGTCGATGAACTGAATGTGGATGTTGGCCCAGAAGACGAATAAGAGGGGCAGCCAGAGCAGCAAACGGCTGCGCCCCTGGCGGCGCGTCTCCATCAAAATGCAGAGTTCGATGGCAAAGAACAGCATGCTGAACAGCCAGGGCCGCGGCGTGCACAGGCGCGCCAGGCAGAACATGGCCGCCAGTGTGAGAACGCCGCGCAGAAGAAAATCACGCTGCCAGCGGCTCACCATCGCATAAAGGGCTGCCGTGACCAGAGACATGAGCACGCCGGTGAGGACCATGAAGCCCTTGAGGCCGAGCCAGCGCCAGGCGCCCAGCAGGATCAGATCGAAGAGCCAGCTGTAAGCCTGCCAGGGACTGCCGCCGGCGGTGCGCGAAAAGGGATCCGCTCGGGGAAAGGCGTGGTGCTGAAGGATCCATTGTCCGGTGCGGAGCTGCCATCCGACATCGGGGTCGACCACTGCATTGCCGGCCGCCTGAATACAGTAGATTCCCGGGATCGCGCAGAGCAGCCCGATCAGCAGCGCCCGCACGATCCACTGGATTTGCCTGTTGTCTGCCTGCGACAGCGGCAGGCGACCGTTCTCCGGTGCTGTTTCGATGATCGATGTCGTTCTCAGAAATCAGTCCTTGTCGCGTTGAAAGGCGATGGCGAGACCGTCATCGTAGGTCTTGTGCCAGCCGGGGGTGCGGCTGAGGAGCGTGACCATCGCGACGTCCTTCTTTTTCTCGAGCAGGACAGTCTCGATGCCGTACTTGTCGAAGATGGCTTCGGGGTCCTGGAGCTTCATGGCGGAGATGTAGTCGGCGAGCACGCCTTCGTGGACGAAGATGTCCACACGGGTGTCCACAAACTCCGGCGTCTGGGGAGCGTGCCACTCGAAAAACCCACCCCAGTTAAAGGTGGTCAGCAGGCGGTGGCCAGGCGTATTGGCCTGGGGCGCCAGGGAGCGGACATACGGGATCGCCTTCTCCGGATAGCCGGTGAGAATCCCGGCATGGAGCTTCTGCGCACTGGGGAAAAGATAGACGATGACGCCGAGCAGGATGGCCATGGAGACGGCATTGGCGCGGCGGGGGTCGTCGGGCTCGTTGTAGGGCCTGAAAAAGGGCGTCAGGGAGATGGCCAGGAGCGGAGCGATCAGGATTCCGGCGAGAAACATGAAGCGGACGTAGGTGACCGCTCCATAGATGCCGATGACGGTGAAGGCGAGGTCGCGCAGGGTCCATCGACGCGGGCGGAGAAGCTGCAGGATGGCGAGCAGCAGGAAGGTGGCGAGGACGATCTTGCCGCGCGCGGAGTGGAAGTCAAGCGAGCCCCACTCGGCGATGAACTGCAGGGTCAGCTTCTGGTGGAAGGCGACATCGAGAGGATAGGCGACCAGGCGCCATCCATAGGGATTGACGAAGAGAAGGGCGAAGGAGGCGGCGGCCACGGCGAGGAGCTTGCGCCCCTGGCCGCGCGCAAAAGGAACCGAGACGAGGGAGCCGGTTTCAAAGCGGGCAAAGCCGCAGACCAGCCAGACGCCAAAGAGAACGAAGCCGATGAACCAGGAGCCGTGGGTGTTGATCCAGAGCAGGAAAAGCGGAGGCAGAGCCCAGGCGCAGTCGCGGCCGCGCTCGTAGTTCCAGAGGATGGCGAGCTCGAGGACGAGCAGCAGCCATCCGAAGAGCAGGGTGCGGGGGGCAAGGGAGACAGAGGAGAAGATGAACCCCATGAAGGCGGCGGGTAAGGCGGCCTTGCAGTTGCCGGAGCGCAGGCAGGCAAGGTAGTAGATGCCGACGAGGATGGCGGCGGCAGTGACCATGAAGACGCAATAGAGGCCGAGATCGCCGAAGTGCTGGTAGGCAAAATAGTAGGGCAGCTCGGCGAGCCACTCGAAGTTGATCCAGGGCTTGCCGGCGACGGTGTACGTAAATGAGTCGGCGCGGATGAAGTGGCCGGAGCGGACAAGGAGTTGCGCGTCGCGCAGGTGCCACCAGATGTCGGGGTCGGCGAGGGCGGTGACGACTTTGCCGCCGGAGACGGTGAGGTACACGAGCGCCGCGACCAGCAGGGTGGCAAAGACGGTGGGCAGGCGGAAGACGCGGTTGAACGCGCGCGCCGCTGCGGAGGAGGGCGCGGTCCGGGACATTGGAGGGCGGGATTCGTCCCGGACCGCGGTTTGTGGTGCGGTCAACATGTTGCGGATGAGAGGAGATTACTGCGGTGTGTTCCCTGCGGGTATCCCACTATGGGGGCGGGGGGATGGCTCGGGGGTGGAGGGGGTGATGACGGGACAGATGCGCACCGCTTCGGATCCTTTTCGGCCGCTGCGCGCCGGGAGGCATCCTGCACCGCTGGAGAGATCTTCGCCCGGCGCTTCGCTCGGGATGACAGCCGCGCCTTGTGACTCGGGTCACCGCGCGCCGCTTCCGGATCGCGCTACCCTGCAGGCGCTGCCGTACTTCCTGGCTCGGCCTGCTGTCCCGTTCTCTTCCTCCGTTGCCGCTCCGGTCGGGTCCGTCGGGAAATGTGTCGCCTGAACAGCGGTGAGCGAGGGAGCGTGCCATGGATGCGAAGAACATGGATGCGAAGAGCATGGATGCGAAGAAAAAGATTGTCATCATTGGCGGCGGCATCGCCGGCCTCAGCGCCGCCGTCTACGCACTGCGCTGCGGCTATGCGGTGGAGTTGCTGGAGAGCAATAGCCAGGCCGGCGGCCTCGCCATGAGCTGGGTGCGCGGCGGCTACACCTTTGAGACGTGCCTGCACTGGCTGGTGGGCTCGCGTCCGGGTGGGGATTTCCACGAGCGCTGGCGGGAGTTGCTGGACATCGACCAGCTGACCTTCGTCGATCCCGACATTTTTGTGCGGATCGAGACGGAGCGCGGCGACAACGGCCTGACGATTTACACCGATATGGACCGGCTGGAGATGGCTCTGCTGAAGCGCGCCCCGCGGGACGCGGCGGCCATCGGGGAATTCACCGACGCGGTGCGGAACCTGAGCCGCTTCCGCATGCTCGATCCCTCGGAGGGTCTGGCGGAGAACTGGCTGCCTCTGCTGCAGGATCTGCCGCGCTTTCCCCTGCTGCGCCGGCTCTCGCGGATGAGCGGGAAGGAGTATGGGCGGCGGTTTACCGATCCGCTGCTGCGCCGGTTCTTTTCCGACGGCGACATTGGGCGGATGAGTGTGATTGCGATCCTGTTTTCGCTGGCGTGGATGCATTCGAGGAACGCGGGGTATTGCCTGGGAGGGTCGCAGGCCCTGATCCGCGGCATTGAGGGGACGGTTCGACGGCTGGGCGGCATCGTGCGTTTCAACACGAAGGCAGAGAAGATCGTGGTGGAGAACGACCGCGCTGTCGCCGTGGATCTGGCCGGCGGCGAGCGCGTGAAGGGCGACTGGATCCTCTCGGCGGCGGACGGGCACGCGACCCTGTACGACCTGCTGAGCGCGCGGTATCTGCCCGATGCACTGCGGGAGCGGTATGAGACGCGTCCGCTGTTCGCCTCGTATGTGCAGGTCTCTCTGGGGGTGGCAATGGATCTGCACGACCAGCCACCGATGCTGAGTCTGGTTCTGGATGAGCCGCTGTCGGTGGATCCGGGGACGGGGCAGGATGTGATCGGGTTCCGGTTCTTCCACTTCGATCCCACATTTGCGCCGGCCGGGAAAACGGCGGTGACCTGCCTGTTGCCCACACGCAATTCCCGCTACTGGGCCGACCTGCGGGCGAGCGATCCGCCGCAGTATTACGCGGAGAAGCATCGCGTGGCCGAGGCGGTGCTGGCCGTGCTGGAGCGGCGGATTCCCGGCGTGCGGATGGCGATTGAGGCGATGGATGTCTCGACGCCTGCCTCGGTGATCCGCCATACGGGCAACTGGCAGGGCACGATGGAGGGCTGGCTGGTGGAGCCGGGGGATCGCTGGCGTCCGCTGCCGCAGACGCTGCCGGGGCTGGATGGTTTCCTGATGGTGGGGCAGTGGGTGGCGCCGGGCGGCGGCCTGCCGTCGGGTCCCCTGACGGCGCGTCCGGCGGTGAAGGCCATCTGAAGGGCAGACCATGTGCCGTTCACGCCGCAGGCGGAGCCGGTCGAGGAGCTGGCGGCGGTGTAATCAGCGCCCAGCGGCCGGATTTCATGGGATCAGTCTCCCGAAACCAATGTGGAAGATGGATTTGCGATGCTCTCACCTGAAGTGTGCGGCCTGCCGATAAGCGAAGGGAGAAGCAGGCAGAGGAGCGGCCCGCCTGCGGGGAGAATGGGGGGCGCGCATGGCCTTCATGGTGTGGAACGACCGTTTGATGACGGGGATTGCGGCGATTGACAACGACCATCAGAAG